>NZ_CP020465.1:4307516-4661274 GCF_002076895.1 Cognaticolwellia beringensis
CTACTAACAAACCCACACGGCAGTGCACAGTTTAAACCCAATACAACCGTAGCGGTTGTTGTCGCCTGCCAAGATAAATTCCTGCTAGTTGAAGAATTAGAACATGGTAAAACAGTGTATAACCAACCCGCAGGACATTTGGAGGCGGGTGAAAACTTAATTGCCGCCGCGATGCGCGAATTACAGGAAGAAACGGGATTAACCGCCTCACCAGATCATCTTTGCGGTATTTACTATTATTATCGACAATCGTTAAACCTTCATTATTTACGTTTTTGTTTTGTTATTGAACTCGAGTCATTTTCAATTTGCCAACCACAAGATGAGGAAATTATTGCTTGTCATTGGTTAACGCTGTCAGAAATTAAAGCAAAATCAGCACAATTACGCAGTTCATTAGTGTTGGAATGTATTGAAGATTACCTCAGCGGTAAAAAAATTGAGTTAAGTCTCTTAAAATCTAATCTTTAATCTATCATCGCGCTAAATGACCATGCTATAATTTCGCGCCATTTTCCATTGAAATATAGTTGTCATGACCTCGAACGAACATGTAAATGCAAACTCAATCGCCCCAAAAGATAAATTACCACAAGAGACTAAAGTCATTGTTGGTATGTCGGGTGGTGTAGATTCTTCTGTTTCTGCTTATTTATTAATTGAACAAGGCTATCAAGTCGAAGGCTTGTTCATGAAAAACTGGGAAGAAGATGACAATGACGAGTATTGCGCTGCCGCAGAAGATTTAGCTGATGCGCAAAGTGTTTGTGAGAAATTAGGCATAAAACTTCATACGATTAATTTCGCTACTGAATACTGGGACAATGTTTTCGAATATTTTCTCGCAGAATATAAAGCAGGTAGAACGCCTAATCCTGACATTATGTGTAATAAAGAAATTAAATTTAAGGCCTTTCTTGAATTTGCTTGTGAAGACTTAGGTGCTGACTACATTGCTACCGGTCATTACGTACAGCGCAAATTTAACCAGGGTAAATGGCAGATGCACCGTGGTTTAGACAGTAACAAAGACCAAAGCTATTTTCTTTATACTTTGAGTCACGAGCAAGTGGGTAGAACGCTTTTTCCTGTTGGCCATATTGAAAAACCTGAAGTGAGAGCTATTGCTGAAAAAGCCGATTTAATCACTCATAACAAAAAAGATAGTACCGGCATTTGTTTTATTGGTGAGCGAAAATTTAAAGACTTTCTCGGCAAATATTTACCGGCTCAACCCGGTGTAATAGAAACGCCTGAAGGCGAAGCTATTGGTGAACATGATGGTTTAATGTACCACACGCTAGGTCAACGTAAAGGTTTGCGTATTGGTGGTCTTGCCAATGCAGGTGAAGCACCTTGGTATGTTGTTGACAAAGATCTTAAGCGTAACGTGTTAATCGTAGGACAAGGCCATAACCACCCTCGCCTATTCTCTAAAGGTTTAGTGGCAAATCAATTACATTTAGTTGACCGGGTAGAGCTAACAGCACCGATTAGCTGTACGGTAAAAACTCGTTACCGACAAGAAGATGTCGCTTGTAATCTTTCACCGATGGCCAATGGTGAATATTTAGTTATGTTTTCTGAGCCTCAAAGCTCAGTAACACCCGGACAATCTGTGGTGTTTTATCAAGATAATATTTGCCTTGGCGGCGGTATTATCAATTCCCTTATTCGTTAATGTAAGGCATACATGAATAATTTAGAAAAACAAACAATTACCATGGCAGCAATATGCCAAGCCTCTGTTTTAGTGCAAAAAGTTGCCCGAACAGGCACAGTAGATGAGTCTGAGCTCGCTATTATGCTAAACAGTATTATGGTGACTTCACCTAATAATATTTTAGAGGTTTATAGTAATGATATTGCGCACTTAGCATCGGGGTTAAATGCCTTAATTGAACAATTAGGCAATCAAACCAAGAAAAAAGATCCAGAGCTAACACGTTATGTCGTCGGTTTATTAGGCTTAGAGCGACGTTTAGCTAATAAAAAAAATCAATTATCGCTGCTCGGTGACCGTATCGAACAAAGCCAACGTCAATTGGCCCATTACGATATTACTAGTGACACCCTTATTGCTAGTTTAGCCAGCATTTACAGTGATCTACTCAGCCCTATCGGCACACCGATACAAGTTGCTGGTGAGCCAAGTTTACTTAAACAACAAAGCAATCAACATAAAATCCGTGCTTTATTACTAGCAGGTATTCGCTCAAGCGTTTTATGGCGTCAAGTTGGCGGAAAACGTAGAAATATATTATTTGGTCGCACAAAGATGGTTGCGTGTGCTCAACAATTACTTAAAGAAATTTAAATATAACTTCAGGAATTTACTATGGAACTTTCAGCATTAAGTGCGATATCACCGGTTGACGGTCGTTATGGCAGTAAAGTTAAATCATTACGCCCTATTTTCAGCGAATTTGGCTTAATTAAATACCGTGTAACGGTTGAAGTACGTTGGTTACAAAAGTTAGCCGCGACTGCAGAAATAGCAGAAGTACCGCCGTTTTCTGCACAAGCTAATGCACTTTTAGATGCGATTGTTAGTGATTTTTCAGAAGCCGATGCTCAAAGTATTAAAGATATTGAAGCAACAACCAACCATGATGTAAAAGCGGTTGAGTATTTTCTTAAGGATAAAATTAGCGGCAATGCTGAGTTAAATGCTATTACCGAATTTATTCACTTTGCTTGTACTTCAGAAGATATCAACAACCTTTCACACGGTCTAATGTTATCTGATTGTCGTGAACATGTGTTAATGCCAATGATTGACGATATTCTTGGCGACATAAAAGCACTGGCAGTCGAGTATAAGCACATTCCTATGATGTGTCGTACTCACGGTCAACCGGCTTCTCCTAGTACACTAGGTAAAGAAATGGCGAACGTTTATATTCGTTTAAAACGTCAACGCGAACAAATTGCCCAAATTGAAATATTAGGAAAAATTAACGGTGCTGTCGGTAACTACAATGCCCATTATTCCGCTTACCCTGAAGTAGACTGGCACAACTTTGCTAATGAGTTTGTTAACTCGTTAGGTTTACGTTTAAATGCTTTTACCACTCAAATTGAACCGCATGATTATATTGCAGAGCTATTCGACGCTATTGCTCGCTTTAATACCATATTAATTGATTTCGATCGTGATATTTGGGGCTATATAGCCATGGGACATTTCAAGCAAAAAACCATTGCGGGTGAAATTGGTTCATCAACGATGCCACATAAAGTTAACCCAATTGACTTTGAAAACTCTGAAGGTAATTTAGGCATTGCGAATGCTTTATTTACCCATTTAGCCCAGAAATTACCTATTTCTCGCTGGCAACGTGACTTAACGGACTCTACAGTTTTACGTAATTTAGGTGTCGGTTTCGCACATGCATTAATTGCCTATCAAGCGACACGTAAAGGTATCAGTAAACTGCAAGTAAATGAAGCTAACTTAGCCGCTGAACTTGACTCAAACTGGGAAGTACTCGCCGAGCCAATCCAAACGGTCATGCGTCGTTACGGTATCGAAAAGCCTTATGAGAAACTAAAAGAATTAACCCGTGGCAAGCGTGTTAATGGTGATTCAATGCGTGAATTTATTATGACCTTAGAATTACCAGAAGCGGCTAAAGCACAACTGTGTGAAATGACACCGGCTTCATATATTGGCCGTGCTGTAGAGTTTATTGACGAGCTAGACTAGTCAAATACTCACACTGAGTTTTGCTGATAAAAAAGGGATCCATTAGGCTCCCTTTTTATTATTTAAATGTTGCTACAATACTGAGATTATAAGGTTTCACCATGAATATAGATTCGTTGAATTGGGGAGATTTAAGCCCCGAAATATTTCTTGCACAATACTGGCAAAAAAAACCGTTATTGATCAAACAAGCTTTTACTAATTTTGAAGACTCAATAACAGCAGATGAGCTTGCAGGATTGGCCATGGAAGGTGAAATAGAGTCTCGTATTGTTAGTGTAAATAGCAAAGCAGAATGGCAAGTAGATCACGGACCTTTTGAGGATTTTTCTCAATATGGCGAAACCGACTGGACTCTATTAGTGCAAGCGGTAAACAACTGGTCAAGACCAACGCATGATTTACTCGCACCTTTTGCTTTTATTCCAAGCTGGCGCATAGATGATGTCATGGTCAGTTTTTCAACACCTAATGGCGGTGTTGGGGCTCATTTAGATCAATATGATGTTTTCATTATTCAAGGTAGCGGTAAAAGACGCTGGCAAGTGGGTGCTCCTGATAGCAGTTTAACTACATTATTACCCCACCCAGACCTGAAACAAGTTTCAAAATTTGAAGCCATTATCGATGAAATAACGCAAGCAGGTGATCTTCTTTATATACCACCAAATCACCCACATAATGGTGTATCAATAGAAAACTCAGTTAATTTTTCTATTGGATTTCAAGCGCCCTCAAGCCAAGAGTTATGGTCGAGTTTTGCCGATAAACTTATCGATAATAATCTCGGTGAACAAAGGTTTAGTGATCCTGAAAGAGCTTTATCTCAAGCCAGTTTTAATATAACTCAGCATGACAAGCAGCAATTAAAAGCATTTATGTTGCAACAACTTGATCAAGAAGGGTTCTATGAACAATTTATCGGCCAATACCTAACTCAAGGCCATCATGCCTTAGAAATTTTAGTACCGGTAAATGAGATAGATGAAGAAAAGCTAAAAGATATCTTATCAGAGCCAGATATTTTATTTATGCCGGTATCAGGCTTAAAAGCGGCGATAATAAACGATAACCAGACGACACTTTATATTAACGGCGAAAGCTTTGCCTTAGATAACAATACCCTTGAATTAGCCCAACATTTAGCACAACAAGAACCATTAACAACCCAAAAAGTGAAAAGTTTCACTCATTGTTTGAAAAACACACAATTATTAACTAATGTTTTAAATAAGGGTTATTGGTATATAGAATAAATTAATGTCATACACGGTTAGTAGAGTGCAGTGGGAGCAAGCAGCTCCCTTACTTAAAAATGTTAGGGAACAGGTTTTTGTCTATGAATGGCGTATCCCGAAAAGTATTGAGTTCGATCGCAAAGATCACTTTGCTAATCATGTGCTCGCTTGTCATGATAAAACACAAGAACCTATAGGCACCGGTCGCATTTTGTCTAGCGGAGAAATAAGCCGAATTGCTGTTGTAAGGTCCTGCCGCAAAGATCACGTGGATAGAATTATCTTACAAAAGCTGTTTACAATAGCGCACGAAATGAACTTAAAAGAAATATTTATCTATTGCCCTTTAGAAGCAACCGATTATTTTAGAGCATTTAATTTTGATACCGCAGGTGCAGTATTTATGGAAGCGGGTATGCCCAGACAAAAAATGACTTGCCCAATAAATGAAATTAGCGTGGCGAAGTATTACCTAAGCCACTAAAAGTTATCAACCCTGACGCTATGACGTTTCTTGCCAAAGCTCAGCCTTTTCATAAATTTTATACAAACCATCAGCACGACCTATTAACAATTGTGCAAACTGATGTTGTGCTTTGTCTTCTAAACGCAACAAGTTTTCTGCTTGCAGTTGCCACTTTAAGGAAAAGTGTCTAACCACATCTCGTGCAGGCTCGCCACTATTTAAGGCAATGTGATCGGTGGGTAAATCTCCCGAAATAACCCATACAGAAGTTTTATCAAGCAAGTTAATTTTCCATACCGCCATAATGGGGACTAAATAGCGACTCTCAGTGTCAGAAACACTGGCGGTAACTAACCCTTTATCGGCAAGGTATTTAGTGGCTTTTAAATACTGTTCTCGGATCCAAGCTTGCTTTTCTTCATCCGTCATTGATTTTTTCTCTGTCATATTTATGGTCTTTATATTGATTATTTTAATAAGATATTAACATTAAGAATGTTTGTATGAATTAGTTCACAGTAAAGTACAAGTTTATTGATGGCTTAACTAGCGAAGCATTTACCTAAATGGTATTGTGCGCAGCGAATTATTACAACCCTAGTTAAAGCATAAATAAGACTTTAACTATATCTAATATGATTGGAGATTTCGATAGTGGCCGTTTTTGATTTGGTAGATTTTGATAACCATGAACAAGTCGTTTATTGCAGTGACGAAGCATCAGGGCTGAAAGCAATCATCGCTGTTCATAGTACAGTATTAGGGCCAGCAGCAGGTGGTTGTCGTTTTTGGGATTATGCAAGCGATGAAGCAGCACTTAAAGATGTATTACGTTTATCTAAGGGCATGACATATAAAAATGCCATGGCCGGTTTAAAACTCGGTGGTGGTAAAGGCGTTATTATTGGCGATGCAAAAACGCTAAAATCTGAAGCGTTATTTAAAGCTTTCGGCCATGCGGTTAATAATTTAAATGGTCGATACTATACCGCTGAAGACATAAATATCACGACAGGTGACATGGCAATAGTTAATCAAAGTACCGCCTACGTTTCTGGTCTTGAAGGCAAAAGCGGTAACCCAGCTCCGTTCACCGCATTGGGTACTTTCTTAGGCATTAAAGCGGCGGTTAAATTTAAGTTAGATAGAGACGATTTAACTGGTATTAAAGTTGCAGTACAAGGCCTTGGCAGTGTCGGTTATTCACTTTGTGAAAAATTACATGCCGCCGGTGCACAATTATTTGTTACGGATATAAACCCAGTTGCCTTAGATAGAGCAGCAACAGAGCTGAACGCAACCGTGGTTGGTTTAGACGAAATTTATAGTCAAGATGTTGATGTGTATTCACCTTGTGCTCTTGGTGCGTCAATTAATGATGAGAGTATTGCGCAGTTGAAAGCAACCATCATTGCCGGTTGTGCTAATAACCAGTTAGCCGAAAAGCATCATGATCAAGCGTTGCTCGAGAAAGGTATTTTGTATGCACCTGATTATGTTATCAACGCAGGGGGTATTATCAATGTGGCGTTAGAGATTTACCCTGAACCTTATTGCGCTAAAAGTGCGACAAAGTTAGTAGAAAATATTTACAACACTTTGATGACTGTTTTTACAACAGCAGCGTCGAATAACATGCCAACGGGTTTTATTGCCGATGAAATGGCACGTAATATTATTGCTAATGGTGCTAAATAGTAGAAAAGACAGTTATTAGCTATTAGCTGTCAGTATTAAGCAATAGATTAAAACAATAAAAGCACCTTTGGGTGCTTTTATTGTTTTAAATGTGAGTTTTAAATGTGAGAAACCCAGACAAGGCTTACAATCAAGGCCATAACATTTAGTTGTAGTCTACAGAAAGACTATAACGCTTTTAGTAAGGCTTGAACCGGATGTAAGGTAACTTTGTTATCTAATCGCTTAATTTGACTGCGACAAGAATAACCGGTTACTAGCACTTGTTCTGTAGCTAAGTTGGCCACTTTACTTTGCCAACTCATGTTATAAAGCGATGTAGAGTTTTCTAAATTAATTTTTTCATGACCATAAGTGCCTGCCATACCACAACAACCAACAGATACATTCGATAAAGACAAACCAAAATGTTGGAATATATGCTGCCACTGCCCTTCACTGCCCGCTAATGCGGTTTTTTCAGTACAATGGGCAAACAATTTATAAGCTACTTTGTTGACGTTGTTATTGGTATCAATTGGCTTACTCTTTTGTTCATCGACCAGCGTTATTAGCCATTCATGGGCTAACTTCACTTCGAAATCGCCACGGTTATCACCTAATATCTGCTTATATTCATCTCTGAAACATAGCACCATTGATGCATCTAACCCTACCATCGGCAGTGCTAGTTGTTGTATTTGATTCAGAAATTCAGCTGTCGATTTAGCTGTTTTTGCAAACTTGTCTAAAAAGCCCTTAACATGCTGAGGCTTACCATTGGGCTTAAAGGGTAACAGTATCGGATCAAAGCCAAGTTTTTTCACCAACAGCATAAAATCTTCAACAACTTTTGCGTCATAAAATGAAGTGAATGGGTCTTGAACAATCAGCAACGACTTTGCCCGTTGCTCATCAGACATACTTTGCAGTGTTGATAAATCAAAGGGAGTAAATTTATGCTCCATTGTTCTTTGCGTTAATGTCGGGATAGACAACAGTGGTGTGTCAACATAGCCAATAGTAACTTGAGATAATTTATCGTAAATATTAGACGATAAAACACGGTTAACTATTTTGGGTGCTTTAGCCATTATTGGTGTCATCGATTCTACATTCGCCACTAAGTGATCTTTTAAAGGTCTAAAATATCGTGTGTGGTAAAGGTTAATAAAGCGGGCTCTAAAGTCTGGCACATCAACTTTAATTGGACACTGACTCGCACAAGCTTTACAGGCTAAACACCCTTGCATTGCTTCCATAACTTCGTGGGAAAAATCATCAGACTCTGCACGATTAAATTGACTATTAAAACGGTTTTTTACCTTATCGAGGAGACTTTTTACTGACCAGTTTTGTATGTTTTTCTCCATGGCTAAAACATCTACGCCTTTAGCCTCTAATAAGCGTAACCACTCTCGCATCAAGCCAGCTCTACCTTTTGGAGAATGTCTTCGGTCACGCGTTACCTTGCTAGAAGGACACATTGGACTGTCTACGTCATAATTAAAGCATAAACCGTTACCATTACAATCTAGCGCTGAATTAAACGAGTCTTTTACGGATATTGGTATTTGTCTATCGTAAAAACCACGCTTGGTATCATCAACAGAAACCAGCTTATCCGTGGAGTTAAATGGTGTACAAATTTTCCCTGGGTTCATTTTATTAAACGGGTCAAAAGCGGCTTTGATTTTTCGTAATTCGCTAAATAAAGTGTCGCCAAAAAATTCAGGACCATATTCACTACGATAGCCTTTACCATGTTCGCCCCACATTAGACCGCCATATTTAGCTGTTAATGCGACCACTTTGTCTGAAATTTCTCTGAGTAAAATTTCTTGTTCAGGGTCGCACATATCAAGTGCGGGTCTGACATGTAAAACACCGGCATCGACATGACCAAACATACCGTAATGTAAACCATAGCCGTCAAGGAGTTGTCTAAATTCAGCGATATAATCAGCTAGGTTTTCTGGCGGAACAGCTGTATCTTCGGCAAATGCTAATGGCTTTTGACTACCTTTAGTATTACCCAACAAGCCAACGGCTTTCTTTCGCATAGTATATAACTTGCTAATACTGGCGAGATCCGACGTTACTTGATAGCCAATAACACCCGTTTTGTTAGCAATATCTTTATCAAGCTCTGCACAAAGCGCGGTAACTTGATCTGCTACGCTCTCAATACTTTCGCCGTTATACTCCACCATGTTAATGCCATCCATAATGGCGCCATCAACATCTTGCAACATATCACTGACCAGTTGCCAAACAATATCCTGTTTAGCTAAGTTCAACACTGTGCTGTCAATAGTTTCAACCGATGTCGCTTTAGCTTGTACTAAGCGCGGTGAATGGCGAAGCGCAGAATCAAAGCTATCATATTTAATATTAATCAGCGTTTTAGCGTTAGCTATCGGTGTTAAATTTAATTTTGCTTCACAAACAAACGCTAGCGATCCTTCAGAACCGGTAATAATACGACTTAAATCAACCATAGATAAATCGTCATTAAAAACGTTTTCTAAATCATAACCGGTTAAAAACCGATTTAATCGTGGGAATTTTTCTAAAATTAATGCTCGATTATCTACACAAGTATTAAGCACTTGTTGCATCAATTTTGCTTCCGTACTGTCCTGCTTAGCAAGTGCCTGTGCTTGAGCCATGGTTTGAGGTTTGGTATTTAATAACTCACCATTAGCCAAAACACTGTCAAGTGATAAAACGTGATCGGAGGTTTTACCATAAACCAAAGAGCCTTGGCCTGATGCATCGGTATTTATCATGCCACCCACCGTTGCTCGATTACTGGTTGATAAATCGGGTGAGAAGAAGAAACCATGAGGCTTTAAGTAATCATTTAATTGGTCTTTAATCACGCCCGCTTCGACACGTACCCAATTTTCTTCGACATTGATTTCCAGAATACGGTTCATGTATTTGGATAAATCTACAACGATACCAGGCGTTAAACTTTGCCCGTTAGTACCTGTACCGCCGCCGCGCGCACTAAACTTTATTGCGTTAAATTTATCTTCACTGCCAAGTAAGGTAATAATTTGAATGTCTTGCTTACTTCTAGGGTGTAGTACTAATTGAGGCAGCTGTTGATAGATACTATTATCAGTTGCATGAGCTAAACGTGCGCTATATTGAAAATTAATATCACCGGTAAAATGTTTAGTCGCCAAGATTTTGGCAAACTCTTGATATAAAGGAGAAACTAACTCTTGAGGACTTAAGCGAGGTAACATGGATAAAAATTCTATTAACAATATTATGTGGCCAATATTATATCATGGCCGTTTGTTAATTTGATCGTTTAACAAAAAAAGCCTAAGAACTTTTTATCATCGTCATGACAAAAAAGCACCTAGGCTTAATTTCATATAGAAATTTTTTAATCAGTTTATTTCTGCAAGAAAAAATTACTTTTTATTATGCTGCTCTGCCAAATATAACCATGTAGGCAAGACAGTATCTGGGTTAAGCGATAAGCTTTCAATGCCTTTATCTACTAACCAAGCGGCAAAGTCTTCGTGATCTGAAGGACCCTGACCACAAATACCAACATATTTACCGCGTGCTTTACAGGCTTTAATCGCCATTTCTAGCAATATTTTAATGGCAGGGTCACGTTCATCAAACAAGTGTGCAACTAAACCTGAGTCACGGTCTAAGCCTAAAGTTAATTGCGTTAAGTCATTAGAGCCAATCGAGAAGCCATCAAAATAATCTAAAAATTGATCAGCGAGTAAAGCGTTAGAAGGTAATTCGCACATCATGATAATACGCAGACCATTCTCACCACGCTTTAATCCGTGCTCTGCTAAAATATCAATAACCGCTGAGGCTTCACCAAGTGTGCGTACAAACGGGATCATGATCTCAACATGTGTCATATCCATGTCGTTACGAACACGTTTAATCGCTTCACATTCAAGCGCAAAACAATCTCTAAAGTCTTTAGAAATATAGCGAGAAGCACCGCGATAACCAATCATCGGGTTTTCTTCTTCCGGCTCAAAATGTTCACCACCAACTAAGTTTGCATATTCGTTTGATTTAAAATCAGACATCCGAACAATAACTTTTTCAGGCGCGTAAGCTGCGGCTAATGTAGAAATACCTTCGGTAAGTTTAGCGATATAAAACTCAACAGGATTGTCATAACCGGCAATAATTTCACGGATCTCTTCTTGAAGCTCTAATGATTGCTCATCAAAATTCAATAATGCTTTCGGATGAACACCGATCATTTTATTAATAATAAATTCTAAACGTGCCAAACCAATACCTGCGTGAGGTAAGCGAGCAAAGGCAAATGCGCGATCTGGATTACCAACATTCATCATTATTTTCAATGGCAAATCAGGCATTGAATCAACTTCAGAGGTCGTTACCGTGAAATCCAATTTACCTTTATAAATGAACCCGGTATCACCTTCAGCACAAGAAACGGTAATTTCATCACCTGTGGCTATTTTTTTAGTGGCATCACCACAACCGACAACCGCTGGAATCCCCATTTCACGGGCAATAATGGCCGCATGACAAGTACGACCACCACGATTGGTGACAATAGCAGAAGCACGCTTCATGATCGGCTCCCAATCAGGGTCGGTCATATCGGTAACTAAAACATCACCCGGTAAAATTTTATCCATTTCAGCCAAAGAAGATAAAACTTTCGCTTGACCGCTACCTATTTTATGACCAATCGAGCGGCCTTCACAGATAATGTCAGCAGTTGCTTGTAATTGGAACTGTTCCATTACATTGGCATTTTCACGGCTTTTAACTGTTTCTGGACGCGCTTGTACAATATAAAGCTTACCGTCTAGACCATCTTTAGCCCACTCAATGTCCATGGCACGACCATAGTGCTTTTCAATAATTACCGCTTGTTTTGCTAGCTCTTCAACTTCTTTATCGTTAAGCGAAAAAGTATCTGACTGCGCTTGGTCAATATCAACAATTTCAACTTGCTTACCATGTTCTTGGTTAGCTGCGTAAATCATTTTAATGGCTTTACTACCAATATTTCTGCGCACAACTGCAGGTTTACCCTTGGCTAGCGTCGGTTTATGAACATAGAACTCATCAGGGTTAACAGCCCCCTGCACTACCATTTCACCTAAGCCATAGCTTGAGGTAATAAAGACGACGTCTTCAAAACCCGACTCGGTATCGATAGAGAACATGACACCACTAGAAGAAATATCGCTGCGTACCATGCGCTGAATACCAGCAGAAAGCGCAACGCCACGGTGGTCATAACCTTGATGTACACGATAAGAAATAGCACGGTCGTTAAAAAGAGAGGCAAAAACGTGTTTAATCGCGACCATTACGGCGTCTAAACCACGAACGTTAAGGAAAGTTTCTTGTTGACCAGCAAAAGAGGCATCTGGCATATCTTCTGCAGTGGCTGATGAACGGACAGCAAATGAAGCGTCATCGGCAAAGCCACCCGCAAGTTCGGCGTAAGCTTGTTCGATATCCTTCTGCATGTCAGGTAAAAATGGTGTATCTATAATCCATTGACGGATTTTACCACCGCATTCAGCCAAGGCATTAATATCGCCAACATCTAAATCATCAAGTAGTTGATAAATTTTATCGTTCAGGCCACTTTGTTCTAGAAATTCGTTAAAAGCATATGAGGTAGTTGCAAAACCACCTGGTACTTGTACACCTACATTTGAAAGATTAGAAATCATTTCACCCAATGATGCATTTTTACCGCCTACACGGTCTACATCATTCATTCCTAGATTTTCATACCAAAGTACGTATTCTTGCACGACAACATCTCCACTAAAAAAATAAAATTTAAGAAAGTTATCTTTAAGACTATGGAAAAAAACGCTTAAAAATATCTTTCTTAACACTTTTATCTGTGGATGTTTTATTAAGTGGTTTATTTCATGCTACAGACATTTTACACTGCTAGCCTTGAAACTAAAGTACTATTTGAAAATTTAACCTTTCATTAAAGAATAATATATAGGAAAAAATCATGCGAGCAGCTTTTTATATTTCTGACGGTACAGCGATAACTTCTGAGGTTTTTGGTCATGCCTTATTATCACTTTTTCCAATACAGTTTGAACACGACACCATTTCCTTTGTCGAAACCAAAGAAAAAGCATTAGAGGCTTGTAAGCGAATTAATAAAGCGGCAAAGCGTACCGGTGTGCCACCTTTGGTCTTTCACACCTTTGTCAATCCAGATATTCGTGAAATAATCGACGGCTGCGATGGTGTTATTTATAACTTTCTTGAACACTTTATAGCACCACTTGAAGAAAAGTTGGGTATAAAAGCAAAGCCCAAAGCCCATAGAACACACAGTATCCACGAAAATAGTTACGATTGTCGTATCGATGCGGTTAATTACTCATTAGCAAATGATGATGGTTCTAATGTGACTAACTATGAACATGCAGACGTTATATTGGTCGGTGTTTCTCGTTCAGGTAAAACCCCAACGGCATTATATTTGGCGCTGCAATATGGTATTAAAGCCGCGAATTATCCATTTACAGACGATGATATGGACGAACTGCAAATACCTTCATTTTTAAAAATGCATAAAAAGAAAATATTTGGTTTAACCATAGACGCTGAACGTTTAGTGGATATTCGTCATGGCAGAATGGCGAATACTAAATACTCTTCAGCACGTCAATGTCGAATGGAAGTACGAGAAGTCGAAAAGTTATATAAACAAGAAAAAATCCCATTTCTCAACACCACGAAACTCTCTGTTGAGGAGATCACCGCGAAAATATTGTCAGAAACCGGCCTTCAGCGCTATAAATATTAACTTATAACAATTAAGTTACATAAAATATTAGAAAGCGGTTCACATAATTGCTTATATTCGTTATGTTAGCGCGATATTATTATTGCGCTGCATTTAGATATGCAGGCTAACTAGCATTTGACAGTCCATGACCATAAAAACAGATGAATTTAGAACCACATTAATTGACAGTTTAGTTTCGCCTGCCGAACTTGCTGAGCAAATTCCGCTTGACGATAGCACAGCGAATTTTATTATCAAAAGCCGCAAAGATATTGAAGCCATCATTAAAGGTGACGATAAGCGCTTGCTGGTTATAATTGGGCCGTGTTCAATTCACGACACTGAAGCGGCAATTGACTACGCAAAAAAATTAAAAACCTTACAAGAAAAATATGCCAATGAATTACTGATTGTAATGCGAGTATATTTTGAAAAGCCCCGTACAACCGTGGGTTGGAAAGGTTTAATTAGCGATCCTGATTTAGATAAATCATTTAAAGTGGCTAAAGGCTTAAATTTAGCACGTAATTTATTAATGGAAATTAATAAATTAGGATTAGCTGCCGGTACCGAGTTTTTAGATATGGTAACCGGTCAATATATTTCTGATTTGATCAGTTGGGGCGCTATTGGCGCACGAACTACAGAAAGCCAAGTACACAGAGAGCTAGCTTCTGCCCTTTCATGTCCTGTTGGCTTTAAAAATGGTACTGACGGTAATATTCAAATTGCTGTTGACGCTATAAAAGCGTCGAGTGTACCGCATGTACTTTATTCGCCTGATAAAAGTGGCCAAATGTGTATTTATCAAACACATGGCAACCCTTATGCGCACGTGATTTTACGTGGCGGTAAAGCGCCTAATTATCAACAAAAACATATCACGCAAACTTGTGAAACCTTAACGAAAGCCGGTTTACCTGAAAAAGTGATGATTGACTGTAGCCACGGTAATAGCTACAAAGATCATAACAAGCAAATTGATGTCGCTAATTCATTAGCTGAGCAAATAAGTGCGGGTAACCAATCTATCTTTGGCGTTATGATTGAAAGCTTTATGGTACCGGGTAATCAAAAAGTTGTTGCTAATCAACCTTTAGTTTACGGGCAAAGTATTACCGATGCTTGTATTGACTTAGAAACCAGTGAAGAAATACTGACTGTGTTAGCGAACTCGATTAAAGTAAGAATATAATAAATCATTATTTTATAATGTCTTCTCGTTGATAACTAATACCAAGTTGATTAATTAGAAATAGAAACAAAAAAACCGGTTATCAAATTGATAACCGGTTTTTTATTACTAACTTATTAAGTTATGTTTTAAAGAAAGTTAACTATTAAAAGAAGTTAGCTTTAAATTCAACACCCCAAAAACGAGGCTCGTTTACATAACCGGTTAAGTTGTTAAAATCGATAGCACCGGTAAGCTGTTCTTCATCAGTAATATTACGACCAAATAGTGCTACTTCGTATTCTGCACCATCGGAGTACCATTCGTAACCAACACGAACACCACCTTCTAATAACGCGTCACCAGTGAATTCAATTGACTCGTATAAGAAGAAGTTAACTTCACTGCGGTAAGACCAATCAGTGTAAACATAAATCTCTCCATCACCGACTTCTTTAGTCCAACGTGCGGCAAAATTAGAAATCCATTCTGGAGATTGTGGTAATGAATTACCGTCAATCATGGCTAAACCATCGCCATTTAATGGATCAGTGACAGTACAACCACCGCCACAACCTGGCACGGCAACCGTGTCATCTTGTAACTCAGTGTGGTTATAACTAACACTAGCGGTAAGGGCTAAATCAGGGGTAATAAAGTATTCAGAATCAATTTCAAAACCGTAACCTACTGATTTATCGGCATTCAATAAACTTGCTACGTTACCTGTTCCACCAACAGCTGTTAATTGTTGATCGCTGACAATATAGTAATAAACCGAGCCATCAACACGTGCAGTATTCTCTAAAAATACTGACTTAAAACCCGTTTCAACAGAATCAACTAATTCAGAGTCTGCCGTTGTTGAATTTGCTGAGAACAATAAGCTTCGGCCTTGAATACTTGGCGCACGGTAACCACGAGCTAAACGTGCATAAAGATTGGTTTCATCATTCAATACATAATTAGCGCTTAAATCACCACTAATTTGTGTGTCAGCGACATTGTTACTTTCTGAGAAACTCGGGGCACCAAATGGTGATTGAACTAATTCACCTTGCCATTTACGCTCATCATCAGAATAGCGTAGACCAGCATTGATATTTAATTTTTCTGTCACTTCAAAGTCAATTGAACCAAACATTGCCCATGCTTTTGTTTCCATCTTCTGGATAGCAATACCGTCTTGTACACCGCCACCAAGTGTATTAAAACTTAAATTATTAATAATTAAGTCTTCATCAAAAGTAAAGAAACCGAATTGATAATCTATTTTTCCGATATCATTACTGGCAATGCGAACTTCTTGGGTTACTTGTTTATGGCTAGGCATTCTTGCACCAGTTTCTGATGGAAAAGGAATAAAGCCTGGTCCCATGTAGTCTGGTAAGAATGCAGCACCGTAACCACCATCAATATCACCAACTGAAAACATTTCAGCTGACTCATAGCCAGTAACAGAAGTTAAGGTATGGTTGCCCATATTATATTCAATTTTTAAACTGGTACCTTTCATATCAACCGTTTGGTTATTACGAACAGCAGCATCATGAAAAACAGTTTCACGATCAAAGTCATCAACTAAGTCGTTAGTGCCTGGTTTAATAATATTGGCTCTAAAAACACGTGCATCCGCTTCTGCATCACGGAAGTGATAATTAAATAACGCTGAAAAATCGTCATTAGGCTCCCACAATAGTTGTACGCGACCCGCTGATTCAGCATAACCACCTAATTGATCTTTTTGCTCAAACCCTGGAGCTTTATTGTCAATCCAGTCATCACGGTCTTGTTGTAATAGTGCGATTCGTGCTGACAATGTATCGGTTAAGCCACCGCCAATTGCAACACGGAAATCTGTACTACCAAAACTACCGTAAGAACCAGAAATGTTGGCATCAAAATCTTGTGTTGGTTTTTTCGATTGTACTTTTACAATACCTGCTGGGGTGTTACGGCCAAACAATGTACCTTGAGGACCACGTAAAACTTCTACGCGCTCAATGTCAAACATTGGCATACCTTTAGTTAAGGCATTTTCTAAAACAACATCATCATAAATTAATGAAACAGGTTGTGATGCTAGCAAATCAAAATCGGTGTTACCTAAACCTCGAATATAAAAACGAGGAAAAGTACGACCAAAAGAAGACTCAATTAACAAGCTAGGTACTTTCCCAGACAGTGCTCTTACATCCATACCAGAAGAACCTAATACTTCAAGTTTTTTAGGCGTTAATGCCGAAACTGAAATAGGTACATCTTTTATATTCTCTGTACGCTTACGAGCAGTTACTTCAATAACTTCAACGCCAACAACATCAGCTACATTAGCATTTTCTTGCGCTAAAGCCGAAGTAGATACAACGGATACAGACGCTAAAATAGCCGCATTTACGCATACTGCGAGCGACGTTTTTTTAAAAACATTCATTAAGTACTCTCCCAAGAACTGTTTATGTTTTGTGTATAATATATTTTATTCACTTACCTGTTTAATGCGGCAAGTGATTAATTGTGTATTTTTATAAATCAAGATCAGACAAAAAACTTGTGCCATAGGGCATTTTGTCTAATTTAAATAGTTCTGCAATTGTTTGACCAATATCAGCAAAAGTATTTCTTTCGCCAATATTAACAGATCGAACCTGTTTGTGAAATGCAATCACAGGAACATACTCTCTCGTATGATCATTTCCATGCCAAGTTGGATCACAGCCATGATCTGCCGTTAAAAATAACACGTCATCTTCATTCATCGCGCTAATAATTTCAGGTAATCGTAGATCAAAACTTTCTAATGCAAGCGCGTAACCCACAGGGTCACGACGATGGCCATAGTCTTGGTCAAAATTGACTAAGTTAGTAAATATCAGACTATTGTCTTGTGCGGTATTAATATGTGAAATGGTTGCATCCACTAAAGCATCTATACCGGTTGCTTTAGTTTTTTCACTGATACCTTGATGCGCGTAAATATCGGCAATTTTACCGACACTGATGACATGACCACCCGCTTGGGTAAATACGTCTAATACCGTAGGTGCTGGCGGTAAAACAGAATAGTCTCGTCTATTTCCAGTTCGAGTGAAGTCTTCTGGACTGTTGCCAATGAAAGGTCGAGCGATAACACGGCCGACATTCATGTCACCCAGTAATTCTCTTACTGTTTCACAATATTTATAAAGATTATCCAAGCCAAAATGTTCTTCATGAGCCGCCACCTGAAAAACACTGTCAGCAGATGTATAGCAAATAGGTAATCCGGATTTAATATGTGCTTGCCCAAGTTTATTTATAATATCGGTACCTGAGGCATGGCAATCGCCTAAAATACCGTCATAACCTGTCGCTTGATTAATTTTTTCTATCAAATCAGTAGGGAAAGCATTACCTTCTTTTGGGAAGTAGTCCCAATCAAAAAGTACCGGTACACCCATCATCTCCCAATGTCCACTAGGTGTATCCTTACCTGTACTAATTTCTGCTGCATAACCGAAAGCACCTTGCTCAGGCGCCTGTTTTACAACAGGAAAAGTACACTTGCCGGCTTCAAAAGCCGCTTGAACTAAGCCCATTTTTGCTAAGTTCGTTAATTTGATTTCACGTTTTTCGTGCTGATAGAAGTAGCGCGCTAAATTAGCAAAAGTATTGGCACTGATATCGCCAAAGTCCGCTGCATCGGGCGCGTGCCCTATGCCAAAACTGTCGATTACTAAAACTATTGCTCTTGCCATTTTAAATTCCTGTACCCTGTAAGTGGATCAATGTATTTTAACAAATTTTTTAAATTTATCCTCGTTAATATTGATAAATTTCATGACCAAATGGTCAACATGTGATACTTTACCAAGCAATGAATTATAGACAATAGATATTTTGTAATTATTTAAGGCAATGCTATGACTTTTGCCTAAATTTTAATGAATTTCAGATTAATTAGTTCATAATATGAGTGCGGTGAGTTGTCTACAACAGTATCGCTATAAATAATTACTTAACCCTTTTGTTGTTAATATTTTTTAAGGCTCTCTGTTTTGCAAACCAATAAACCGACCATTATTGCGGTAACCGGTGCTTCAGCATCAGGAAAATCACTTTTTGCGCAAACTATTTACGATGAATTATTGCCTGAGTTAGGGTCAAGTGGTATTGCCATCATGAAAGAAGATTCTTATTACAAGAGTCAATCTCATCTGTCGATGGAAGAACGTATAAAAACAAATTACGACCACCCCAGTGCCTTTGAACATAGCTTATTATCACAACATTTAACCCAGTTAAGTGTCGGTGAAAGCGTTGATATACCGACATATTGCTATAAAACACATACTCGGCTAGAAGAAACTGTTCACTTAACGCCAACCCCCATCATTTTAATAGAAGGGATTCTCTTATTTGCTGATAAAGAGCTCAGAGATAAATTTGATATTAAAATTTATATTGATACTCCGTTAGACATTTGCCTTGTCCGTAGAATTAATAGAGATACCATTGAGCGTTCTCGTAGCATAGCGTCAATTACCGAACAGTATTTAACCACCGTACGTCCTATGTACCATCAGCATATTCAACCAAATAAACCTTTCGCTGATATTGTGGTGACGCGTGGCGGTAAAAATAGAATGGCAATTGAAATGCTAAAAGCAAAAATTCGTCAACTAATGAATAGCAATTTGTAAACTTGTACAAAAATAAAAATCAACATAGATGTAATTTAAATAAATATAATTAAAAAATAACGATAACAAAATAATTTATGAGGTAATTATGGAATTAGGTGCTCTTCGAGGAGTCATTGGCATTTTTGCGCTATTGGCATTGGCGTTTTTTTTATCAAAAGACCGCAGCGCAATTAATTGGCGAACTGTAGGCTTTGCTTTTGCATTACAGATTATATTAGGTGCGTTTGTACTTTATGTGCCATTTGGTAAAGATGTCTTAGGTTCAATAACTAATGGTGTTCAACAGGTTATTAACAGTGCACAAGCAGGCATAAGCTTTCTATTCGGAGGTTTAGGTACTGATGCAATGTACGATAATGGCGTTGGTTTTGTTTTCGCTATTCGTGTTCTCCCCGTTATTATATTTTTCTCATCGCTTATCGCCGTGCTTTACTACCTTAACATTATGCAATGGGTGGTAAAAATAATCGGTGGTGGTTTACAAAAACTGTTAAAAACTTCAAAGCCTGAATCCCTTTCTGCTACCGCTAATATTTTTGTCGGGCAAACAGAAGCTCCCTTAGTTATTCGCCCCTATATTGCAAAAATGAGTCAGTCTGAACTGTTTGCCATTATGGTAGGCGGCTTAGCCTCTGTTGCAGGTTCCATCTTAGCTGGCTATGCGGGTTTAGGTGTAAAACTTGAATACTTAATTGCCGCCTCTTTTATGGCAGCACCCGGTGGTTTGCTTATGGCGAAACTCCTCCTCCCTGAAACAGAAGAAATTAACAATGATTACAGCGATGTAGAGCTGGCTGAAGCAGGTGCTAAACCGGCTAATGTTATTGATGCAGCAGCCACGGGTGCCGCTTCAGGCCTTAAGCTTGCGGTTAACGTAGGTGCTATGTTACTTGCCTTTATAGCTATTATCGCTTTACTTAATTCTATGGTTACAGGCTTTGGCAGCTTATTAGGCTTTGAAGGCATTACTATTGAATGGCTACTCGGCTACATTTTTGCCCCATTCGCTTTCCTTATCGGTGTCCCTTTTGAAGAAATGTTGCAAGCAGGTAGTTTTATTGGCCAAAAAATTGTCGTTAATGAGTTCTTTGCCTACGTAAATTTTGTTGAAATTAAAGACACGTTATCACCCACCACTCAAGCGATCGTCACCTTTGCTTTGTGCGGTTTTGCTAACTTATCTTCTATTGCTATTTTATTGGGTGGAATTGGTTCAATGGCACCCAATCGCCGTCCTGATATTGCACGTTTAGGCATGAAAGCTATGCTTGCAGCTACAATGGCAAACTTGATGAGTGCGGCTATCGCCGGTGTATTTGTTAGCTTATAGCTGTTTGAGTTAGCTTTCAGTTTTAAGCGGTCAGTTATTAGTGGTAAATTTGGGTTTTGAGGTCAACATGAGTACTATTAAAGCATACGCACAGCGTGCACTTTATATGATGGATTTAACCAGTTTAACCGACGCTGAAAATGCTGAGGATATTATCCAGCTGTGTATAAATGCCAAATCGCCACGCGGTAACACGGCGGCGATTTGTATATTTCCTCGTTTTGTCCCATTAGCGAAAAAACAGCTAGTAGCGCAAGGTACCCCTGATATAAAAATTGCCACGGTAACTAATTTTCCACACGGCAACGACGATATTGAGATTGCCGTTGCTGAAACAAAAGCTGCTATCGCTTATGGCGCTGACGAAGTTGATGTTGTATTCCCCTATAAAGCCTTAATAAACGGCAATGAAGAAGTAGGTTTTGACCTCGTCAAAGCTTGTAAACAAGCTTGTGGAAATAGCATGCTGCTGAAAGTAATTATAGAAACTGGCGAGCTGAAAACTGACAAGCTTATTACACAAGCCAGTGAAATTTGTATCGCAGCGGGCGCTGATTTTATAAAAACCTCAACCGGTAAAGTTGCTGTTAATGCCACCCCTAAAGCGGCTGAGTTAATGTTAAAAGTTATTAAAAATAAAAATACACAAGTTGGCTTTAAGCCTGCTGGTGGCGTGAAAAATGCAGAAGATGCCGCTATTTACCTAGATTTAGCGACAGATATTTTAGGTGCTAATTGGGCGACTAAAGCCAACTTTAGATTTGGAGCAAGTAGCTTGTTAACAAATTTACTTCACACCCTAGGGGCGAGTAATGAAACCGCAGACCCAACAAGCTATTAATTAATATATTCCAAACAAATTTAAACATCACTCATCAAACAGTCATAATTAGGACATTATTAAGCAATGGCACAATTATATTTTTATTATTCAACGATGAATGCCGGTAAATCGACTCACCTTTTACAGTCATCTTATAATTATCAAGAACGTGGCTTAGCGACATTATTGTTTACGGCACAAATAGACGATAGATTTGCCAAAGGTAAAGTTTCATCAAGATTAGGCATACATGCCGACGCCCTGTTATTTGATGATAATACCGATATTTTTAGCCAAGTAAAAAGCCAAATTAGTGAGAGTAAAATTGCTTGTATTTTAATTGATGAAGCCCAGTTTTTAACTAAACGGCAGGTTAAGGAATTAACCAATATTGTTGATGAATTAAAAATTCCGGTGCTAGCTTATGGCATTCGTACAGACTTTCTTGGCGAAACGTTTATTGGCAGTGCCGCGCTATTAGCCTGGGCAGATAAATTGGTGGAATTAAAAACCATTTGTCATTGTGGTAAAAAAGCCAACTTTGTAATGCGATGTGATGAACACGGCAATGCTGTAAAGGGCGGAGAACAAATAGAAGTGGGTGGTAATGAACGCTACGAATCTCTTTGTCGTAGACACTTTAAAGCGCTAGTTTGGGATTAATATCAATTTAAACAACTGAATTAGAATGTCTTTAAATATAACTGATAAAAAAGGAATGCCATGGCATTCCTTTTTTAATTTTCTATAACAAGTTTAACTTGTGAGCAACTATGCAGAAATGGTTTGATAAATAACCGGTGTTTGCTCAGCTGCCTTTTCGCCAATAACTAAAGCCGTTTGGTATTGCTGACTCGCAAGATTTGCTGAGTTTTCATCTTCAGCATGCACACGGGCTAATACGTCACCACGGTTAACTAACGTGCCTATTGGCAACACTCGGTCAAAACCAACACTATGATCAATTTGTTGACCATTAGCCGTACGACCGCCTTTCAAACCAACAACAGCTAAACCAATATCACGTGTTTGCATGCCATTGATGTAGCCATGATCTAGGGCAATAACATCCTTAATACAGTTGGCACGTTGCATTGAACGCCAAGGATCTTCCATAAAATCACTTGGGCCACCTAACGCATGAATCATCTTGTTAAATATTTCAGCGGCGGCACCAGAAGCCAAAACACTGTTGATTTTTGCTAAGGCTTTATCTTCATTTTCTGCAACTTTTGCACTAACTAACATAGCTTTAGCTAATGAGACTACCACGGCATGCAGTCGAGGTTCACGCAGTGTGCCGTTTAAGTATTTAACCGTTTCAGCCATTTCCAAAGCATTACCAGCCGTAGCACCTAACACTTGGTTCATATCCGTGATAATAGCTTGCGTTGGCACACCTGCGCCATTAGCAACATTAACAATGCTTTGCGCTAACGCTTTTGCATCATCAATGTTTGACATCATTGCACCATTGCCAACTTTAACGTCCATAACCAAAGTATCAAGCCCTGCCGCCAATTTTTTAGACAATATAGAAGCCGTGATCAAGGGAATAGATTCTACGGTAGCGGTAATGTCTCGTATGCCATATAAACGTTTATCTGCAGGTGCTAAATTATCAGTTTGGGAAATAATCGCCATCCCTAAATCTTTTACTATACGTTTAAATTCACCAATGCTGGGTTGAACATTAAAACCAGCGATACTTTCTAGTTTATCTGCTGTACCACCCGTATGACCTAAGCCACGACCTGCAATCATAGGCACATAAGCACCACAAGCAGCAACAATAGCGGCCAACATAAAGCTAACCTTATCGCCAACACCGCCCGTTGAGTGTTTATCAACGATTGGGCCTTCTAGTTCAGGCCAAGACAACACATCACCTGAATTTTTCATCGCCATGGTAAAGTCGATAATTTCACGAGTTTCCATGCCTTTTTGAAAAATCGCCATCGCCATTGAACCGGCTTGGGCATCATTAAAATCTTTTGTTACTAATCCATCAACAAAGCTTTGAATTTGTTCTTTAGAGAGTGAGCCACCATTTCGTTTGGTACGAATTATTTCTTGTGGTAATAACATGAACTAAAATCCTTATTTTTCAAGTAAATCTTTGGGAGTAAAAGCATCAGGTAATAGTTCGTTAACTGTCCATTGCTTTTTATTATTATTATGGTTAACAGCCATAACCAGTGCGTCTGGTGCTAAAAATTCGACAATAACTTGTCGACAAGCACCACAAGGCGGCGTTAACTTTTCTTGGTTGGTATAAACCACTAGAGCTTTAAATACTTGTTCGCCTGAAATAACACCTTGGGCTAAACAATTGCGTTCTGCACAAACGGTTAAGCCGTACGACGCATTTTCTACATTACAGCCTTTAACGATTTTACCGCTAGCCGTTAACGCTGCAGCACCAACGTGAAAATTACTGTATGGTGCATAGGCTTTTTCAAAGCCTGCTTTAGCAGCACTAACCAGTGCTAATATTTCATCACTTTTAATCTTTGACATTATAAAGCCTTTATCTGACCAAGTGGTCAAGTTGTATCTATCCTAGTAAATCACACATAGAAAAGCAACTATAAAAACATTAAATACTGGCTATTAAATTAAAATACCAATATTACTCATTATCTGAGTATTCTATGGATTGAAACTACCTATTTCGGTGCTACTTATGAATAATTATCGCTGTATCTATACTACTATTTAGGCCATGTAAGCACCTATGATCGTTAGCAACGAGTTAAAGTAATAAATGCCTTTTATGTTTAGCTTTTGCTGTGTATAAAGTAAACCATCATATTTAACGACATTGGTTTAGATGAAACGACTATTAGCAGAACTTATCATGCTTGAAACTTAGTTTGAAAGTTCAAAAAAAAAGCCAACATAACTGTTGGCTTTTAACGTGAGGTTTAATTACGAGTTATTAGAACTTGTAGCTAACACCTACTTTTACACGCCATGTTGAATCTTCAGTATAAAATTTATCGTAGTTGTTAGTGTTAGAAGTTGGTCTGTGGTAAACATATTGTCCGTTATCCGGATCAATTGTAAACTCAGCTAACTCAATAGTACCAAAATCACTACCACGTACTTTACCCTTAGTGCTATAAATCATGTTCAAAAGGTTATCTACTGTAAAGTAAAAAATACCTTTGTGATCATTCATAAAGCCAGGAATTTCTTGGCGTATGCTTAAATCAAGCGTAGTTACCCAAGGCGTTGTACTCACACCTTTAGGTAAGTAACCACCTGCGTATTTATCTAAGCCTAATGTATTAATAGACTTAAAGAAATCTGCTTCAGCTTCTGGCGAAGTAAATCTTACGTTATCATCACCAGGGCTTGGGATATAAGGTAAGAATGAATCACTGAATGTACCAGGGCTAAGTAAACCATACGGGTCTCTGCCTGGGCCATTGCGACCATCTACGTCATTACCATCTAGGTAATAAGTAATTGGCTTACCAGAACGACGTTCAAAGAATACGTTAACATTGGTGTTATAACCTTCAACAAACTCATGTTTGAAACCTAAGTTCACAACAAATCTGTGCTCAGTTTCAAAGCTAGAACGACCTACTAATGCTTCGTTACGGTTAATCGTTGTATTAAAACCGTAGTTACTACCTGCTGTAGAGCTCGTGCTTGGATGCGCATCCGTAACATCTTGGTTTGTATACGATGTTGTTACACTTACGCCATTGTCCCAAGCTTTACTTAGTACAGTACTGAATATTTTTGAAGTACCATCTTTACCAGCATTAGTTAGCATTAAGTCTGTCGTGTTGCCATCAGCATCGTCATATAAAATACGACCGCCATCTGATGTCGTACCTGATTCATCACCGAATAAACTTGCATCTTGCCAAAATGAGGTGTTTTCAGCTTTTTTGTACATGAACTCAGTCGTCCACAGCACGTCTTCACCAATAAATGGAATATCTATTAGGTAATCAGCAGCAATTTGATAACGCCAATCTGAAGGTAAGTCGTAGCTAGGATCTGTAAAGTTTGTACCCGCAAAAATTTCTGAGCCAGCGACTTGATCAACAAGTGGTTGATATGGAACTTTAATATCAACATCTGTAAATGTACCACGCTCATCAAATCTTGCACGGCCAACACCTGGATTAGAGTAAGCGTTAGAGATCCATACTGTTGGTTGACCACCAGAGAAACGGCCAATACCACCACGAACAACTAAATCTTCAGATGCATCCCAGTTAAACCCAAAACGTGGTAAGAAAATATCTACGCCATCAAGGTTCTCAGTATTGTCATAACCTGTACGATCAAAAGCTTGACTGTTGAATGCCGGAGAGTCGTCTGACGCTAAGCGTTCATAACGAAGACCAAAATCTAGCGTTAAATCGTCAGAGAAAGCCCACTCATCATGAATATAAAGTGCATGCTCATCACGAACAAACTCAGCAGCAGCATCGCTAGGGTTAAGTGACGTTGCATTTTGATAGATAACACGTTCGGCAATTCTATTTTCAAAATCTTCAAGGCTATCGAATGTGTAATCACCTTTAGTGTTTTGTAAGAATAAATTGAATATGTCTAAACGCTTAAACTGATAACCAAAAGAAAGACTGTGATCGTCAATTAGGTAATCGCCATCAAGTCCAACAATGAAGGTTTTTTTATTTAATTCATTAGAATGACGAGAATGATCAGCGCCGATAGCAATATTACCCGATTCTGTTTGGATAACGGTATCAGCATAATTGCCTAATGAAGCTTGCGTTGTAGGGTTGTCTAAATACGTCAGGCTAAGTTGAGTCGAGAAATCATCATTCCAGTCAGAATATAATTTAAAGGCATAGTTATTTAGCTCTTCAACACGGTTATACCAATGCGTAGATAAACGTAACTCACCTGAAAATGATGTTTGGTTCGCTGTGCGGTTACCTTTATTGTATTGGTAGGTGAAAGCTGCACGGTGATCATCATTAATATTCCAATCTAACTTCAATAGGAATTTTTCATCATCAGTTTTTGGCGCTAAGTCCCAAACACCAGCATCGACACCGTAGACTTCTTCAGCAATACGTCTGACTTCATTATAATCTGCTACGCTTGCATCAGCTTCATTAGGTGCACTTCCACCTTCAGGGCCCCACTCAACTGGTGAAGTCGCATCGTAGAATTCATATGATGCAAAGAAGAATAATTCATCTTTAATTATAGCTCCACCAAACGTGGCGCCATAGGTTGTTTCGTCAAATTCAGTTGGAATTTCATTTTCACCATCTTTTGGTGTGCCTGCCATGCCGTCATTTTGAGTTTCATAAAAGAATGAACCTGAATACTCATTACCACCTGACTTTGTAACAGCGTTTATCTTAGCGCCTTGGAAGCCGCTATCTTGAGCGTTGAAAGGAGATACATCTATAGTGACCTGATCAATCGCTTCTAATGAAATAGGAGAGCGCGTAGTCGGGTAACCATTGGCATTAAGGCCAAAATCATCATTTTGCCCAATACCATCAACACTTATACTGTTAAAACGAGGGTTAGTACCAGCAACACTTAGCTCACCATCTTTTGAAGATAAAACCGCTAAAGGGTTATTACGAATAATATCCTTGATATCACGATCAAAACTTGGGGCATTAGTAATGTCATCTGAACTAAAGTAACTACTACTACCAATATTTCCTGAAAGGATTTGGCTACCTGTTACTGAAATTCTTTCTATTTGCTCTTTAGGATCAAGCTGAACATTTAACTTAAATGTATCACCTAAGGTTAAATAGACATCGTTATAGGTATTTGCTCCGTCTTTACCTGTCACTGTAACCTTATAAGGGCCACCAACACGTAAACCTTTGCTTGAAAATGAACCTGAGTCATTTGTTGTTGTTGTTGTTTTTGTGCCTGATGGTAAATGCACTATTTCAACTTTAGCATTAACCGAACTTTGACCTGCTGGGTTTAAAATACTACCGCGAATAGCAGAAGACGTATCATTTGCCATAGCCGATGTTGATAATCCTAGCGCAAGTACAACTGCACCAGTAATAAGTGAGAGACGATGATTTTTCATCATATTATTCCTTGATATAAGTTAAATTTTTGTTTTGTCATATGTTTATTTAAATTTTTACTTAACTAATTACTAATCTATTTATTATTTTTAAGCTTACTCAATTGAAATTAAAACAGAGTTTTCTTACATTTTCATTACAAACTTTTACAAGTCACTTTCTTTTAATTTACACACTTTTACAGATTGAATTAATAAAACAAAGACGCATTCATTTAAAGTATAAGTATCAACAACTTAAAGTTAAATTTAAAACGAAGACAAAAACAACATATAACAAAAAACACAGTTCATCTCATTAACCATAACAAAAAATCATAAAAACAAACCATTTGGTCAAGATAAAATAAAGTATGATTTTAACTCTGTTTATATAAGGGCTGTATTAATTAAAATTATTTAACCAAACATAAAATTATTTTTGAAAATGATTTAAACTTCATATTCAGCAATACAATATGTATTAAAACAGTGCCTTAACCAGACATTTAAATTAAACTAGCTAATTTTTAAAGAATAAACGTCGATTCACCAATGAATATACAAGAATTAACGCTCAAAATTGCTGACAGTGCTACATTTAGCATTATAAAATTTTAGGCCCAGAATAAGCTAAAAAATGTAACATTAAGCGCTTAACGTAATGTTAATCAATATAAAAAATCAATAGAAAGGTTATTCTCGTGAGCAACAATACTAATAATGAGAAACAAGGGAGCATTAGGGCCAGAAGTGAGGCTGTAATTCTAGTCGCAGCCCAAAAAGAGTTTATTCTGCAAGGATTTAAAGGTGCTACCGTTCAATCAATAGCTGATAGCGCCAATCTGCCTAAAGCAAATGTATTATATTATTTTAAAAATAAAGAAAATATCTACCATGCGGTTTTACAACTAACTTTAGATACGTGGGATCAAGGTATTGGTGATCTTGATATTAACGACGGTCCTGTCGTTGCTATTGAAAAATTTATCGCTTCGAAAGTAAAAATGTCTTTTGAGCACCCAGAAGCATCGAAAATTTATGCTATGGAAATTATCCAAGGTGCATTACATTTAAAAGAGTTTGCCCGTACTTATTTGCGCCAGTGGGTAAGAGAAAAGGCAAAAATATTTCAAGTGTGGATCGATAGCGGTGAAATGAAAGATGTCGACCCTGTTAAATTGATTTTCTTAATTTGGTCATCCACTCAACATTATGCTGATTTTGAACAACAAATTTTAACGATTATGAATCGTGCAGATTACGAAGAAGACGATATGACCCAAGTAACTGAGTTTTTAACGGATTTTATATTGCGTGGTTGTGGCTTAAAATAGGAGTTTATATGAAGATATTTACAACATTATTGGCAACTACGTTGTTAGTATATTCAGGTATTGCTATGTCAGAAACATCAAATAAGTCCCCTTCAAGTTTACGCATTGCCACTTTCAATGTCAGCATGGAAGCATTAAATTACTTGCCGTCAGAATTAGGTAAAGAGCGTAAACCCACAGGAAAAGAATTAGCGACGGCGTTAGCCAATGATAATCAGCAAATAAAAAATATTGCGGAAATTATTCAACAAGTAAACCCTGATATTATTCTGTTAAATGAGTTTGATGGCAACGATGCCACACACCAATCTTTAAAACGCTTTTTAGCGCAATATTTAGCAAAAAGTCAACAGGGTAATGCTGCACTTAATTATCCTTATTTTTATCAAGGCCCGGTGAATACGGGTGTTGCTTCGGGCTATGACTTAAACAATGATAACAAAGCTGGTGAATTGCCGAATGATGCTTATGGCTATGGGCTTTTCTCAGGGCACTTTGCGATGGCATTGTTATCAAAACACCCTATTGTTGAAGAAAAAATCAGAACATTCCAAATGTTTAAATGGCGTGATATGCCCAATGCTTTAGTGCCAGTAAATCCGGACTCAAAAACACCTTGGTTTAATCAACAAGCCTGGAACAACTTTCGACTATCATCTAAATCTCACTGGGATATACCAGTTAACATCAATGGTCATGAATTACACATTTTGGCTAGCCATCCTACCCCTCCGGTATTTGATGGGCCAGAAGACAGAAACGGTAAACGAAACTTTGACGAAATTCGTTTCTGGAGTGATTACCTAACGCCAAGTGCTGCCAGTTATATTTATGACGACAACAAGCAATTCGGCGGGTTAGCTGAAAATAAAGCTTTTGTTATTTTGGGTGATTTAAATGCTGATGCTTTTGATGGTAATGCCATTAAATCGGGCATCAATCGCTTAATAAATCATCCTCGTGTTGTAGATCCCAAGCCAAGTAGCGAAGGGGGTAAGTTACACCGCAAGGATAACCCAAACGCAAAATACCATACCGCATTCTGGGGCATGCGAGCAGATTACGTTTTACCGGCGAAAGCGCAATTTAAGGTACTGGGTTCAGGTATATTTTGGCCAAAAGAAAGTGAAAATGAATTTCGTTTAATTAAAGACCGAGCGGCTTCATCTGATCATCGACTTGTTTGGGTTGATGTTGCATTTAAAGAATAGTTTATCAGCACAAATAGCAGCTTAATGAACTCTACATTAAGTCGTTACATTTACTTATTAAGTTAGCGGATATAAAAATGAAAAAAATCATTCCAACGTTATTAACTAGTCTATTGGTCATATCTTGTAGCCAACTGCAAGCGACAAGCCATGCTCCGGTAAACACAGTGACGAGTAACATACCAAAAAACATTATTATGGTTGTTGGTGACGGTATGGGGCCGGCTTACACCACTGCCTATCGTTATTACAACGACAACCCAGCAACTCCAGAAATTGAACAAACGGTTTTTGACCGTAACTTCACGGGTACAAGTAGCACCTATCCAGCCCCTGAATCAGGTTACGTGACAGACTCTGCGGCGAGCGCAACAGCCCTTTCTACCGGCGTAAAAACCTATAATAATGCGATTGGTTTAGATATCAACAGACAGCCAATTGAAACGGTTTTGGAATATGCGAAACAAAGCGGTAAAAAAACCGGTGTTGTGGTTACTGTCCAGATAAATCATGCCACACCCGCTTCTTATTTAGCACATAATGTCCATCGCTATAACTACAACGCTATTGCTGACAGTTATATTGATGATGGCATAAAAGCCGATTTATATTTTGGTGGGGGCTGGGAATATTTTATCCGTAAAGATAGAAACTTAGTCAATGAGTTTATTGAGTCAGGCTTTCATTATATTGACAAATATAGCGACATTAACAGTATTCCTGAAAATATGCCGGTGTTGGGTTTATTTGATAAAACCAATTTACCTTGGGCATTAGATGACACGAACAAGCACCGTTTATCGCTGATGACGAAAGCGGCAACAAAACAGTTAGAAAATAAAAATGGCTTTTTTATGTTAGTTGAAGGTAGCCAAATTGACTATGGTGGACACGCTAGAGATATTGCTGCAGCCATGGCAGAAATGGATGATTTAGCAAAAACTATTGAATACCTTGAGGCCTATGTTGCAGAAAATCCAGATACTTTAGTGGTGATCACAGCCGATCATAGCACTGGTGGTTTAACTATCGGTAAAAAAACTGAACGTTCAGACCCTAACATTAATAGTAAGTACCTATGGAAACCTGAGTTTTTAAGAACCATGACCATGTCACCAAAAACCATCGCTATGAGGTTCACTAATGAAGACTTATCTTTGGCACAGGTTAATGACTTACTGTCATTCGACATATCATCTCAGGACTTAAATAATTTACAGCAAGCTAAACTCAGTGATAAAGATATCGTAAAACAATTCAGTTTATTATCTGCTGCCGATAAAAAAGGGAAAAGAACACCTAAAAATCACCAGTCAGTACTGAATGTAATTACAGAAATAATTGATATGAAAACAAATACCGGTTGGGGCTCTATTAGCCCATCTGGCACACATACTGGTATCGACGTGCCGGTATTTGCGTTTGGTAAAGGCAGTGAAATGTTTAACGGCTTTCAAGATAATACCGATATTGCCAAGAAAATATTTACCCTGTTAGGTAAAAAGTAAAACTGTTTTACTTAAATTTCTCCTGAAGTTTACCTAAAAAAATGCCGAGTACTTTACTCGGCATTTTTCATCTATTGGTTTTAAAAAGTAAACTAAACTTTTGACCTATGGCGTTAATGCGGCATTAAAGCGTGTAAAGCCTTGTTCCAAGTCGTCAATTAAATCATCAACATTTTCCAAACCAACATGTAAACGAATCAACGGAAATTCATATTTCCAAGTTGTAGCAGTACGCATGCTGTTTACGTTTGAAATACCTAAAATAAGACTTTCAAATCCGCCCCATGAATAACCCATCTTAAAGTGATCTAAACCATCTAAAAATGCGGTTAATGCAGCCTGATTACCTTTGTTTAATACAAAAGAAAATAAACCATTTGAGCCACTGAAATCACGCTTGAATTCTTCATGACCGGGGCAAGAAGGTAATGCCGGGTGCAAAATGGTTTCTACCTCTGGACGAGATGATAACCAATCGGCAATTTTCAGTGCACTGGCTTGATGCTGCTGTAAACGCACACTTAGGGTTCTAATACCACGCATGGCAAGGTATAAGTCATCGGGCGAAGTACATTGCCCCATAATATAACTACTTTCGCGCAATTTTGGCCAATGCTCAGCGGTTGCTGTTGCTGTGCCTAACATGACATCTGAATGACCAACAATGTATTTTGTTGCCGCTTGAATTGAGACATCAACACCGTAATCAAAGGGCTGAAAGTTTACGCCCGCTGACCAAGTGTTGTCTAACATCACAATACAGTTGTGGCGGTGTGCCACTTGTGCAATCGCTGGTACATCTTGCACTTCCATGGTAATAGAACCAGGAGATTCAAGAAAAACCACGCGCGTATTAGCTTTAATTAATGACTCAATACCTTTACCTATCATGGGATCATAGTAGGTGGTTTCAATACCCAACTTTGCTAATATTTTATCGCAATAATCACGCGTTGGTTCGTAAGCTGTATCAACCATGAGAATATGATCGCCAGTTTTAACAAACGCCAAGATGGCATTAGTAATCGCCGCAGTCCCCGACGGATATATTGCACAACCTGCTCCGCCTTCTAACTCGGTCATGGCATCGCTAAAAGCAAATGACGTTGACGTACCACGCCTGCCATAAAACAAAACCTGGTTCGTTTTATTTGCTGTCGCATGTTTCATTTCTTTAACTGAGTTAAAAACTACCGTAGATGCACGTTCGACAGGTGGGTTAACCACACCACGAGTCCATTGGCTTTTGCGGCCAGCATTAATGAGCTTAGTTTCTTTTTTCATGTCTGAGTTACATTCCATGGTTATAGTTTTGGCGCATCGCTTGGTTTAAAAGCTCGTCCTTTGAAATCAAGCAAGAGCTAAAATTTATGTCGCCTATATCTGATCTTTTCACGCTAAGGTTCGAAAATATATATAGCTATCTAGCCATCTATAATATTTATATCGTGAATCAGCTAAAGAAGCACGCTTTATTTTGTCATAAGTTTTGTAAGAACATAGTCGCCTTGATTATTAAGCACAGTCAGAATCATCTTTAATGGCTGAACACTCTTATTCAGCTGACAGTGTTCAGTTAAAACAAATTCATCTGATTATTCGTGATCTCGTCAAAACTGGTGTTAATAAAAGGCAAAATTGCGTCCGCCACCGCCAACAACTGACGATCAATGTAAAATTGATAATCTAAAGCAGCACTTTGACAGCCCTTCGCTTGAGGACCATTGACGGTCATCACATACTCAATCCAGCCTTTATTTTGATATTTAAGCGGCTTACCTTGCTGCTTATATATTTCATCGGCTAACCTTGCAGCTCTGACATGTGGTGGTACATTTTTCACATAAAGCTCCAATTTTCTGCGTAAACGTTTACGGTAATAGAGTAATTCATCGTGCTTTCCCGCTAAGGTATCAGCAACCATTTTCTTTACATATTCGACAACAGGTTCATTATTAAAAATTTTCCAGTACAAGGAACGTTGAAACTGTTTCGCCAATTCAGTCCAATCGGTTCGAACACTTTCTAAGCCTTTAAAAATTAATTGTTGCTCTTCACCTTTTTGCACTAGCCCTGCATAACGCTTTTTTGTGCCAACATCTTGCCCACGAATGGTTGGCATTAAGAACTTAATAAAGTGGGTTTCAAATTCAATTTCAAGCTCGCTAACAATATTGAATTGGTCTTTGAGCAATGCTTGCCATTTTTGATTAATGTATTCTTGTAACGTTTTACCAAGCGCCCTGCTGTTATCTTCACTTTGATCATCGCCAACATGCACAAAAATCGAATCAGTATCACCGTAAATCACTTGGTAGCCTTTCGCTTCTATCCATAATTTAGTGGTTTTTAAAATACTGTGACTGCGCTTTGTTATAGAGCCCGATAAACGAGGATCAAAGAATCGGCAGCCTGTTGAGCCTAAAACACCATAAAATGAATTCATGATAATTTTTATGGCTTGCGATAAGGCGGCATTTTTGTCTTTTTTAGCGATATCACGTTCTTTCCACAGCTCAGTGATAATACCGGGTAAAAAGTGCTGTTCTCTGGAGAAATAAGCACCATCAAAGCCCTCTATCGCTGTTTCTGGCGACCTTAAACCTTCAATCAAGCCCATAGGGTCGATATTAAAACTACGAATAATACTGGGATATAGGCTTTTAAAATCTAACACCAACACATTTTGATAAAGCCCAGGGGTAGAGTCCATGACAAAACCGCCCGGAGATTCAAAGCCTTGATCGCCATCGCCCATGTTAGGGGCAACATAACCACTACGGTGTAATTTTGGTAAATATAAATTAGTAAAAGCTGCTACCGAACCGCCAAACCTATCAATAGATAAACCGGTTAATTGGGCTCTTAACATGGCGAATTCTAATAACTGAGTCTGCTTAAAAATGAGTACAACTAAACGACAATCTTCTAAATTATATGCGGCGAGTGCGGTTTTATCATGGTAAAAGTTATCGGTTATTTCCTGTAGTCGGTTATCTACATCATCAACTTTTTTACCAATACCTAACAAAGTATTCGCGACATTATCGAGTGAAAAACTCGGAAAGTTATAAGTAGCGGTTTTTAATAAATCAATACCATCGAGTATCACACGGCCATTAATTTCAATAAATTGCTGATCACTGGCTTGGTTTTTTCGCCAATAAGGCGTTCTGCCATCGCGCCCAATGGCAAACTTAATTCCATGTAAATCGTAGCGTTTCTGTAATAAATCAAAATCAAAGTTGATCACATTCCAGCCAATAATAATATCGGGGCTGTACTGAGAAAACCAAGCTAATAAACTGACAAGTAATTGTCGTTCATTAGCTTGCCATACAATCTCAACAGCACCCTTTTTAAGTTGCTCGCGTGCTATTTCTTGTTCATTGGCAATCATCAGCACTTGCTGACAATGGTCGCTGTATAAGCCGATGGAATATAATTCACCCGACATTGAGCACTCTATATCGAGTGAAACTGTCGACAGCGCTATGTCCGTTTGAAGTGTTTTATCAATAGGTTTACATCTAGCTTGCTCATAGCGTCTATAGTCTTTGCTGTGTAAAGATATTAATGGTGCTTGTTGACCAAAAAAAGTCATGTCTGCGGTAATAAAACGTTCCATTAAAAAGCGATCATCAGGTCGAATGTCATCTTCGTAACATTTAACTCCCTTTTGCTTAAGGGCTTCTCGCGCTTGATAAAACTCTCGCAAGGTTAAAAAATAGAATGCAGCGACGTTCGCTTGGTTAAATGCTTTTAGTGTTAGTGGTTTTATTTCGTCTACTTTAATACTTTGTTTAGCCAAAATATCGTTAGCATGATTTACATCACTGACCTCAACAAAAAATACAGCCCGTTCGTTATCAATAACCAGCTGTACTGGACCTTGCGGCGTTCTCAGCCATAAGATTATTTCTATATGATTATTACGATCGCTAGCGCTGCGAGTCAAAAGAAATCCGCGCATGCCAGCTAGCGATGGTGCTAATTCAGGAGATTGTTCAGGAAAATGTTGCATTAAGTGTTCTAATTATTCATAACAAACTGTTAATATATACAGCAGTGTAAATCATCTATTGTCGATAGGAAACTACAGCCGCGATGTTAAGCGATAAAATTAAGCAAGTCATAAGAACCTCCTACAAAGCCATAGGTGAAAACCTGACCAACTTTAACCCACGTAAGCAGCAAACCTTTTTAATTGCTGAAATTGCTAAAACTCTGGCGGGTGATTACGATAAAGTACGTAAAATAATTACTATTGAAGCCGGTACCGGCACCGGTAAGTCTTTAGCCTATGCGCTGGGTTCTATTCCGTTGGCATTAAGTCGCGACAAAAAAGTCTGCATCGCCACCGCTACTGTGGCATTGCAAGAACAATTAGTTGATAAAGATTTACCGTTTTTAAAAAAACACAGTGGTTTAGATTTTAATTTTACCTTAGCAAAAGGCAGACAACGTTATGTTTGTCGGCAAAAGCTTGCACAGGCTGTTGCTAATGACGATAGTCCACAAGCTGGCTTTACCTTTGCAGAAAAACCGCAAGCCAGTGATATTCGTACTTTAAATAAAATGCATAAAGCACTCAATGATAATACTTGGCCGGGCGATATTGATGCCTGGCCCGAGCCAATTAATCATCATATTTGGCAACAAATTCAAGCTGACAAACATAGTTGTTTAAAGCATTTGTCAGATCATAGTCATTGCCCATTTCATAAAGCCAGAGAGAGCATGGAAGCAGCTGATGTTGTCGTGGTAAACCACAGTTTACTGCTCGCTGATTTAGAGTTGGGCGGTGGCAGAATATTATCGGCTCCTGAAGACACTTTTTACATTATTGATGAAGCACATCACCTACCAAAAGTAACGCGTGACCACTCTAGTGCAACCCTAACCATCAAGGGAGCCCTTGATTGGCTTAGTAAGTTGCAAGAAACCGGCGATAAAATCGCAGCGCTAGTAAAATCCAACAGCGCTATATCACCATCAATAAAACTGGCGGATGATTGCCAAGACATATTATCTGATATGCAAAAAGTGCTCAGTTTTATCGATAATAATCGTAGTATTTATTTCCATCAATCTTCGTCAAATAGTCCGCTTAAGCAAAGCCAAAATCAAGCGTTACAATACCGTTTTGAAAACGGTATTGTGCCAAAATCATTAAAGAATTGGGCCGAAGATTTAACTGATAGTTCAAAGAAGTGTTTAGCGCATTTGAACAAGCTTTATAACTTGTTAATGGAGTCGGTTAAAGACGGCGACACCCAAATGTATTTAGCCGAGCCTTTGTTGGCTGAATCGGGATTTATGATCCAACGTTTAGAAAACTTCAATTCACTGTGGCAAATGTATGCCAAAACAGATAGCGAGAAAGGTGCGCCTATGGCTCGTTGGTTAGAGCAAATTGAAGGTAAGCGAAGCGATTATCTTATAAGTGGATCGCCCATCGAAGTTGGCTTCACTCTAGAAGATATGCTTTGGTCTAAATGTGAAGGTGCCGTTTTATGCTCCGCCACTATTTTAGCTTTGAACTCGTTCGATCATTTTCGTCGACAAGCCGGGCTAAGAACTGATGATGGCAGTCAATATCAAAAAGTTGATTCGCCTTTTGATTATCAAAATAATGCTCAGTTAATTGTACCTAAAATGCAGTATGAGCCGAGTGCAGATGCGTTTACAGACGAGCTTATTGCTAAACTTCCTGAACAAATTAAGCGCGGAAAAGCGACATTAGTGCTGTTTTCCTCTTATTGGCAAATGGATAAAGTGGTCACAGCGCTACGAGAACAGACTAAACTCAGTATATTAGTGCAAGGCGAACAGTCTCGACAAAAGATTATTGAAACCCACAAAGCACTTTGTGATAAACAGCAAGACAGTATTATTTTTGGTACGCAAAGTTTTTCAGAAGGTCTAGATTTACCCGGTGACTATCTCACTAATGTAATTATCACCAAGTTACCGTTTTCAGTACCCTCATCTCCGGTGGAAGAGGCACAGGCCGAATACATTACGGCTAAAGGCGGTAATCCTTTTATGTCTATATCAGTACCTGAGACCTCGAAAAAACTAATTCAGGCCACGGGTCGATTACTGCGCAATGAAAAAGACCATGGTGTCATCGTGTTAATGGATCGTCGTTTAGTGAACAAGCGATACGGTAAAGACTTATTAAATTCGTTACCGCCATTTAAGCGTATTATTGAATAGGGATAGCTAATGAGGTTGCTATCAAATCGGCATCGACAAAAGAAAAAAGTCTAACACTGAAATTTAAACTACGTTCCTCGGTCTTTTAGAATTGTTACCAACACTTTTATTTAATTGAGGAATTTATATGTCGACAGATGCTACCCTAGCCAACAAAAATTTTCAGAACAACCTACAATGGTCATTACTATTTTTACGTGTAGGTGTGTTTATCGTGATGTTCGTTTGGACGCTAGATAAGTTTGTTAACCCTGCCCATAGTATTAAAATTTTTGAACATTTTTATAAAATCAGTGGCTTTACTGACATCCTTGCTTATAGCTTAGGCGCGCTACAATTATTATTAGTTATGACGTTTTTATTTGGCATTAAAAAACGTTTAACCTACGGTTTAATTTTCCTGATGCACGCTGGTTCTACATTCTCAGCCTACGCACAGTATTATGATGCATTTAATAACCTATTGTTTTTTGCCGCTTGGCCTATGTTGGCTGCTTGTGCAGCGCTATATTTATTAAGAGAAGCTGATACTAAGTTTACTTTAGGTAAATAAATTTTCTAAAATTTCAACCTATAAACGTCAATCAAAAACAAGCCAAGGTTATTCACCTTGGCTTGTTTTTTTAATCTACCCCTTACAGTTAACATTATTGATTGGGATTATTACTTACAGTAGTAAACCTTCTTTATAACCGTGTTAAAAGTTCTTAGCAGTTTGCGAATGCTCTTGGCTTATTCCATCGTTTGTTAAAGCGGTATTTTTTAACTTAATAACCACTCTTCTATCATAAAAACTCACTTCTTTATCTACTGATGCCACAACCGGCTGCTGCTCGCCAAAAGCAAATAAACTTATACGGTCAGCTTTTACGCCTAGGTCAATAAGGGCATTTTTTACGGCATTAATTCGCGCTAATGAAATGGCTTGGTTTAACTCCTCACTCCCTTGCTTGTCGGTATATCCAGATAGATCTAAGGTCAAATTAGGTGATTGTTGAACAATGCGCGCTAAGCTCGCTATTTGTTCTTGATAATGCGACTTTATTTCACTTGAGCCAGTAGAGAATTGTAAGCTCATTAATAAGTTTTGCGCTTGTAATTGACTTGCCGCTTGGTAGTTTTTTTCCAAGGCTAGTAACTCAGCTTGATAGCTTTCTTCAGCTTGCTCAATTTTTTCCTGATAACGTGCTAACGAGGTTGCATTATTCTGTTGCTCTTTTTTATAGGCAATGGACAAATTATCAATTTCGTCAGTAGCATTAATGTTTTTTGCAATCATGTTACCTGCTATTCCGGTAATGAAAGCACCGACTGGACCGCCTAAAATTGCTCCAATGACCATACCTGTACCAAAACCAATTTCTTCCTTTAATTGCGCCGAACTTTCCTGCTCAGCCTGCTCTTGTTGTGTTTTTTCATATGAACTAGCAAATACTGGACTTACCGTTAATGCAGAAATTAAAGCGACATTAATCAATGTTTTTGCTATGCCAGTGTCAACAACGCGTGTTTTATTTTCGGTGCTTACTTGTGGCGTAGTTAAGTGTGCTGTAGTTAATTGGTTTTTCATATTAGTGTCTCTCATCAATTGTGTAATAAATAAATAGTGGCTAACTAATGACTTAATTAGCTGCTTTGTTTTTGATGATGTTATTAAACCGTAGAAAAACGACGACTAAAGGACGCAAACATGGCAATTCAGTGAGCAAATGTGGCAACATTATGGCAATTACAACAATTAGCAGCATCGATGGCGTTTATTCGATATTATTTGACTCAGATATTATTTAACACAGATATTCACGTAAATATTACCTACTTGCATATAAAGGGATAAGCAATAACCATGTCGAAACGTATCGCTATTGTTGAAGATGATGCCGCCATCAGAGAAAACTACGCAGATGTACTGCGCCTGCAAGGTTATCAAGTGCAAACCTATGCTAATAAAAATAGCGCGATGGAAGCGTTTAACTTACGCTTACCTAATTTAGCCATTTTAGATATTGGCCTTGAGCACGAATACGATGCTGGATTCGAGTTATGCCAATGGTTGCGTTCAAAGTCGACAACCTTACCCGTTATTTTTTTAACCGCACGAGATAGTGATGTAGACACGGTTTCGGGTTTACGTATCGGTGCTGACGATTACCTAACTAAAGATATAAGCTTACCGCACTTGTCTGCGCGTATTGCTGCGCTATTTCGCCGCCAAGACGCTTTAGGCAAACCACAACAAGCGGATCACATGTTAACTATTGGGCCATTAACAGTCGATAGTCAGCGTATGACCATTCAATGGCAAAGTCAGCATGTAGAGTTAACCATTACCGAGTTTTGGATGTTATACGCCTTAGCGAAACATCCAGGACATGTAAAGAACCGTAGTCAGTTAATGCAAGACTCAAAAATATACGTTGATGACTCAACCATTACCTCGCATATCAAACGTATTCGTAAAAAGTTTACTTATATTGATAGCGACTTTAATTGTATTGAAACGGTTTATGGCATGGGTTACCGCTGGAATCAGAACCAAGTTGAAACGGCAGGTAGCTAAGAAAATATGGCAATGAAATGGCGTTTTGGCTTAAGAAGTAAGCTGCTATTATTATCAAGCTTTCTATTTACCATTCCTTGGTTTGGCTATCAATATGTTTGGGAAATGGAGAAATACCTTAGATATGGCCAAGAGCAAACCATTATCGGCACAGCAAGAGCACTGGCAACCGCTATGCATGAACGGGCTAACCTATTTAATAACCAAGCTAGCTTTTTACCTAGTGTTGAAAAAGGCAAAGACCTATATAGTTATGGCCTGTCAGCACCTATTCAGCTTGATGGTTTAAATCAAGATTGGCCCGACTTTGCCAATAAAGCGCATTTTTATCAACAAAAAAACCAACTTTATAGCCAATTAACGCCAGAGCAGCTTTCAATAAACTTTACCGCTGCTGTTGGCACTTACGGTAAATATTTGTATTTATACTTTGCTGTTATAGACGACAAAGTTATTTATCGTGACGTCAATGCCCGCAGTATTACCAATAATGATCATTTAGAGCTCGCCTTTATCAATCCAAAAGGCGTATTTAGTCGCTTCATTATTAGCAATAAAACCACTGGCTGGATAGACGCATACCGTATTACTGATATCAAAGATGATATTCCGGTACCTGCAAGACAAATTCAAGGACATTGGCGCCATACACCGCAAGGTTATAACGTCGAGGTTCGTGTGCCGTTAACTGAATTTAACGACAATATCGCCTTTGCCGTTCACGATGTTGATAGCCCATTGGGTGTAATTGAAGCATCACTTGGCTCGGCCGATCCAAGCTCCGCAGAAACCTTGGGCACCATATTAGTACCGTCACCAGAAATAGAACGAATTGTTAAAGGGATGAGTTATACCAACTCTAGTATCTGGGTAGTTGACCAACATCACCGCGTATTAGCGACAACAGGGAACATAAAAAAAGCCAGCGGTGTATGGAATAAGCGCGTGAACCTCAATAATGAACGTATCGATAATGCTAATGAAAATTTTATACTTGCGACCTGGCATACCCTTGAAAATACTATACTTAAGCCGTTATATGAAAAAATACTCACCCAGCCACCGAGTAACTTTATCGATCAACTTTATGATTCAGAAAACCTCACGGGTAAACATATCGAGAGTGCTTTAGCGGGTGAGCCAATGTCACAATGGCGTTTAAGTACCGATCAACAAGCGGTAGTGCTATCGGCCGCCTACCCGATATTTATTGATGAACACGTTAAAGGCGCGGTAATTGTAGAAGAAACGACCAATGGTATTCGTACTTTAAGAAACCAGGCATTAGAAAAGCTTTTCAGCTCTATTTTAGCCATTATGTTAATAGGCGCTTTAGCCTTTTTCTTGTTTGCTTCGCGGATTTCAAACCGGATCAGAACCTTAAGTAATCAGGCAGAAATGGCCATTGATGAACACGGCCGTATCAACGGCAATGTAGATACGTCAAATACCAATGATGAAATTGGCGATTTATCGCGTAGTTTCTCAACTGCAGTCAATCGTCTTGGACAATATAATCATTATTTAGAGAATATGTCGTCTCGGTTATCGCATGAATTACGCACGCCAATAGCGGTTGTGCGCACGTCCTTAGAAACCTTGGCCATGCAGCAACAGCTAAAAGAACAAGAAAATACTGCAAGTAATTTGCAAAAACAACCTCAAAAGCCAGCCATTGAAAACCCATATTTAATCAGAGCGCAACAAGGTGTTGAACGCTTAAGCTTAATTTTAACCAATATGAATGAGTCAACTCGTATCGAAGAAATGCTACATAATACTGAAAAAAACTTATTCGACTTAGGCCAAGTGCTTAATGGTTGTATTCAAGGATATAGGTTGATCTATCCAAAAATGTATTTCGATTTTAACGATATTTCAACTGAACAATATCAGGTTATGGGTTCACCGGAGCACATAGCGCAGTTATTAGATAAAGTTATCGCAAATGCGGTGGAATTCTCAAATGATGAAAAGGTTAGCGTTAATGTTGTTCAAAACCACAACTTCGTTACGTTAACTATCAGTAATAATGGTGATTTACTACCTGAGCAAATGAGTGAGCAATTGTTTGACTCTATGGTCTCAATAAGACAAAAACACAATAATGAACAACCACATTTGGGCTTGGGCTTATATATTGCGAGATTAATTTGTCAATTCCATAGTGGTACGATAAAAGCCATCAACAACAAAGCTCTGCAAGGTGTTGATGTAATAATTAAGCTGCCTTTGGTTAAATAATTAGGCTTTATTGCGGAGTGAACTTTGCAAAACTATATACAACATTATATTTAGCTTAAAGCTAACGTACTGATATTTTAACTATGCTGTCTACACGAATAAACTCTAATGTTTTCTTGCTTTGTACTTTTAGCCAGGCATCTGAGACAGCTAACACTTCACCTTTAACGACATTGCTAAAGTCAGTTGTACCAAGTGCGACTACAACATTTTTCCCTTGAATCTCTTTCAACATAGTTAAATCCTTTCATTAAATTAACGACTAATACTAATTAATCAACTGGGTATAACACCGAGTAATGGTCTTCTTAAATTTTATGGCTTCTAAGCATAACAATACCTAACCAAGAGAACCAAAGAATCTGACCTAAGCCAAATATTTCTGTCAGTATCTCTGCAGGATAAATTGTCAGAATACCCACAGAACCAATCAATAGACCCAAACAGTTTAATAATTTAGGAAGCTCTATAGTTTTTAAGCCAGCAATACTCAATAAAAGCAGCCAAAGTCCACCAACAACCTCATTACCTCCCCCTAAACCTTCAACGATAGTATTAATAACTAGCCAGAGAGTCATCGCTTGTTCAGCGTTAATTGTAGATAAACTGATGACAGCATTTAATCCTACATTCGCTAGCATTCCACTGGCTATGACAAGGCCAACCCAAATAATTCCAAAGACAGAAGCCATTTGTGATAGCACTGGCGCTTTAATTGTCATGCGTTGATGAAGTGCTAAAACTAATACCGCCAATAAAAGACCGAAAATGACATACATAGTTAAATTAACTATCGATAGTATTGTTTGGTTATCAGTGAGAAAGAGAAATATTTGTGCATTATTTGCACTTGCAGGGTAATGCCAAAACGCGCCAAAAAAGACAAAGGCGGAAATGTAAATAATGGCCTGAAAAAGTGCTGCAACTCCACCTAATTTTTGTAAGTTATTCACGGCGCTATCCTTGGTTAACAACATTCAACTTAACACAAAACCATAATTCCTCACGACATAAATCGGTAACAAAAGCTAACCTGATACTTGGAAATTAAAGCTCATTTTTTGTTTGAATACTTTTATTCATACGACACTTTAGCTTTGTTTTTTAACCTATCTCTAAAAACAGGATAACGGTTATAAGTCGGATAGCACTCAATGGTAAAAGCTTTCCACACAGTTTATCGTATTCAAGATACAATCAGTAATATTGAATTGAATCAATATTACTGATTGGTAACTAAGTGGACCTGCATAACACACAATCATATCCGGTCTGAGCTAGTAGAAAACGATTTCACCTTAAGGCTTATCTGAAGAAATGGGTTAATGACTTGTCTGATGATAAAAGCGAGCATAAATAATTTTAAACTCGTCTTTGAAAATAAACCCTATTCAATACCAATGTATTTATGAACTTGTACCGATAAACGCCAGTTGTTTTCAATACAGGTGGCAATCGCAAGTTCAGTGGCACGCTGTTTTTGGCTTATAGGCTGTAAGTATATTTGTTTGTTCTCTACTTTATGCTCAGCTAACAATGCCTTTAAGTCGTCAACATGTTGCTCAGTGGCTACTGGGTGTTTAATTTCATTAGCACGTTGCATAGCACTGGCTAAAATTTTATAGCCGCCGCGCATATTTACTTTAGGTGAAACCGTCACCCAACATTGCTCAGACACTCTGATTTCAAAGGTACCTGAAGTTTCGACCTGACAGCTATAACCTTGCGCTTCAAAATATAAACACAACTCGGTTAAATCTACCATGCAGGGTTCGCCGCCGGTGATCACAATATGTTTAGCTTTATAGCCCTGCTGACTAAATATTGCAGCCATATCATCTAACGATAAGTTCGACCATTGTTCGGTCTCTTCCGACTTATCTAAAAGTGTTTTGCTTGGGATCTCTAACTCAGGATGAATATCCCAAGTATGCTTGGTATCGCACCAAGAACAGCCTACTGGACAGCCTTGTAAACGAAGAAATATTGACGGTTGGCCGGTAAATGAGCCTTCGCCTTGTAGTGTTTCAAACAATTCATTTATTTTATAACGTGTGGTCATTACTTTAATGCTTAGATAATTTCGAGTAGAATGCGCAAGTTTTTATTATACCTCAAGAGACACGAAATATGAGCAATAAAGTGGTAGTAATTTTTTCCGGTGGCATGGACTCATTCACCGTTCTTCATCGCGCTTTAAAAGATGGCAAAGAAGTTTATGCCTTAACGTTCGATTATGGTCAAAAGCATGTGAAAGAAATTGCTTGTGCCAGCAAAGTTTGTCAGCAATTAGGTGTTGCTCATAAGGTTATTGATATTTCAGCGATAAACCAGTTATTAGCGGGTTCATCTTTAACGGATGATATCGATATTCCTGAAGGTCATTATGAAGCCGAAAGTATGAAATCAACGGTAGTACCTAACCGAAATATGATTTTACTGTCACTGGCTGTTGGTTATGCGGTATCTGTTAAAGCTTCACAAGTCTATTACGGTGCTCATTCTGGTGACCATGCGATCTACCCTGATTGTCGACCTGAATTTGTCATGAAAATGAATGATGTTTGCAAAATTGCTAACTATGAAGCCGTTGAAATTTTTAGCCCGTATTTAACTAACAGTAAATCAGATATTTTAACTGATGGTTTGAACATGGGCTTGAGCTACGATGACACGTGGACTTGTTACAATGGCCGCGAAAAAGCCTGTGGTAAATGTGGTGCATGCCAAGAGCGCCTTGAAGCTTTTGCTGACAATAATGTGACTGACCCTTTAGCCTATGAATAAAATGTCTGACTTGATGTAGTTAAGACCATTTTAAAAGCAAAAAGGGACAAATAAATGTCCCTTTTTAGTATCTCAATCTACCTATTACACTTCGCAAAGTTAGACAGTATTTATATCTACTTAGATTTTAACTAGTAAACAAAGTAGCATGCAATCGCTCAACAACTTGGTTAGCATCTGCTTCTGGTACCAAGAAGCAAAGGTTGTGATTACTAGCACCATGACAAATCATGCGAATATTGAAATCATTCACTTTATCAAAAATACTGCTACCAACACCTTTAGTGCCATGAATTTTATTACCGATCACCGCAATTAAACTCAAGCCATGTTCTACGCTGACTTCACAAAGTTGCTCTAACTCTTCTACAACCGCTTTAGTGAGCAAGGCTTGTGTAGAACCATGTGGGTTGTCAAAGGTCATCGCAACACTGATTTCACTCGTAGTAATTAAATCAACACTGAGTTGATGTTTAGCCAAAACGGTAAAGACCTTCGCTAAAAAGCCACTGGCATGCAGCATTTGTGGGCTTTTAACTGTAACCAGCGTTTGTTCTCTACGTAGCGCTATTGAACGATAAGTCGGATTAGATTCAACTTCACGCTGTATTCTTGTACCGCCGGCATCAGGTTCTTTACTCGAACCAACAAAAACAGGAATATCTTGCCGCATGGCCGGTATAAGCGTTGCTGGGTGAAGAATTTTAGCGCCAAATGTTGCCATTTCGGCTGCTTCACCAAAACTAATTTCATTAATTGAACGCGCTTGATCTGTTATACGAGGATCGGTTGTGAAAATACCCACTACGTCTGTCCAAATACTTAAATTACTGGCTTCAATAGCTTCTGCTAACAATGCTGCACTATAATCAGAACCACCTCGACCTAATGTTGTCGTGTTACCTTGTTGATCGCTACCAATAAAACCTTGTGTAACGATAACTTGCTCTGTAAGCAAGGGTAGCAGCAATGCTTTAGCATTAGCGGCTAATTGGGTTAAATCAACTTGGGCTTTGCCATACAAGTTATCGGTTTTCATAACTTGACGTGCATCAAAGTAATGACCATTAACACCGACAGTTTGTAATACTTGAGCAAAGATACGTGAACTGAATTGTTCACCAAAACTTAAAATTTCATCACTGTTTTTCGTGGTATGTTGCTTTGCTTGTTGCTCCGCAAAACCGCGTAATGAAGTTAATAACGCTGATATTTCATTATTAATATTTTCTTGGCTGGTAAAGTTTTTAGTTATCGCAAATTGAATATCTGCGATATTAGTAATAATTTGTTCACGTTCCGTGGAAGAAACACCAGCTTGACTTAAGCGTACTAAATGATTCGTTACCCCAGCACTTGCTGAGACCACGACTAAGCGGTTAGTGGTATTTTTTTTAATAATATCCGCGCAACGCAGCATGGCTTGATAATCAGCAACACTGGTGCCGCCAAATTTTGCAACGGTTATATTTTTGGTGCTAACTTGTTCAACATTAACAGACATGTAAGCTCTCCAAGAATGTTGTTGGCAGAACGTTAGCAGTTATACAATGGCATAAAGTTTCGATGGTATTAACATCCGTTTCTAACGGCAGAAAATAACAGTTTAACATAAAAATTCTTCCTAAAAGCCTGTTTACTGAGTGATATTTAGTAAAATACAGTAAATTATGCAGGCAAATAAATAAAAGGAAGAGCATGACTGAGCGTAGAGCGAATAAGATTAGAATAATCAGTTATTCAGACGGTACTATTCAGCCAGAAGCTCTCCACCCTATGCTAAAAACGTGTTTTTAGCGGTGACAGCCCTAAGGATTCAGCCCTAGCGACCGAATGTGATAAGTCCCATTATCAACATTCTCGGCAATTGTCCCCCTTAGTAACAATCAAAGGATGGGCTCCTCATGTTACTTACCTGGCAATTGCGCCTCTTCTGGTGCGAAAATTATCATAAAACTTGTAAGTAAAAAATGAAAAATACTCAGTAAGTTAATGGAAAATAATTTCTAATTTTCAGCGTCGTTATTTAACCCTATCTAAATATAAATATCAACAGACTTTTAGACGTCCAAACAAATTAATTAACTACAAAAATAGCTGCTGCTAAAAAGTCACTTACTTGTTATGCTTCAATAGCTTGAAATAATTCACCTATTTGGAATTTTTAATATGGATTTATTTTTACTTAAAAAAATTATCAGCTTAATGATAATGCCACTTAGCATTATCGTTTTACTGCTAGTTGTTGCGATTTTATTTTATCGTATTAAGCCAAAATTCAGTTTTTTCGCGTTGTTAACGGCAACCACTTTATTAATATTAACTACCCTGCCACCTATTTCAGACGCCTTAATGACACCATTAGAAAATAATTATCCAGCCTTTACCCGCAGCAATAAGCCAGTAGATTATATTATTATTTTAGGCGGTGCTCACACCACGGTTGAAGGTTTACCAGCGACAAGTCAGTTAAAATCTAGTTCGCTAGAAAGGTTAGTTGAAGCTATCCGTATCTATCGATTACATCCTGAGGCACAAATAATAACCTCAGGATTTTCTGGTGGCGATGTCAGCTCAAATGCGCAAAAAGTTAAGCAAGCGGCTGTTTTATTGGGGGTACCCGCACATAGAATTATCACCGAAAACTATCCAAAAGATACTGAAGAGGAAGCAGAGTTTATAGCACCACGAGTACTAAATAGAAATGTAGTTTTAGTCACTAGTGCTAATCATTTACCTAGAGCCATGGCCTATTTTGAAAAATACGGTATAAATGCGATCCCTGCACCGGCCAGTCCCTGGGTGAAGAAAAACGGACTGACTCCATGGCAATATTACTTACCGAGTGCAAAAAAATTGCAACAAACTAGTACCGCTTGGCACGAAACATTGGGCCGCATCGTGCAATGGTTTAAAAGCTAACTGCTGACTTAATCAATAAAGTTCAGCGATATTCCTCTGTGATGAAATATCTTCATCAAAAGTGCACTCATCTTTCTCTTTAGCAAAAGAAAATAACCCTGAGCTTACGCAGGATTATCAATATCAATAAATTTAGCTTCAACGGGTAAATGTTGATTAAAATGCTCAGCTAGTGCTTTAGCACCATAGCGCTCGGTGGCATGATGGCCAGCACAATAGAAATGAATATCCATTTCGCGCGCAACATGAGTCGTTTGCTCAGACACTTCACCACTAATAAAAGCGTCTATGCCCTGCTCTGCGGCCAATTCAATATAACCTTGACCACCACCACTGCACCAAGCAACGGTTTTAATCGCTTTATTCGAAGGTGCAGCTATATGCAAGCATGTGCGATTCAGTTGCTCACTAATTCTTTGCTCAAGCATTTTTGGACTAAGTTCGGCACTGAACTCACCACGTACCGCCACACTCAAGGCATTGCCCACTTCTAGTGGTGCAACATTGTCTATGGAAAATAATTTTGCTAGTTGTGCGTTATTACCCAAGGTAGGATGAATATCTAACGGTAAGTGATAAGCAAATAAACTAATATCATTTGCCAGTAAAGCCTTAATACGTTTATGTTTCATGCCGCGTATAACATAGCTTTCATTCTTCCAAAAAAAACCATGATGCACCACTAAAGCATCGGCTTTTTCCGCTATAGCTTGATCAATCAGCGCTTGTGTAGCCGTTACACCCGTAATCACTTTATTGACTTTATCGCGTCCCTGAATTTGAAGGCCATTAGGACAGAAGTCTTTAATTTGTTCAGGCTTTAACAAGGTATTTAAATAGTGTTCAAATTCATGAAGTTGCATGGGTAAATTATGACCTTAATTGGTAGATTTAGCTTGAGTAATAACTGAATATTAATTATTACTTATTTAATTTCTGGCTTGTTTTTTGATGAATTCATCGTGGGGACTTTTACGGGTTCAAAGCGCGGTCTAAGTTGCCACTTTGCTTTAATCGGTGTTAAAGGTAATACCCGTTTTTTTGCCACAATAACATACACTGAACCAAAACTTGGAAAGTAGCGTGACGCTATATTATGCCAATGGTTACTTAATACCCCCTGCGTTATTTGCCCAGATAATGTTGAATGTAAAAACCGCTGATCTAATTGTATTTCAAAACCCATTAAATGTAGCCAATCTTTAACTCGCATGGGTGAAAATAATCTTTCATTCCAAGGGTTTTTATGACGTCTGTAAGGTATAAATTGATTAAGACCGGCTAAACTAAAAGGATTGAAACCAGTGATCACTAGATAGCCGTTCGGTATTAACACTCGGTTAGCTTCACGTACAACATGATGAGGGTCTAGTGAAAATTCCAATGCATGCGCTAATACACAGACATCAATACTGTGTTCCAATAAGGGTAAATCATCAATTTCAGCAACCAAATCGCAGTTACTAGGTTGATTGCTTAAGGTTAATTGATGTTTAATAGGACTTTCTGCGCTATCAATTTCACCACTTAAGGCACCAATTTTTAGCAAATGATAACCAAAAAATTTAGACCACCAAGGTGCCAATGTTTGATTAATATTAGCGACAATGAGCTCACCATTGGGTAAATGCTGCCAAGATGTTGGATAATCAGGACGCCTAAACGCGAGTGCTGGCTTCATTATATTAAACAGTTGAAAAAATCAGTATAATCATATCATCAGTATACTCAGGAGCCGCACATGCAGCAAACTCAAAGCACCACTATTATGAAAGTTTCCATGATAAAGGCCTTTTCAGATAATTATATTTGGGCAATTTCATCAAACGCAAGTCAAAACATGGCCTTAGTCGACCCAGGTGACGCCAATGTTTGTATCGAATTTATTGAGCAACAACAATTACAGTTATCAAGTATTTTGATCACGCATCATCACGCTGACCATGTTGGTGGTATTAGCAAACTTGTTGAATATTGTAAAAACAAACAATGGCCATTAACCATTTATGGTCCAGAGAGTGAAAGCATTCCACATTGTGATGTAGCGCTTAATGACAGCCATACTGTAAAGTTGGCCGATTTAGGTTTCGAATTTTCCATTATCGACCTTCCCGGACATACCAGCGGCCATATTGCTTATCTATCGCACGACAATTTATTTTGTGGCGACACCTTGTTTTCTGGCGGCTGTGGTAGACTTTTCGAAGGTACACCAAGCCAAATGCTCTCATCATTAGAGAAGCTTAGTGCATTGCCTGAGCGCACTCACGTATATTGTGCACATGAATACACTCAAGCAAACCTTAACTTTGCCCTAACCGTTGAGCCTTGTAATAGCGAACTAGTTCATTATTACAATCAAGTACTACAAAAACGCGAACAAGGCATAGCTACTATTCCGACATCTATTATGCTTGAAAAGAAAATTAATCCTTTTTTACGTAGCCATGAGCCTAGTTTAATGACCAGCGCTAGTGAATACAGTGAAGTTAACGTTGGTGATAAATTGAAAGCCTTTACTATTATTCGTGCTTGGAAAGACAATTTTTAAGGCGTTTTTATCGCACAAATCTTGAATAACAGCACTAAATAAGTGACACTGGCACCAAGTAAATTTAAAAAGACATTGCATGAAGTATAAAACCTTATCTATCGCAACCGTACTATTATTGTCCGGTTGCCAATCAATTTCAAATCAAAACGAATCGAACCAACTTGAAGCTAACTCAGGAAATCAAGTACTTATAGACGTAGCTTCAGCAGGAGATATTAATCAGGCATTACTGGTTGATGAAGCCATTGACGTTATTCATCCGGTTGCCGATGGCAATGTCGACCTTGGAAATGACGATCAAGAAAGCTACTTAACCGATGATGTTTGGCAAAGAATTCGCAGTAAACTTCAATTTACAATACCAGAGAATCCTCGTGTCGCTAGTCAAAGGGCTTGGTTTGTTAAGCACCCTACATATTTAAATCGTGTTGCAAAACGGGCAGAGCCTTTCTTGTATTACATCGTTGAAGCTTTGGAAGCGAACGATATACCTATCGAAATTGCTTTATTACCTATTGTTGAAAGCGCATTTGACCCTTTTGCCTACTCCCATGGCCGAGCGTCTGGCATGTGGCAATTTGTACCTGGTACAGGCAAACGTTTTGGCATGAAACAAAATTGGTGGTATGACGGACGCCGAGATGTTGTTGCTTCAACCCAAGGTGCTATTCAATATTTAAAATATTTAAACAAATTTTTTGATGGCGATTGGATGCTTGCATTAGCAGCATACAACTCCGGTGAAGGTCGGGTAAGACGAGCAGTTAGAAAAAACCAAAAGAAAAACCTTCCGACCGACTTTTGGTCTCTAGATTTACCCAAAGAAACGCGCGCCTATGTGCCTAAATTATTAGCGTTAGCTGACATTGTTAAACGTAGCGATGAATTAAAAATTAAATTGCACGAAATTGATAATAGCTCGGTGATCACCCAAGTTGATATTGGTTCACAATTAGATTTAGCCAAAGCCGCACAATTAGCCGATTTAACTTTAACAGAGTTGCAACGACTCAACCCAGGCTTTAACCGCTGGGCAACCGACCCTGACGGCCCACATCATTTATTGCTACCCAATCATAAAATAGCTGCATTTGAGCAAGGCTTAGCAAAATTAAGCAAAAAAGAGCGTTTAGCTTGGCAACGATATAAAATTAAAAGTGGTGACAGTTTAGGTAAAATCGCACAAAAATTTAATACCGAAATTGATTTGATCAAACAAGTAAATAACGTTAAAGGTAATCAAATTAGAGCAGGTAAATTTTTATTAATACCTGTTGCTACGGCTTCATTAGATAGTTATTTGTTGTCTCAAAATCAACGCTTAGCAAAAACACAAAATAAAGTACTGGCTGGTGAAAAGCGCATTCATATTGTGAAATCAGGAGATACTTTGTGGGATATAGGTCGTGCCTATAAAGTGTCGACCCGCAGTATTGCAAAATGGAATGCCATGGCACCTAGAGACACTATTAAGCCTGGACAAAAGTTGGTTATTTGGCAAAAAACTGACGTTAAAGCACTTACGGCTAATACCCTAACACCGAGTGAACAAGCGATAATGCGTAACATTAATTATCGTGTGCGAAAAGGTGATTCATTTGCCCGCATTGCTGATAAATTTAATGTCACGATAAAAGATATAGAGCGATGGAATAGTCTTAATCGTGAAAAGTATTTACAACCAGGGCAAATGTTAAAGCTGTCTGTTGATGTAACTAATAACATTTAACGCAGTTTATTTACTAATGCTTAGCAAAACTTTGTGCATTGATTTGTGCATTGAGTAACCATTACAAAGTAAGAAATCAGCAATGAAAAACGCTAACTAGGTTAGCGTTTTTTTTGTCATAAATTTGAGAGCTTCGATTGCTTATTTTTGTACTCACCTTACTTAGAGTTCTTAAACTTATTTAATGCTCTTTATTCTAAGTATGACTAAAAATTACAAAGCCTTAGAGTTACTATTACTTAATTATAGTTCTGCAACACCCTGAGTAATAATATTTTTCGTTTGATTAACAATATCCATTAACGCTTGTTGATCGAATGCTTTAATTCTTGGCGTGTGAATATGACCGACCGGTAAGGTTAAGTTATGTTGGTCTCGAAGTAGAATACTACGGTATGAGATTTCATTAGACAAATAGCTTCCGCCTGAGCCACTGACTGAAGTTTGTTTAATTAAGTCAGTTAGTGTTTGACCGTTAAATGTGCCACCAGACAAGGTCGAGACTGTACGATTATCATTAATCTGATACTTACCTGCCCCTTTTAACATTGACGATATAGGTAAACTAAACTCAACGAATTCTGGCCCGCGTAATTCAGCGTGATTTAACCGAGGTACCAATGGGTTACTTTTTGTCGCGCCTGTTAACACGTTAAGATTGTCTGGTGCGTTGGCACTGCGTCTTAATGCTGGGTAACGCTCTAAATCAAAATTCTCTCTGCCCATGCTAACTGTTATAACCATATCAACTGACTTTTCAGCTATATAAGGGCTTAACAACTCTTCTATCATGCCTTGGTCAAAATCTGCAAAACGCACTGGCACAATTAACACTTCTATCTCAGCCGTTTGCCCTTCTAGGCTAACCACTAGGTCATCTAACGATAATGCAACAACCCCTGAAGGGTTGCTCTGGTCAATATATCTGTCGAGGAAAAAGGGATCAAAACCCGTCAGTAATATTTTTTTATCAGCTTTTTTATCAAATTTTATATCCATTTGACCACGCGATAATAACTCAAGTGACCATAGCAATTTGTGTTGCTGATTTTCGAATAATTCGGCAAAAGCAGATGAAGAACGTAACGCTTTGCTCATCTGTAAGCGCGCCCAATACAGAGGCCTATCGTCATAATCATTTAATTGATTAAAAGACTTTTTGGCATCAGTCCAAAGCCCTGAGCCGTGACGAATAATTAATTGTGTCAGCACAGTGTAGTTAGTGGCTTGATTGATCTGATGGGTAAACTTTTCCACACGTGAAGATAGTCTTGTAGCGACATGAGGTAGTTTTTCTATTGCTGTATCAATACGTAACTCTTCAACGGTTAGCTCATCAAAGTTAATGGCTTCACTATTGGCAGATAAACTGCAGCTAAGCGATATGGCAGCGACAAAGGCTTTAATGCTTATATTATTTATAGTTTTTAACATTTATTGCTCATAATTATGATTAAAATGATAATAAAATAGAAAAATTCTTTTATTTTCATTGATATACTATTTTATTTCATCAATATACTAAAGTATCTATTTGATTAAAACTAGCGATTATTAATCTCGAAACATGCACTTTTTAGTTTTTTTTCAAATTAGAGTAAAAATACTATTGATTTATTATCAAATACTGTCAAAGTGTCATCACAGCAGTACAGCTGAGCAATAATTATTTCTGTAAACATAATCATGTTTACCACGAGATAACAGCGCATAGTACGTTTCAGTAATCATTCTCAAGCGTATTCATCACACAATTTGTCATTAAAAAATATAAAGGGGTAGCACTTCAATGTGTTCGATATTTTGTATATTAGATATTAAAACGGGTGCAGACGCACTTCGTCCTAAAGCTTTAGAATATTCTCGCTTACTTCGTCATCGTGGTCCAGATTGGTCTGGAATCTACAACAATGACAATGCAATTCTTGTCCATGAACGCCTGTCAATTGTTGATACTGAACATGGCGCACAACCTTTGTACAACACGGATAAAACAAAAGTTTTAGCGGTTAATGGTGAAATTTACAATCATAAAGCTTTAGCCAGCCAACATACGCCTGACTATCCTTTTCAAACGGCTTCTGATTGTGAAATTATCATTCCAATGTTTGAAAAGTTTGGCACTGATTTTGTCGACAAGCTTCAAGGCATGTTTGCCTTTTGTTTATACAATGAAGTCGACAATAGTTACTTAATTGCTCGTGATCACATAGGCATTATTCCACTTTATACCGGTTATGACGCTGAAGGTAACTTCTATGTCGCGTCAGAAATGAAAGCATTAATGCCAATTTGTAAAACGGTAGCTGAATTTCCTCCAGGGCATATATTAGATAGCCGCGTGGGTAAAGTTGAAAAATATTATCAACGCAACTGGCAAAAATACTCTGCAATTAAAGATAACAACACCAGCAAAGACAAAATACGCGAAGCATTAGAAGAGTCTGTAAAAAGCCATTTAATGACTGACGTACCTTACGGTGTATTACTTTCTGGTGGTTTAGACTCATCATTAATTTCTGCTATTACGCAAAAGTTTGCTGCTAGACGTATCGAAGAAAACGACTTGTCTGAAGCATGGTGGCCTAAAGTGCACTCTTTTGCTTGTGGCCTTGAAGGTTCACCAGATTTAGTCGCAGCAAAAACCGTTGCTGATAGCATTGGTACAATACATCATAGTGTTGTCTTTACTGAACAAGAAGGTATCGACGCACTTAAAGAAGTTATCTATCACCTAGAGACTTACGATGTAACCACTATTCGTGCTTCTACGCCTATGTATTTAATGGCGAGAAAAATAAAAGCTATGGGTATTAAAATGGTACTTTCTGGTGAAGGTGCTGATGAAATTTTTGGTGGTTATTTATACTTCCATAAAGCGCCAAATGCTCAAGAGTTTCATGAAGAGTTATTACGTAAGCTTGACCGTTTACATAAGTTCGATTGCCTTCGCGCTAATAAATCAATGTCAGCTTGGGGCATTGAAGCACGGGTACCATTTTTAGATAAAAACTTTATGGATGTTGCCATGCGCATCAACCCTGAAGATAAAATGTGTGGCAATGGCAAAATGGAAAAAGCTATTTTACGTGAATCATTTGAAGGTTATTTACCTAAAGAGATTTTATGGCGTCAAAAAGAGCAATTTTCTGACGGTGTTGGATACTCGTGGATCGATGGCTTAAAAGCCTATGTAGAATCACAAGTAACTGACCAACAGCTTGCCAGTGCTAGCTTTAAGTTCCCAGTAAATACACCAGACAGTAAAGAAGCTTACTTTTACCGCTGTGTATTCGAAGAGAATTTCCCATTAGCCACTGCGGCTGATTGTGTGATCGGCGGCAAATCTGTTGCTTGTAGCACACAAGAAGCATTAGCTTGGGATGAAAGCTTTACTAACATGGCTGATCCGTCAGGACGAGCGGTGCAAAGTGTGCATAATGATAGTTACTAGCACTGTCTAATTAAGATACTTTATTCCACTAGAAGAAAAACCGACTTATTAGTCGGTTTTTTTGTACAAAATATACGAATTATTATAAAGTTACTCTTAACTGTAACTTATATCTATAAGATTAATTTTAATTTAATAGATATTACCCCATTGTTAGTAGGACGCTCTCTTGTCAAAACGTGAAGAACCCGAAATTCCAACGATTAATATCGACCAAGATCAAGTTAAAATGGTGCGTGAGCCCGTGACCAAAGCACAAAAAACCGACAATGCGCGCGCAACACCGAAAACGACAAAGTCATCGACTTCTTTGCCAAAAACTTTATTGATGTTAATGCCTTATGTTGCATTAGCAGGTACGGCTTGGTATTTCTATCAACAGCAGCTTAACGTTAATCAGGTTTTAGAAACAAGCGCTGGGCGAATTCAACAGCTAGAAAACCAACTCTCGGCTACCGGTGAAGAAATGGGTGAGTCTACTATTGCTTTAAAAGTAAAGTTAGAAGCAATCAGTGAAAAAACAGAACTATTATTATCTGAGATGGATAAGCTTTGGGCATCTGCTTGGCGCAAAAATCAACAAGAAATTAAAGCGTTAAATTCACAAAGTATAAAATTGTCCGAACAACAAGATAAATTCACAAATTCAGTTAACCTACAAAGTAATTCAATCAGTGATTTAAAAGATAAGATCACCGCAACTGAGTTTTCAATTAATGCTGTCTCAGAGCAAATGATTGCTGTTAGTAGTTTAAAAGCCGAATTAAAAAAATTATCTTCAGAACTTAATACCTTAGATGCTAATTCAAAAAGCCGTGATAAACAGCAGATGTTTACTGCAACTACGGTCAATGAATTTGATACGAGCTTACAATTACTCTTAGAACGCATGGAGCGGCTAGAAGCGATATTAGCGAGTAAATCTTAGCTTTTTGCTGCCCTCCAAATAACTTGAATACCTTTGGATATTAAAAAAAGGCCATCAACTGATACTAGTTAATGGCCTTTTAGCTTAAGATAAATGCACGTTCAGGTATTTTCTATTAGGTATTATCTACCAGGTATTATACCAAGTTGATTATTTTAGTGTTTGAACAATGTCTTTAATCAATTGTGGACCTTGGTATATAAAGCCGGTATAAACTTGTACTAACTTAGCCCCAGCATCGATTTTTTCTTGGGCATCTGCACCCGAAGCAATACCACCGACACCAATAATGGGTAATTTATTATCAAGTGCTTTGGCAAGCAATTGGATAACTTCAGTACTTTTTTCTTTAACCGGTGCCCCACTTAAGCCACCTTGCTCATTACCAAAAGGTAAATGAGCGACTTTGTCGCGCGCTAATGTAGTATTCGTGGCAATTACCCCGTCAATATTATTGGCAATTAAACATTCAGCAATCGAGTTTACTTCTTCTGCGTTTAAATCTGGCGCTATTTTTACTGCAACGGGCACGTACTTGCCATATTGTTCTGCCAGTGCCGTTTGTTCGGCTTTTAACGCTGATAACAATTCGTTTAGTGCATCACCATATTGTAAAGAGCGTAAACCCGGTGTGTTTGGTGATGAAATATTTACCGTAATGTACGTGGCAAAGTCATAAACCTTTCGCATACAATGAATGTAATCATCTTTAGCATGCTCATCTGGTGTATCTTTATTTTTACCTATATTTATACCTAAAATACCGCTGTACTTAGCTTTTATTACTTGGTCAACGAGATAATCGACCCCTTTATTATTAAATCCCATTCGGTTAATAATGGCATTAGCTTCCGGTAATCTAAAAATTCGAGGTTTATCATTACCGGCTTGTGGCCGCGGCGTTACTGTCCCCACTTCAACAAAGCCAAATCCCATGGCTTCGAAAGCTTTAATACATTCACCATTTTTATCTAGTCCTGCGGCTAAACCGACGGGATTAGGAAAATTGATCCCCATAACCTCAACGGGCTTATTAGGTACGGTTTGCTTATAAAGCCTATTGAGTGGCGAAGCGCCGGTTGTTTTAAAGCCTTTAATCGTTAACTCGTGAATTACTTCTGGGTCAAATTTAAAAAACACTTTACGAATAGCTGAGTAGAACATAACACCTCTTTAATTAAATTTATTAATGCCCGAGCGAGAAACCGAACTAATACTAATCTCATTAATTATCTGATCATTTCTATTGGTTAAAACAACCAACGACTGCGTGATTTTTTTAATAATTAGAACAGCTAGTTATTAAAAAAGCACCTTATATTTGGCCGTTTTCCCTACGTATAAAATAGATCACCTATTTAATAAAATTGGTATAAACATAAACTTGGTGACAAAAAAATCCCCGCTCATGGCGGGGATCTTAACACTTATTTCACTGGGTCGCAGTGCAAACTTAACAACATTAGTTCTCGTAAGGCAACCGAGAACTTAGCAAACTCATGCGTTTTGCCAATTCTAAAGTCGGCCAAAATATGCTGCCAGCGCTCAAGTGGCTGAGCACTTTCGACGAGCCAAGTTTCCAACATGCTATCAACATCAGTAGAGTTTTTATTGCCACGTAGTATCACAGAAGTCAGTGAACGTTGCTGCCAATCAAGCTCTTCTCTGAATGACGCTCTTGCAAGCGCTTGCCAATGGTTAGAAACAGGTTGAGAAGTAATTTGATCTAAGAACCAATGTAGATCTAATCTAGCACCAAGTTTAAAGTAAAGGTCTGTTGCTAATTCAGTCGACACAGCTTCAGATTTTGAAATTTCTGCAAGGTCCATCACAGAGAACAAAGTGCTCAGTAATGATATTCTTAATGCGATTGAATCAGGCACCCCAGCTTTAACTAAATCATTTTCCACACGTTTAATCTGCGCAGCTTCTTTTTCAATCATGTAACTCGTTATATTGTTTGAAAGCTCTGCAAATGTTTCATGATAAAATGCAATAGATTGAGCAATATTGAACGACTTATTACGATGACGTAGGAACCAACGAGTAGCGCGACGCACTGTTCTGCGTAATTGAAATAGCATTTCTGTTTGAATAGAAGTAGATATTTTATTATCTAAATCGCTGATTTGTTTCCAAACATCTGAAAGTTCAAATACCGCACTCGCCATGGTGTAGCAATTGGCGATTTCTGACGTAGTTGCACCTGTTTCTTCTTTCATACGGTGCACAAAATTAAAGCCCATATCATTACCAATGTTATTGGCTAATTGTGTCGCTATAATCTCTGCACGAAGCGGATGATCTTGCATTTGAGCACTGTAACTAGCTTGTAACTGTTTTGGAAACGCTTCAATGAGTAAACTTTGATGATATTCGTTGTCGGTAATTTCAGGACAAACAAGCTCTTCTTTAAGTACCATTTTACTGTAAGCAAGTAACACAGCTAGTTCAGGACGTGTTAGACCTTTACCTAACGCTAAACGCTCAGCAATTTCTTCATCTGTTGGAATAAATTCTAACGCTCTGACTAGCTTGCCAGAACGGTCTAATTCACTAATAAATTGCGCTTGCTCTTTTAACTGTCCGCCGCCACGTAATTCAGTGATAGACAATGAGTGAGTTTGACGATAACAATCATCAATAACGATTTTACCTACTTCGTCAGTCATCTCATAAAGAATTTTATTACGTTGCTTAACGGTTAAATCACCGTTTTGTACTAAGCCATTTAATAGAATTTTAATGTTCACTTCGTTATCTGAACAATCAACACCGCCGGCATTATCAATCGCATCAGTATTAATTCGGCCACCTTTAGCGCCAAATTCAATACGGCCTAACTGAGTAAAACCTAAGTTACCACCTTCACCCACGATTTTAGCTTTAAGTTCTGCACCATTAATCCGTAAGGCATCGTTTGCTCTATCGCCCACCTCTAAGTGGGTTTCTTTCGAACCCTTCACGTAAGTACCAATGCCGCCATTCCATAACAGATCAACCTGCATTTTTAATATGGCTTGCATTAACTCAATTGGTGACATGGTTTGCTTTTGCGTGCCAAGCATTTTTTTAATTTGTGGCGTTAACTTAATTGATTTTGATTGGCGACTGAAAATAGCACCACCTTCAGAAATTAAGTCTTTATTATAATCATCCCACGTACAACCAGGTAAATTAAATAAACGTTCTCGTTCCACGTATGAACTGGCTGCATCAGGTGTCGGATCAATAAATATATGCATATGGTTGAACGCAGCTTGCAAACGAGTATGCTTCGATAACAACATACCATTACCAAATACATCACCCGCCATATCACCTATAGCAATACAGGTGAAATCAGTTGTTTGACAGTCAACATCCATTTCACGGAAGTGTCGTTTGACCGATTCCCATGCGCCTTTAGCCGTAATACCCATAGCTTTATGGTCATAGCCGACGCTACCACCTGAGGCAAAGGCATCGCCCATCCAGAAGTTATATTCGTCAGAAATAGCATTTGCGACGTCCGAAAAAGTGGCAGTACCTTTATCAGCAGCTACCACTAAATAAGGGTCATCTTCATCTAAACGAACAACATTAACGGGTGGTACAATTTCACCGTCAATAATATTATCGGTAATATCTAATAAACCACGAATAAAGGTACGGTAACATTCCTTACCAGCTTCAAAAATTTCTTTTCTATCACCGTCAGGCAGTTGCTTACAAACAAAACCGCCTTTTGCGCCTACGGGTACAATAACCGAGTTTTTAACTTGTTGTGCTTTCACCAAGCCTAAAACTTCTGTACGGAAATCTTCACGACGATCTGACCAACGCAAACCACCACGAGCGACTTTACCACCACGTAAATGCACGCCTTCAACTTGAGGTGAATAAACAAAGATTTCAAATGCTGGCACAGGTTGTGGCACATCAGAAATTTGTGAAGGTAATATTTTAAATGAAACGTATGACTTTTCACCAGTAACTGGATGCGGCTGGAAATAGTTAGTACGAATAGTGGCATTAACCATTTCAACAAAGCGGCGGATAATACGGTCATCATCTAAACTAGCGACATTGTCTAAAGAAGCCTCAAGACTAGTATGTACTTTCTCAAGCGCTTTTTCATTTGACTTTTTAGTTGGGGTAAAACGTAATTTAAAAAGTTTGATCAATAATTTAGCGATACTTGGGTAACGCGCAAAGGTATCTTCAATATAACTTTGGCTAAAAGTACCACCAATTTGACGTTCATATTTGGCATAAGCACGTACAATTGAGACTTCACGTCCGCCCAATTCAGCACCTAAAATTAAACGGTTAAAACCATCGTCTTCTAACTCACGAGACCATACTTTTGCAAAGGCGTCTTGGAATAAGCTTTGAACGATTTCTAGATTAAACTTGCCTTTACCCGTTAGTAGCATTGAGAAGTCTAAAATCCAGTAGACTTCACCGCTTTCAGTTTTTACGGCATAAGGGCTTTCACCGATAACACGTAAACCAAAGTTTTCTAACATGGGTAGAACATCTGACAAATGTAATGGTTCGCCCGAGTGAAATAACTTTAATTTTACAAAGCGGCTGTTAGCATCTTCTTCTTGTGGTTGATAAAACAACATTTCAAGTTGATTATCGACAGATAAAGCTTCAAATTTTTCGATATCTACGATAGCTGTACCGGGTAAAACTTCATCTTTATAGGCTTGTGGAAAGCTAGAATATTTTCTACTTAATGCTTTACCTTTAGCTTCGCCTTTATGCGAGTTTAACGCATCGGCTAAATTATCATCCCAGCTGCGTGCAGCATGGTTTAAATTCTTTTCAATTTCTTTCACATTAATGTCTGCTTTTGTCGAATTAACTCTAACGATATAGTGCGTTCGCGCTTGTGCGGATTCTGAGAAGTAAGTTGTAAACTCAACTTCTTCATCGCTGCCTAATGCTTCTTGTAGTAATTTTTGAGTGTTAACACGTAATGCGGTGTTGTAACGTTCACGTGGCACATAAACCATACAAGAATAAAAGCGGTTGAAGGCATCACGACGCATAAACAAGCCTGAATAATCACGCTCTTGCATTTGAAAAACACCCAAAACATTTTTCAATAATTCAGCGGGTGAACTTTGTAAAATTTCATCTCTTGGATATGTTTCAAGGATATTGATTAACGCTTTATAAGCATGGGTGCCAATGGCAAAACCTGAATCGGTACAAACGCCCATAACTTTAGATTTAATTAAGGGTAGATCTAAAGCGCTATTAGTATAGTAAGCCGAACCAAATAAACCAACAAAACGCTCTTCGCCAATAACATTACCTTTTTTGTCAAAGCGCTTAACACCAATATAATCAAGGTGGGCTGGGCGATGTACACGCGATTTAGCATTAGTTTTTGTTAAAACCAGTAAGTTTTTACCTAAGGCAATTTCTCGCGCTGATTCACTTAAGCCAGACATAAGACGTTCTTTAGTACCGTCATACTGGTTCATTAAGCCTAAGCTAGATTCAACATCAGCCGATAGCGCCATATCGCCTTCTAAGGTTTTGACATGATAAGAACGGTAGCCTAATAACGTAAAGTTATCTGCTAACATCCACTCTAAAAAGCTTACACTGTCTTTGTGCTCTTCATCAGAGCAAGGTAAATTAGCATTTTTCACCTCGTCAATAACACTACGCAAACGTGCTTGCATTGGCTGCCAATCGCTTACCGTTATGGCTATATCACTGACTACTGAGTGTAATTCTTTTTCAATACTTGTTAATACTTTCGCGTCATTTTGACGGTCAATTTCAATAAAAAATACGGTTTCCACCGACGTTGACTTGAACGACTGATCAACAGAAGGAGAAAGCTTGGTGATATTTTTACTTTTATCACGAACTATTTTTATTGGTGAGTTCAACATTAAATGCGGTGTTAGATTTAAACGGCTTAAAGCAATACGCACAGAATCGACTAAAAATGGCATATCTCTAACAATTATTTCGATGATGGTATGGCTAGATTTCCAACCATTTTTCGACACCTGTGGATTAAATACTTTAATCACAGGTTTATCATCTTGGTGATCGTTTAATGTATTCCAAAGACTTAGCGTGGCACCATACATGTCACTGTCATTTCTATGATCTAAATCTAAAGTTGAAATGTTTTTATAAAGCAGCTCTGCAAATTGCTTAACAAGAGGAGCTGTTGCCGCTGGAACTTTTTTTTGTATTAACTGTGCTACGTTCGAAAGTATCACTGAAGGTAAACCGTCTACTAACGCCATGCCTTTTTCCTTTTTGGATAAAACGCTTGAATAATTACTAATTTTTGAGTCTTGTAAAAGAATAGACTATAAACTTGATCTTATTGATAAACTCGGGCGATTGCGAGCACTATTTTAGATGCATTACTTTAAAAATAGCTTATTTATGTAACAGGCATGAAAACATTCAATTGTTTATTCATAAGTTATAAATAGAAAATGACCTTTCGGCCATTTTCTTGTTTATTTATGCATATTTATACGATCAATTAATTACAATTTATTTTCGCTCAGGCCATAGAAATGCAGCAATAGCTGGTAGTACCAGTACCGCTGCAATCATATTAACTAAAAACATGAAGGTTAATAATATGCCCATATCAACTTGGAACTTCAAATCAGAGAAAAACCAGGTTGAAACACCAATCGCTAAAGTCACACCGGTAATTAAAACTGCACTACCACGCTCTTTAAGTGCGTCAAAATAAGCACTTTGTACCGTAGCACCATTTCTGAGCTTAACACTCATAGTAGACAAGATATAAATACCGTAATCGACACCTATACCCACCCCTAATGCAATAACTGGTAGTGTTGAAACCGTAAGTCCTATATCGAGCGCTGTCATTAGCCATTGTGCAAGCGTTGACACGACATAAAGTGGTACAACCACGGCAATTGTTGCCCTTAAGCTTCTAAAGCTCAGTAAACATAAAATGATGACTGCACCATAAACATAAAGCATCATAGGGATTTGCGCTGCTTCTACGGCTTCGTTGGTCGCCGCCATTACACCGACCGGGCCTGATGCAAGCTTGAACGTTAAATTATCATTACCCAACTCGCTCGCGAGCACTTTAACTTCATCAACGACTCTAGTGATTGTTTCAGCTTTATGATCTTCTAAAAATAAAATAACCGGCATTGCACTACAGTCGCTATTGAGTAAGCCACTTGAAGAGGGAACACGAGCAATTGATTGTACTAAGGTTTGTGGATTACGCGATAGCACACGCCATTTAGGGTTACCTTCGTTATAACCCGCGTTAACTATTTTTGCGATAGACGCTAAACTAACAGCTGACTGCACACCAGGCACATTTTCCATCCGCCATTGAAATCTATCAATAACGTCCATACGGTCGTAATAAGTACAGGCATCAGCGGTCGTTTCGACGATAATAGACATATAGTCGACACTAATGGCATATTTATCAGTAATTAAGAAGGTATCCTGATTATAGCGTGACTCTTCATGTAAAGATGGCGCACCTGCATGTAACTCCCCTATTTTCATATCTTGGGCGTTTATATATCCAACAATATAAAGTACCGCCGTTAACGCTAAAATAACCATGGCTACCTTACGCGTAGCGAAGGTAGACATAAGATGCCAAATGCTATCAGCACTAGAGGACTTTGGACCTTCCTTACTTACTTTATTTTTTGGCACCTTCATATAAGAAACTAACAGCGGTAATAACACTAAGTTAGTTAATATAATCATAGCAACACCCAAAGATGCCGTAATGGCAAGTTCGCGAATAATGCCAATATCTATAGACAACAAGGTCATAAAACCTACGGTATCTGAAAGTAAGGCGATACCGCCAGGGACTAACAAAACTCTAAAGCTTAATTGTGCTGCCTCTTTACTGGTCTTTCCATTATTAACCATTTTAGAGACCGAGTTAATCATTTGCACACCATGACTAACCCCAATGGCAAAGACTAAAAAGGGTACCAATATCGACATGGGATCTAATCCAAAGCCGAGTGTCGATAACATACCTAGCTGCCAAACAACGGCAATCAACGAACATGTTATAGGTAAAATAGTTAAAGCAAGTGAACGGCAAAACCAAAACACCATCAAGGTGGTAATGGCAATAGCGATAGCAAAAAAGGTCACTACCCCTTTTGCACCTTGTGCTACATCACCAACCATTTTGGTAAAACCAATAATGTGTATTGATATTTTATCTTTTTCAAACTCACCACGAATTTCATTTTCCAATTGTCCGGCTAGCACAATACTATCTAACTTTTCTCCGGTATTGGGGTCAATTTCCATCAACGAGGTTTTCACCATCGAGCAACTATAATCGTCGGCAACAATGCTGCCAACAATGCCGGCTTTTTCAATATTGCCTTTTACAATTGCTAGACCCGCTTCATCGGGTTGAAAGTTGGCAGGAATTACCGGTCCACCCGCAAAGCCATCTTCGACTATTTCAACAAATCGGGTGCTGGGTGAAAATAAAGATTTAACCTGAATTCGGTCAACACCCGGAATAAAAAACAATTTGTCATGTACGCCTTTTAAGGCGGTAAAGAATTCAGGGTTGAAAATATCATCACTGGTATCACACACTGAAATTAATACGTTATTCGCACCGCCAAAGTTTTCCCTATGCTCAAGATAGGTCTTCATATAACTATGATTCAGTGGAATGTGCTTGGTAAAGGCGGCATCGAGCTTAATTTGTGTTGCTTGAAACAATAAAAATATACTGGTCAGAAGAAAAAATACCAATACAGCTAATCGACGACGAAAGAGCGTTGCTTCGACAACATTAATAATAGAATTAAATTTCATGACAGTTACTTCGTTACGTTAATAGTTTTGATGCCAACATCAGAGACGGCAATAATCTTATTCTTATACCAAACACCTGCAATTAGTGCTTTACCATCTTTTAGAATATGCTTGTTAAATGTAGCACCATCATCACGGCTTTCTAACAATACTCCGTTATTTCCCAGTATAAATATGCGATCATCATCAGTAAGTACAATAGCACTTAATAATGCAGTCACATCGCTCTTAGTTTCTTGCCATGGCGTACCATTTCGCAAACTGCGAAAAATATGTCCGCGTAAACCAACCACAAGTAAGTTTCCTATTTGTGTCCGCTTTATATCGTAAAATGAGCCTGGGTAGATCTCATCAAGCTTCTCCCAATTCACGCCAAAATCATTACTTTTTGCAATAAGGCCAATTTCTCCAGCTAAATATAAGGTACGACCGTCGGCTACTACGCGATTGAAATGTGGCAATATACTACTTTGTTCATCTAAATATGCTTTTTCGTCTTGCAGTTTGAGCTCTGCTAAGTACGTTTGATCTTCTGGAAAAAGAAATTCGTTATGATATTCGATTTCCCAATGCTTGCCGCCATCTATAGTTCGATAAAACAAGCCATAGGCGCCAATGGCTATCCCCCTATTTTCGTCAGAAAATAGCACATCCAATAATGGTTTTTCGACATGTGGTAGATGCTGTTGTATCTGCCATGACCTGCCGCCATCTTTTGAAGATAAAATCGTTGCATCATGACCCACTGCCCAACCATTCAATTCATCGATAAAATAAACAGCAGTTAAAGTAACTTGTAACGGTACTTTAGCTTGTTGCCACTGCACACCATCAGTGGACACTAGAATATGACCGCGTTCACCAACAGCCACTAATGTAGACTCGTTAATTTTTGTAATATCGAGTAAAAGTGACTTGCTCGCCAGAGGAGCAATGATCGCGTCTTGCGGTTGCGCATTGAGAATAGGGATAGTAAGAAAACTGAGTAAAATAACGAGAAGACGCATAATTAACTATATTAGCTCCATTTATTTGGACTAAGAGGCCTACATGCCTCAAATTGATATATTAAGAAGAGTTAGCCAGAATAATGTCCAGCACGTTCAAATTCTCCTCCTTCTTTAGTTTAGCTAAAATCAAGAGGAATGAAAATTAAATAACCGTTTGAAAACTTTAAAACAAAAACGGCTAGCACCAGCCAGCCGTTTTATCAAAGTGTTGACTTATCTTCGCCCTTCACGACGTAATGCTGAAGACGTAAAATCAACATCCTCTAAGTCAGCAGAGAAGTCATACATATTCGCTTCATTATCTAAGCCCATCGCGATATAACGTCGAGATTGTAGATCATGAAATACTTCTAAAGTTGACCACTGGGTTGGTACTTCATAGTAATTAATACCATGAGCAACACCAACACGATATAATTCATCTCGGTTATCATAAATGTCGGTAACCGCTACTTGCCAGCTATCTTCATCGATATAAAATACACGTTTTTTATAAGTATGTCGCGTATCTGATTTTAAGTTAGCTTCAACCACCCATACACGATGCTTCTCATAGCGAACTAGTTCAGGATTAATATGACCCGGTTGTAATATTTGATCATATTTTAAATCATCACTGTGTAAACGATAATCGTTATATGGAATCAACAATTCTTGCTTGCCTTTTAATGTCCAGTTGTAACGATTTGGCGCACCATTAAACATATCAAAGTCATCGGTTGTTCTTAAACCATCTGACGCTGTACCTGGTGCGTCATAAGCAACATTTGGCGCACGACGAACACGACGTTGACCTGTATTATAAGTCCATGCTTGGCGAGGTGTTTTTATTTGATCCATGGTTTCATGAACTAATAATGCTGTACCGGCTAAACGTGCTGGCTCTGTAACCTTTTGCTTAAACTTAAACAAAATATTAGTTTTCTGCAGCTCTTCAGCTTTAACACCTTTAACGCCGTAAGGTATTAGTAATTGGTCGTCAAATCCCATGTAGGTATAATCACCTGACGCCGTTGGTGCAGCTTGACCGCCTTCACGCACTATTTTTTCACCGCGATAGCGCAATATATGGTTCCAAATAGCTTCTAAGCCATCTTTTGGTACTGGAAATGGAATACCAATTGCTGCTTGAATAATACCATTACCACCTTCAACTAATTCTGTTCTAGTCGCATTTTCCAAAGTTGCTTGATAAACATGCTCTGGATACGATGCTGAACGACGAGATTGGTAAACACTCATCTTGTATGTATCAGGGTAAGTTTCAAATAACTTAATTTGGCCTGGCGTTAAGATACTTTTATATTCTGCAAGGTTCTTAGCCGTAATGGTATACATCGCTTTATCGGCAGCAAAAGGATCAATATGATGGTCGCCTACTTTGTAGCCTGCAGGTGCTGACTTAATGCCACCGGTCCATGCTGGAATAGAGCCGTCAGCATTCGCTGCACGCACAGCACCAAAAGGTGTTAGTTCTTTTTCTAATTTAGCCGCGTCTTGCTGACTAATTTTTGCAGCAGCACCACTTGATGCTAATGCAACGGTTACCGCCACTGATACTAGCGTTACCTTTTTAAAAGTATTTTTAAAAATATTTTTCATGAAAGTAATCCTCATACTGCTTTAAATTGAATACTTGACGTTAAATGATACGTAATCTCGATCTTCCATTTGGTTAGTAGTACCTACGCCACCAAAGAAACTGTTGAAGCTCAAATCAGCAGACCAACGGCTTTGGTAGTCAAAACCTAAACCTAGTGATACTGACTTTCTATCTTCAACAAACAAGAATAATGGATCCGGTGTTATGCCGTTAACATCATGTGAAAACACAATTTTTGGTGAAACGTTTATACCAGCAAATACATTGTTATAATCTAGTTTACCAACAAAGCGATAACCCCATGCAAACGCACTAGGAAATGGGTTTGTTTCAACACCGTCTTGCAGGGCCATTTCTAGGCCTTCTTTACCCGCAACACCACCATTTCTAGCAGTACCAGGGCCATTTAAACGTAAAACATCTTCATCTGGCATGTCCTGAATATCGATAGCGCCCACTTCAAGTAAGGTCACAAATTGGCTTGCACCTAATGTTGGCCCCCAAAGATGCGTTAACGTCATTTGTGCTTGTAGTGTGTCAGATAAAATATAACCATTTGCACGAGTACCACCCGCAAAAACTGGCATTTGTGAAATACCATCTAGCTCATCACGGCCTAAGTCATTCGCTAACTGTTGTGGCATAGCAGCAAATAGCAATTCAACATCATCTATTTGTAATGGTTCGTCTTGACGGAAGGTTACTTCACCGGCTACAGAGGTTGTACCTATAGCGGTATTAAAGCTCAAAGCATAAAGCTTAATGTCTTCAATATAATCAAGTTCAACGCGAGAGAACGCTTTTAAATCTGTGTAATTGTCATGCGTAATTTCAGTTGAAACTAACATACCAACATCATGCGCTAAGGCTGCTCCGGTAAAGTCAGCTGTGATACCAGAAAATACAGGACGACGACTATGGTAATTCATATGATACAAGCTAATTTCAGTATCATTTAAAGCCGGTAAATACCAAGAAAGTCGTAAACCATATTGGCCACCGTCTTCTGGATCATTCTCGGCTCCAGCTTCACGTAATGTTAACTTAGTTGGAAAACCACCAACATAGGCCCCACCAGCATTAGCTATCGGTACATTACCATTTAAAATTTGTGCTCTTAAGCCATTTAAATTAGTAATCACGGAATCAAGATCCATATCTGGATTACTAGCAAAATTTAATTGTACATTGTTAAAATGACCGCCGTCGCCAGCAAAATCATTGGTTGAGAAGTAACTACCTGGGGCAGGTAAAACTGTTTTTTCCCAGCTATATTGATAAAACATTTCAACGTTAAAGGTTTCTGTTACCCCTAAAGATGCCCAAACAGCGCCAAAAGGAATAAAGGCTTCTTTTAATTCAGCACCAGGCGCTTTCAAGCGTGCAATATCTACCGGGTTAAGTTCACTGATACCGTGGGATATTAACGTACTTTCACCCCAACTGATCACCTGTTGACCAACACGAACAGAAAAAGGCATTTCACCAAGATCAAAATCACCGTATACAAAAGCATCTAGCAAACGTACATCACGACACACTTGGTCACGTGCTTCATCGTCTCGACAAGGATCATTAACTTCGCCAGAGCTTGGATTAGTCCATGCTCTATCGCCGTCCATCATTTCAAAATCGTAAAAATACATTGCACGGCCAAAAAAACCTAAGTTTTCATAACGCACGTCGAGATCATGTGAGCCTTTGATTAGTTTTGAAAAACTGTCACCTGAATTATAATTTAGATTACCGTTATCACCATTGGTTGAATAACCACCGGCGCCATCCCATACTGTAGATGCACTTGGATTAGCATTTAGAATTGGATGGTATTGGCTAAAATCAAAGCCATTGTTAACGTTATTAGATTTACCAACGTTATCATTCCAGTTTCGGTCTTCTACGCGCCAGCTTGTACCTGCTGAAAATGTAGAATCAAAACTGATATCGAAGTTGCCTAACTGAAAGTTTTTTGCCTGAACATTAGCGCTTGCTAGTGTTATTAAAGCGGCAGCAATACTCAGCGCTAATGGTTTTTTTTGTAAAACGTTGCGAAGGTTTTGTTTCATATCTTATCTCCCCAGATGCGACTATGCATTTTTATTTTTATATGCCATTTACATGGTATGAAACAATAATTACATCATTTTGACCCAGTGGCAAGTGCTAAAACCTTTGTTAAAGCCCTTTATATTAAAGACTTGAAACAAGTCATCTGACGAAAACAATAAGGCGTTTAAAACACTTGTTTTAAACGCCTTATCTTAATATGCTGCAATCATCAAATAGTGAACAGAAATGGCAGCCGTCATACTATCAGCAATTAGCTTGCTATATCTTTAGATGGTCAGACCACTGTTTAAAGCAAAAACTCTAATCAGGACAATTTATCTAAAGACAAAAACTTATTGTTTTGCGTTTGTAAACAAAAATGCCCTTTTATGCCGTTACCTGTTAAATATTTTCGTAAATGCATTGCAGGAAACTCTACTTTTACCCCCTGCTCTGACCTCACAATAATAGATTGAATTTTCCCCTGATAATAAGGGAGATATTCTTGGCTAGTAATATTCAAATTAAAATAGTACTTCATACTTTTACCTACGGAGCTAACGCAGCATCAAGTTTTTCTTTTAAATCCTTAGAAAGCTTAACTTGCTTGGAAAATTGTTCAAGCTTGGCTTTGATCATTGTTTGCCTATGCTTATCAAACGACTTAAATTGTATCAGCGGCGTAATTAAACGAGACGCCACTTGTGGGTTAATATCGTTTAGCTGAATTAATTGATCAATTAAAAACTGATAACCACGACCACTAGCACAATGGAAATAACGTGGATTGTTAGTGGTAAATGCGCCCACCAGTGATCGAGCTCTATTAGGATTTTTTAAACTAAATAATGGGTGTGCGATAAGCTGAGTTAAATTTTCATAGATGGACTCATCATTTACACTTGCTTGTATCGCAAACCATTTATCCATGACCAATGTTGTATCACGCCATTTCTGTTCAAAACCACTCATCATATCGCTAAAATTTTCATGACGATTTTTTGCTGCACAATTAAGCACGGCTAAGCTATCTGTCATATTATTTGAATGCTGGAACTGTGTTGTCAGTAACGCTTGTTGATCACTGAGTGTGCTCAAATAAGATAAACAAATGTTTTTTAATGCTCGTTTGCCAATCGCAGTGCCATCACTCGCATAATCAACTTGTACATTTTGTTGATACTGCTGCAAGAATAACTGTGCTAATTCATGGGCTAAACTTTGCTTAACGCTATCAATGGCGTCAAGTAAGGCAATAGGGTCAACTTCGACAATATTGTCAGCTAATTCACTAAAGTTCGGTAGTGTTAATTGCTCTGCTTTAAAAGCCGCAGATATATCGGCAGATAATATTTCTCTAAAAGCCTGATATAGGTTTTCAGGTAAACTTAAGCTCGGTTGTTGCATTAACTGAGTGATATATCTTGTTAATAATTTTTGTCCAGCATCCCAGCGACAAAACTCATCATTTGCGCGGGTCATAATACATTGTAAGTCTTGATCAGACTGCACAAACTGGGTTTTAACTGGCGCAGAAAAATCCGTCAATAAGGCCAAAACAGGTTTCTGGCTATAGCCTTTAAAAGTCCATGTTTGTGCTTGCTCAGTCAATTGTAATAACGACGATTGAATTTGCTGATCGTCTAACGATATTAATTCAACTCCAACAGGTATATGTAATGCAGGTTTTTCACCACTAGCTTGGCCTAAGGTTAATTTATATTCAGACGAGTTGGCATCGAAGCTTTCGCTGACATTTAATAGTGGTGTGCCTGCTTGTGTATACCAGTGTTTAAACTGACTAAGATCAACTCCAGATGCATCAGCCATGGCATTGATAAAGTCGTCGCAAGTCACTGCCATACCGTCAAAGCGTTTAAAATATAAATCTAAACCTTGTCGGAACTTCTCAACACCTAGCAAGGTATGGATCATACGAATAACTTCAGCACCTTTTTCATAAACCGTTAAGGTGTAAAAATTATTCATTTCAATTACTTTTTCAGGTCGTATAGGATGTGCCATTGGGCCAGCATCCTCGGCAAATTGCAGCGAACGTAATACCCGAACATTTTGAATACGAGTAACTGCAGCTGAATGCATATCCGCGCTAAATTGTTGATCTCTAAATACCGTTAAGCCTTCTTTTAAGCTCAGTTGAAACCAATCTCGGCAAGTAACCCGGTTACCGGTCCAGTTATGGAAGTATTCATGAGCAATAACCGCTTCAACATTAAAATAATCAGTATCGGTTGCACTGGTTTCATCAGCTAAAACAAATTTACTATTAAAAACATTCAGACCTTTGTTTTCCATAGCACCCATATTGAAAAAATCGACGGCTACTATCATGTAAATATCAAGATCGTATTCGAGACCGAAAGTATCTTCATCCCATTTCATCGAATGTTTTAACGATGCCATCGCATGATGTGCTTTATCAACATTGCCTTTATCTACAAATATTTCCAAGGCAACATCACGTCCAGAGCTAGTGTTATAACTATCCTTTAAGACATCAAAATCACCAGCAACTAAAGCGAATAAATAACAAGGTTTTGGAAATGGGTCATGCCATTGCACAAAATGCTGACCATTAGCTAAATCGCCGGCAGCAATCTTGTTACCATTTGACAACAAATACGGGAATTGTGCTTTATTGGCAATAACTTTAGTCGTAAATGTTGCCATAATATCTGGACGGTCAAGATAATAGCTAATACGTCTAAAACCTTCCGCTTCACATTGAGTGCAATAAGCATCGCCTGACTTAAACAAGCCTTCAAGCGCAGTATTTTCAACGGGATTAATTTCAGTAACAATTTCTAGGCTGAATTCGTCGCGATCGATAACAATAGATAAATTGGTATCACTGACTTGGTAATCGTTACCTAATAGCTGCTGTTCATCAATTGAGACAGATAATAACGTTAAGTGCTCACCGTCCAAAATTAGTGGTTGATTATTTGCCGCCTTTCGAGTCATTTGCATGCGGTTAATAATACGAGTTTTATATTCATCAAGTTCAAATGTTAACTCAACGGTAGAAATTGAAAAATTTGCTTCGCTATAATCAGCTAAATAACGTGGGGTAAAATCACTCATGCGCATCCTTAAGTGTATTTGTTGGAAATTAATGTCTGCAACAGACATTAAAAAGCCTGTACTAAACAGGCTTTATGAATATTTATTAATTTTTAAAGTTTTTTACTGTTTTGTCACTACTTTTTGAATCTTAAAGCCCATATAACCATAAGCTACGGCTAAGATCGGGTTAATTAAGTTAAAAAAGCAATAAAATATATAATCATAAGAAGTTAATGCCATCGCACCAAACATAAATGCACCACAAGTATTCCAAGGTATTAATGGCGAAGTAATAGTCCCTGAATCTTCTAGTGTTCGGCTTAATACGACTGGGTGTAAACCTCGATTTTTATACTCTTCCTTGTACATTCTACCAGGCATTACAATCGCCATATATTGGTCAGCCGTAATCAAGTTAGTCCCTATACAAGTAGCAACGGTGCTAGCAATTAAGCTGCCAGTTGACTTTGCTTTCGCTAAAATTGATTCAACAAACTTTTTCAGCATACCTAGATGCTCTAAAATGGCCCCAAAACTTAGCGCTGTGACTACTAGCCAGATAGTATTTAGCATACCAGACATGCCACCTCGGCTTAATAACTGATCTATTTCAGTATTGCCAGTTTCAACGACTACACCGTCAAAGAATGCAGTCCAAACTACCATAATAGTGGCTTTAGTTGAATCTACACCTTCTAGCGCCATTCCCATAATCAATTCTTGCTGGAAAATCAATGCCCAAATAGCCCCGATCACAGCACCAATAGCAACTGCTGGAAAAGCTGGCATCTTTTTATAAGCCATGACTAACAATATCAATAACGGTATTAAGTTCAACGCTGATATGTTGTAGGTATTTTCCAACGTGCTGGTTAATGACACTATACTATCGGTGTTACCAATATCTCCTGACGAATGGTTAAAGCCAATAATAAGGAATAGTATCAATGCAATGGTAATTGACGGAACAGTGGTCCATAGCATGTATTTAATATGTTCAAATAATTCACTTCCTGCTACTGCTGGAGCTAAGTTAGTCGTTTCGGAAAGTGGTGAAAGTTTATCGCCAAAATACGCTCCTGAGATTACTGCGCCAGCAGTTACCGATGTCGACAATTCAAAACCACCTGCAATTCCGATAAAGGCTACACCGACGGTCGCTGCTGTAGTCCAAGAACTACCTATGCTCATTGCAACAACACCACACACTAGACAAGTAGCGGCATAAAACCAACTGGGATCAATGATTTTCAAACCATAATAAACCATGGTAGGTACAGTACCTGACAACAACCAGGTTCCAATTAATGACCCTACTGCTAATAAAATCAGCACTGCGCCTAAAGAAATCGATATGCCATGAATAATAGCCTTTTCCATAGCGCGCCATTTATAGCCGTTTTTTAGCCCTATCACCGCAGCGACACCAGTCGCTAAAAGTAATGCTATTTGATTAGGTCCTGATGATGAGCTATCACCAAAAAAAGTAACGCCAGCGATTAATAAACAAATAAGGACAACGATTGGAATTAAAGAATCCAACATAGAAGGTTGTCGCATTGATTGAGGATCAGACATAGATAAATTTACACCTTATTATCTTAGTTATTATAGTGGTTAAATTATTTGTGTTAGTAAGATGCCGACTGTTCACAGAGAGTGCAAGTTTTTTCTGACAATTAGTTGTTAACTAGCCCTTTGTTTATAAGGATTTAAAGAATAATTATGCAGTTATTTCAGGTAAAAATTAACCATAGACTCTACTACTAAAAAGCCACCTAGTAGGTGGCTTTATTGTCGGGGCAGAAAAACAGTTATTTTTTCGCGACTTTACCCAATGACACTAAATCAAAAGTAATTTTTGCTGTTTCATCTAGAAATGGGTCTAGTGTTTCTAGATCTTCTGGTAAGTCATCTAAATCAGTAACTTTTTCTTTACCCATGCTGGTAAGTCGTTCGTTAGCACGCTTTAATTGCTTAGCTTTACGGCTTTCTCTTTTTTCTTTGCGTTTAGCTAAGTTTAGCGAAATAGTTTTATCATCTTTTTCTGCTTTATATTCTGCAATATCAGAAAGTAAGTAATTAAACTCTTGGTTTTGCGCTATGCGTGAACTATGCAATGAACTTAAGTAAGTTACATCTTGGCTGATGTCATTAAGTTGGTTATATCGTGCTTTCGGGATTTGGTCCCAAGGCAAAGCATTTTCTTCTTTACTTTCGCCCCAGTCAGCCGGGTCTATCGCCGACGGAAATTCAATATCAGGTAATACACCACGGTGTTGTGTACTACCACCATTAATACGATAAAACTTGGCAATGGTGAATTGAATGCTACCAAATGGATTCTCGTACAAATCATACACTCGGCCTAAGCCTCTATGCTGTTGCACAGTGCCTTTTCCGAACGTGTGTTCTCCAACAACAACGCCTCGTCCATAATCCTGAATAGCTGCTGAAAATATTTCTGACGCTGAAGCACTGTAACGATCAACCATGACGGTTAACGGACCGTCATAAAAACTAATGCCGTCTTTATCACTGTTAACTTGTACACGATTCGCACCATCACGCACTTGTACTACCGGCCCTTTATCGATAAATAGCCCGGTCAGTAAAGTTGCTTCTGTTAACGAACCACCGCCATTGCCACGAAGGTCAACAATGATCCCAGAAACATTTTCGTCTTTAAGCTTAGCTATTTCGAGCTTAACATCACGTGATAAATGATTGTAAAAGCTAGGGATAGTGATGACACCAAGTTTTTTAGCGTTTTCATCACCCTCTTTTTCAAAATAAACTTCTGATTTTGCCGCACGATCTTCAAGTTTAATCGTGTCTCTGACAATAGAAACGACTTTAATGCTACTATCATCTTCCGATTCTGCACCTAAAACTTGTAGTCTTACCTTTGTGCCCTTTGGACCTTTGATAAGTTCAACAACATCATCTAAACGCCAGCCAATAACATCAACAAATTCTTTATCATCTTGCGAAACACCAACAATACGATCTTTAGGTTTTAATTCTTTTGACTTATCTGCCGGACCGCCTACCACAACACTTTGAATAACGGTGTAATCTTCTTCTGCACGTAAAACCGCACCAATGCCTTCCAACGATAAATTCATTTCCATTTGAAAGCGTTCAGCATTTCGCGGTGATAAATATGATGTATGTGGTTCAACAACGCGTGCAAAGCTGTTCATAACAACTTGGAATACATCTTCGCTTTCACTTTGTTTTAAACGTTTAATGGCATAACGATAGCGTTTACCTAGAACTTCTTGGATTTTTTCCCACTCTTTGCCCGCTAACGTTAAGTTAAGCGCATCATATTTAACTTTTTTACGCCATAACTCGTTTAGCTCTTCAACAGAGTTGGCCCATGAAGCATCTTCACGATCAAAATTGTAGGTTTCATCAAGGTCAAAATTAAAAGGCTTTTCGCTAGTGAGTAAGCTTAATGCATATTCATAACGCTCTAATCTACGCTGTAAATTAAGGTTATATATTTGATAAGCGATATCGAGCTTGCCGCGCGAAATAACGGTATCAAACTCATCACGGTATTGCTCAAATTGCTCAACATCGGAGGCTAAAAAGACGTTACGTGCGTAATCTAATTGCTTAATGTAACGGGCAAAAATTTGCTCTGATAATATGTCGTCTATTTTTATTTGCTTGTAGTGTGCTCGCGTAAATTGTGCCGTAATGCGCTTTGTTGATGTAGCATGTTGGCTTTCAGGTACTAATATCGGTAAGCTTTCATTGTCTTTAATACTTTCAGCCAGGACTGAGATACTGGCAAGTGACAATGATACCGCAACAGCTATACGACAAAATTTATGCATTCACATACTCCAAATTTATTCTGTAAAAATATTTTTAACTTGAGTTTTAACAACCATACCTGAGTTTAATTGAACACTAACATCTTTACCGGAAACTTCTGTAATAACAGCATCCATCGACGATTGTCCTAACTGCACTTTGATATTTTTGCCAACAACAACATTACTCGTTTCAACAGGTTTAAGTTTAACGGCTGTTTTTTCAACAACACGTTTAGTTGACTTAACCGAATTAAACTTTTCTTTGCGGCTATTATCTGTAGAGTCTTTACTTACAGACTTAGTTCCCTTCGCGGCACTACCTTTATAAGGTTTTTTCGCTACTTTGTCTTTCGGCTTTTTGTTACCAAATTTTTCTTGGCTTTCTTTCAATGTTTTGCTGGCATAATCGGCTTGTTCTTGATCGATTTCAGCAGCATCATTTCCATCGATATCAACACGAAAAACACCCATTTTAATGGCTTTCAAGTAGCGCCAGCTACTTGTGTAATGTCTAAGGGCTTGACGTAATCGAGTTTTGCTTACAGTTTCATCGCCAGTTAGCTTTTCAGCTAAATCTTGAAAAATACCAATTTTTAATGGTTTTGCAGCGCCTTCAATTGAGAAACATGCTGGAAATTTTTCCGCCAAGTAGGCGATAATTTCTTTTGTGCTAATACGCTTAACTTCAGCATCAACACTTGGTGTTGCTTCAACTGCCGGCTCTGCTACCACTTTTACTTCACTTTCTGTTTTAGTTTCCATAAATACAACTTTTCAAAATTTTAGTTCTGCTCTGCTAGATATTGTTCACGATTTTCCAACAGATGTCGGCACCAATCATAAATATCTTCACTTTCGATTTCAGCTAAGGCTTCTTGCCCTATCCACGTATCCCACACCAAAGACAACAACTGCTCTAAAATCTCTGGTGCAATATCTTCTTCTGCTAAGTCATAAACGGTATGATAAATTTCGTTAATACGCTCAGCAACTTCTTCTTCATCACCATCCCAATCGCCTACAACAGCTTCTGAAACTAGATAGTCATGAATATCAATAAATTCTTTCATTAGTTTATCACGCCATGCTTGATCATAACATTTTCAAATAAACAAATTAACTTTTCTAAGCCTATTTGATCATCAGCATCGAAACGATTAAATGCCATACTGTCGATATCAAGCACTGCAATTACCTTATCGTTTAACATTAAAGGTAATACAATTTCCGAGTTAGTGCTAGCATCACAGGCAATGTGACCGTCAAATTCATGGACATCTGCGATACGTTGTACTTTGTTTTCGATAGCGGCTGTGCCACAAACACCACGCCCAAGAGGAATGCGAATGCAAGCTACTTTACCTTGAAATGGACCAAGTACAAGTTCGTCATTAACCATACGATAAAATCCAACCCAATTAACTTCAGTTAATTGTTCAAATAACAAAGCACTGACATTAGCCATATTAGCAATGACATCTGATTCATCAGTGATCAAGGCTTCAACTTGTGTATATAAGTCTCGATAAAAGGTATTTTTAGTCATTAATTATGATGCCCACAATAAAAACGCATAACATACCCTGATAGCGTCTTAAATTAAAGCGCTATCAGCATCAATTAGCAATTATCTATCAATTTATTGTGCTTTTAATGATAATTATCAACCTTACTAGCAGATTTAGCTCTTTTTCTGTAGCAAATGTTACGGTCTTTTAAATAAAGACAAATATATCATCGACAAAAAATTGACCATCGTATTGAGGTTTAAACTTGCGCTTAATGTTAAAGGAACACCTCAAATACCATCAATAAATCCACTAAAAAATACGGCTATTTTGTACTAACGCAGTTGGCATAACTGACACTTTGATACGAAAAAATTATCTAGATTTTTATTATCATGTAGTGACTATTTCAACTAGTTAGCCATGATAATAACAATTGCATCGTTTAATTTCGTTTTCGACTAAGGTTACTAATGGTAAAGGATACATTAGTAACCTTGATATATCACTGCTCAAATTAAGCCAATCACAATTCGTATTTCACTGAGCATATAATACAGTATCTCTTTTGCATCGACACAATTACTTATTGTCACTCTCAACTCGAGGCACTAATAGAATGGCTTTATTTAGCTAGGTTTATCCACATTATTTATGTAAAGGGACCGTGTCAAACGCAGGTATATTAGATAGTTCTTTGAGCCATGGAACTGCAGAACGACACCAAATTTGGCTTTTTGGCACCAGTTGGTTACGTTGTTCGATACAACCGGCTCTAATACCATACACTCTATTTGAGGGATCAACCGAGGTGGCATAAATTGCGCTCCCACAATTTTGACAAAATCCTTGTGCTCGTTGATTACCACTTTCAGCGACTTTAACGTATTCTTTAGGTTGCCCTTTAGTAAAAGTTAAGCCATTAGGCTCGGAAATAACTACGCTTCTAAAAGCTGTGCCTGATAACTTTTGACAATCACTGCAGTGGCATAACATGACTTTTTTTTCATCTACTTCAGCTTCAAATTTTATTTCGCCACAATGGCAACTACCGTTAATATGCATCATTATCTTTACTCTATTTTCATTTAGGGGCCAGCTCAACCAGGTCGGTAAATGACTTTTAGCTTAAAATGGCCAATTATTTATTTTATCAAGATTAAGTAAATCAATTAAATTTTTGTTCATCATTACAGCACTTTCACCATATAATGCTTCAATATCAACAAAAAATAATATCTCAATCCCCTATTTTATCTACTGATATTGCCGTTATCTTTTCTCAATGTTTAAGCTAAAAATTTCCACCACAAAAAGAACACACTAAACAGGGTCAAAACCGTTAAACAAAAAAGCGTGTAGACCTTAAACCAACCTTGCGGCTTTTGATCGTCGTCGACATCAGCGCCCATCATAACTTTATAGTTTAACCAAGCGTATATTGGTGCACTGACAAAAGAAACGGTAGTTACAAAATCAAGTAAAGCCTTTATATCTGCACTAAAGTCACTAATGATCCACCAACTGCCGACCACCAATAATGCTAACGATACAATGTAGGCTTTATTGGCTCGGTTTTGTGTTTGCTCACTTTGCTCATCACTTGCGAGCAAAAATGCACGTTTCCAAACTTGGGGAAAACCATCAGCTACCGCAAAGGTTGTTGAAAATAAAGCGATAAATGTCACTAGTGCCATAAGAAGCCAACTCCACTCTCCTAGCGCTTGGCTATATATACCGACTAATTGTCCGGCAAATGCTGCAGCTGAATCGGCAAAACCTTCGCCTTGACCAAACATTAATAAGGCGCCTAACCATAAGAAAATAACGGCGAGTAAAAAACTGGTAAAATAACCAATATTAAAATCTATTGTGGCGTTTTTTGCTGATGTTTTACCCGGTTTATCCACGCGTGAGGTAGTCCAAATAGAATGCCATACAGAAACTTCAATAGCCGTGGGCATCCAACCAATAAGGGCAACAATAAAAGCGATACTCGCCGCTGACGTTAATGAAATTACAGGGGCTTGACCAGACGGACTAAAACCTAAGCGATTAACTGCGGCAAACCAAGCTATTATGCTAGATATCACTAGAATTAGCATCATCCACTTGAGCAAGTTACTTAATAATTTGTAATGCCCAATAATTAATACCGCACAGACGATAACCAGTATCAATGCCGCCCACTGCGATAAAGAAAAAACATCACCAAATAAATTCATGGCTAATGCAGCCGTGACAATAGTAACGCCTGATTGCACAAAAAACATCGTGGTAAAAGTTAACAATAAAAACAAATAGAATGCCCAGTTCCCTACCCGTTTATAACCATCAAGTAAGCTTTTACCTGTCAGGCCGGCATATTTAGGGCCAAATAAAAAGAAGGGATATTTGATCACATGAGCAAGAATAATAAAGCCTAATAATGCAAAGCCAAAATCGGCACCGGCACGTGTGGCCTGCACTATATGAGAAACACCAATACTGGTTGCGGCCCAAACAATACCGGGTCCTAATAGAGCGAATATCTTAGTAAATTTCATAAAAATATATAAGTAAATGTAAATTCACAATAATTTAATGTCTATAGCGGTATTGTGCAAACTATTTTGCGGGTTAAATTACAATAATTCGATTTAGGATAGCTCAGAACAAAATTATCTTTTACATAGCAATACCAAATACCTGCATTATTATAATGTAAGTTGAACTGGAATATTAATAGGATGAATGCACTCGTTAATCTAATCAATTGTGATAGTCTTTTAGTCTAATTATAATAACAACTGACAGCAGGCTATCATTTTGTTTATTCATTTTAAGAAACCCAAGAATATTGCGTTTACTTCTTCATTTAAATCTTCCCCGGTAAAGCATTTTTTGGTGTGCTGTGCATTAAGCACATTGATACCGGCTTGTGCTTCAACCATTGTGGTTCCACCGAATGAACAATTAGTATTGCGTGAGATACAGCAACAAGTTAGCGCCGACAGACTGAGAAAAGATGTCACAACATTAGTCGGCTTTGGTACACGGCATACCTTGTCAGAAACAAAATCAGAAACTCAAGGCATTGGCGCTGCGCGTCGTTGGATTAAAGCAGAGTTTGAAAAAATCTCCGCACAATGTGGTGGTTGTTTAGAAGTTATCTATCAAAAAGAAATATTTTCAGGGGAAAAACGTATTCCACAGCCTACAGAAGTGGTTAATGTTATCGCTATTCAGCGTGGTCAACTCGATCCAAATCGTTACATTATAATGTCTGGAGATATAGATTCTCGGGTTTCAGACCCACTTGATTATACCAGCGCTTCTCCAGGTGCCAATGATAATGCTTCAGGGGTTGCCGGTGTTATCGAAACGGCTCGCGTCCTCTCACAACATAAATTTGCTGGTACGGTTGTATATGCGGCCTTATCAGGTGAAGAACAGGGCTTATTCGGAGGCAAAATTATGGCTGGTATTGCTAAACAAGAAGGTTGGCGTGTAGAAGCTGTAATTAACAATGACATGATCGGGAATATTTCAGGTATTAATGGCGTTATTAACAATACAACCGCCAGGGTGTTTTCTGAAGGTATTCGCTTTGTTGAAACCCCTGAAGAAGCTCGAAAAAGACGATTTACCGGTGGTGAAGTCGACTCTCCTTCACGAAATATTGCTCGTTATATTGATAAAACTGCCGACCAATACATACCTAACTTAGACGTAATGATGGTCTACAGATTAGATAGATTTGGCAGAGGCGGACATCACCGTCCCTTTAATGCGGTCGGTTATCCTGCCGTACGCATTATGGAAACGAATGAGCATTACGACCGTCAACATCAAGACTTACGCACTGAAAATGGCCGAGCGTTTGGCGACGTGTTATCTGGGGTAGATTTTGATTTTAATGCTAAATTAACTTCACTAAATGCTGTCACTATGGCTGCTATGGCTTGGGCGCCACCACCACCAGCAAACACTGAGATTTCTGGTGCAGTAAAAGCGTCAACTACCTTAACGTGGCAACGACCAAAAGGTAAAATGGCGGAAAATTTAGCCGGTTATCGTGTCCATTGGCGATTAACGACGGAGCCAACATGGACACATAGTCAATACGTTGGTGATGTTAGTGAATTTGAATTAAAGAATATTGTTATCGACAACTACTTCTTTGGCGTCAGTAGTGTTGCTAAAGACGGTTTTGAAAGCCCGGTAGTTTTTCCTGGCCCTGCGGGATCTTTTGGTGGTTATAGCCATTGAATTAATTAAATCTTCAAGTAGGCTGATGCATTAACTAAAGTTTAGCTTTCTCACATACAAAAGCGCTGTTAGCAACATTGTTTCTAACAGCGCTTTATTAATTTCAGCTTAGTACCTTGATATAAAATCTATACCTTAGTTAAAACGAATCACCTGGGATACGCACCCAGCCTTCCATTAGAACGCGAGCACTTCGGCTCATAATCGCTTTATTTACCGTCCACAGATCATTAATTTTCGTTGCTTGAGCGCCCACTTTAAGTGTACCTGATGGATGACCGAAAACTACTGCTTCACGATCACCACCGCCAGCAGCTAAATTAACTAATGTGCCTGGGATTGCCGCCGCAGCGCCAATGGCAACCGCTGCGGTGCCCATCATTGCATGGTGTAGCTTACCCATTGATAAAGCACGAACATGTAAATCTATAGCTGATGCAGACACGGCTTTACCACTTGATGTTACATAATCTTTAGCACCACTGACAAAAGCCACTTTAGGCGTATGTTGACGTGCAGCTGCTTCAGAAACATCGTTAATTAAGCCCATTTTAATTGCGCCCGCCGCACGAATAGTTTCAAAACGCGCTAATGCTGCATCGTCATTATTGATTGCGTCTTGTAATTCTGTACCGGTATAACCAAGATCTTCAGCATTTAAGAAAATAGTTGGTATGCCCGCGCTGATCATGGTCACTTTATATTTCGCGGCTTTGAAAGTGCCAATAGCGGGCACGTCAAGCTCATCAAGGACATTACCGGTTGGAAACATAGCTTCTGATGGGTCAACAGGTGCGATAAACTCTACCGGCACTTCTGCAGCAGGAAACGTAACGCCATCGAGTTCGAAATCACCCGTTTCTTGTACTTCGCCGTTGGTTATAGGCACCCGTGCAATAATAGTTTTGGCAATATTTTTTTGCCAAATACGTACGATACAAACACCATTATCAGGAATACGTGAAGGGTCAACTAAGCCAGCATTTATCGCAAAAGAGCCAACCGCTGCCGTTAAGTTACCGCAATTACCCGACCAATCAACAAAGGCTTTATCTATAGCAACTTGACCAAACAAATAATCAACATCGTGATCAGCAACGTCACTTTTAGCCAAAATAACTGTTTTACTGGTACTTGATGTTGCGCCACCCATACCATCAGTTTGTTTGCCATAAAGATCGGGACTACCAATCACGCGCAGTAGCATATTGTCGCGCGCTTCTCCAGGCACTTGGCATCGCGGTGGTAAATCAGTTAGATTAAAAAACACACCTTTTGATGTGCCGCCACGCATATAGGTAGCAGGAATTTTTACTTGAGGTAAGTGCACTTGAGGAACCTGAGACATAACAATCTCCTTTATTATTTATTTTTTATAAAAAAAGCAGTAAATTATCTCTATTTACTGCTAATAAATCATCCCCTTTTAAAGCAGGAGTCTGACCCGCGTTCACAGCGGTAACCTTGGTCATGTCTATACTTGTAAATGACCAAGGCCGCTATTATCAAAAATAAAGCTTTAGGTAGTAGACTCCAAGAAGTCGTTAGCAAATTTTTGTAATACGCCGCCAGCGGCGTAAACAGACACTTCTTCACCAGTATCTAATCGACACTTAACCGGAATAGTGACTACTTCACCGTTACGACGTGTCATCACGACAGACATCGCTGCGCCCGGTGATGTTGTGCCTTCAACGTCAAAGGTTTCAGTGCCATCAATTTTATAAGTATGACGTGTTTCACCTTTAATAAATTCAAGCGGTAAAACCCCCATGCCCACTAAGTTTGTCCGGTGAATACGTTCAAAACCTTCAGAAACAATGACTTCGACACCCGCTAAACGAACACCTTTTGCAGCCCAATCTCTTGATGAGCCCTGCCCGTAATCAGCACCGGCAATAATAATCAGTGGTTGTTTACGTTCCATGTAGGTTTCAATCGCTTCCCACATGCGTGATTCAGTGCCTTCAGGCTCTATACGCGCTAATGAACCTTGCTTAACTTCACCTTTGTCATCACGACACATTTCGTTAAACAATTTAGGGTTAGCAAAGGTCGCGCGTTGCGCGGTTAAGTGATCACCACGATGCGTTGCGTATGAGTTAAAATCGGCTTCTGGCAAGCCCATTTTATGCAAATATGCGCCGGCTGCACTATCCAATTGAATCGCATTTGAAGGTGATAAATGATCGGTGGTAATGTTATCGCCTAACACCGCTAATGGACGCATACCTTTCATGGTGCGCTCACCTGCTAATGCACCTTCCCAATATGGCGGGCGACGAATATAAGTACTGGTTTCGTCCCAAGCATATAATGGACTTTCGGCCGGCTCAAAAGCACCTAAATCGAACATCGGTGTGTAGATTTTTTTGAACTGCTCTGGTTTAACACATGAAGCAACGATAGCATCAATTTCTTCATCACTTGGCCAGATATCTTTCAGTGTAATGTCATTGCCGTTTTGGTCTTGACCTAAAATGTCCTTTTCAATATCAAAACGAATAGTACCGGCAATAGCATAAGCAACAACTAACGGTGGTGACGCTAAAAACGCTTGTTTTGCATAAGGATGAATTCGACCATCGAAGTTACGGTTACCTGACAATACCGCTGTTGCATATAAATCGCGGTCTATAACTTCTTGTTGAATTTTAGGATCTAACGCACCAGACATACCATTACACGTTGTACAGGCATAACCGACGATACCAAAACCTAATTTTTCCATTTCAGAAAGCAAACCGGCTTCTTCTAAATAAAGCTTAGCGACTTTTGAGCCTGGTGCAAACGATGATTTAACCCAAGGTTTGCGCACTAGACCAAGCTCATTGGCTCTTTTGGCTATCAAACCTGCTGCAACAACATTGCGCGGGTTAGAGGTATTGGTACAAGACGTAATCGCGGCAATAATAACCGCGCCATCGGGCATTTCACCATTGGCTTCTTGTACTTTACAAGCAGCTAAGTCTTTCGCGATGTCTTTCGACGCTAAATCAGCTGTCGCTAAACGACGATGTGGATTTGAAGGACCTGCTAAGTTACGGCCTACCGATGATAAGTCAAATTCAATCACACGTGGATATTGCGCTTCAACTAAGTCGTCAGCCCATAAACCTGTATGTTTCGCGTAAGTTTCAACTAACGCCACTTGCTCTGGCTCACGACCGGTAATTTTCAAATAATCAATGGTTTGTTCATCAATGTAAAACATACCTGCAGACGCACCATATTCAGGTGTCATGTTTGAGATAGTGGCACGATCACCAATGGTTAAACTTTTAGTGCCTTCACCAAAAAATTCTAAATAAGCAGAAACAACTTTCTGATTACGCAAAAATTCAGTTATCGCTAAAACAATATCGGTTGCGGTAATACCAGGTTGGCGTTTACCCGTAAGCTTTACACCAATAATATCAGGCAAGCGCATCATAGATGGACGACCTAGCATAACTGTTTCAGCTTCTAGACCACCGACACCAATCGCGATAACCCCTAAAGCATCAATGTGCGGCGTATGAGAGTCAGTACCGACACAAGTATCAGGGAAAGCGACACCGTCACGAGCTTGTATAACAGGAGACATTTTTTCTAAATTTATTTGATGCATAATACCGTTACCGGCAGGGATAACATCAACGTTTTTAAACGCTGTTTTAGTCCATTCAATAAAATGAAAACGCTGTTCATTACGACGATCTTCAATGGCTCTATTTTTCTCGAACGCTTCAGGATCAAAACCCGGTGCTTCCACCGCTAATGAATGGTCAACGATTAACTGTGTAGGTACCACCGGATTTACTTTTGAAGGATCACCGCCTTGTTCAGCAATGGCATCTCGCAGGCCGGCTAAATCAACTAACGCGGTTTGACCTAAAATATCGTGACAAACAACACGTGCTGGATACCAAGGAAAATCAAGGTCTTGTTTACCTTCGATAATCTGTTTTAAAGCATCATTTAGCGTTGCCGGGTCACAGCGTCGGACTAATTGCTCAGCGAGTACACGCGACGTGTAAGGTAATGTTTTATAAGCGCCAGGCTTAATGGCATCAATGGCTTCTCGCGTATCAAAAAAGTCTATAGTTAGGCCATTATTTTTATAGCCTGGTAAGGGTTTGCGGTAATCATAATTCATAATATAATCCACATATTTGCAAAAGAGTACAACAGACTCTTTTTGAGTGATTTAATGAGTGATAAAGCCTTATCTGGCTAGATAAGGCTTTATGGGCTAGTTGCTAGAGCAGCTTACCTTTGTGCTATGGGTTGCACTTTACGTGGTTCTGCACCGATATAATCTGCAGAAGGACGAATAATACGATTATTTGAACGTTGCTCCATTACATGAGCAGCCCAACCCGTTAAACGCGAGCAGACAAAAATCGGCGTAAATAATTTCGTTGGAATACCCATATAGTTATACGTTGAGGCATGGAAAAAATCAGCATTACAAAATAACTTTTTGCTGTCCCACATAAACTCTTCACAGGCCACTGAAATATCATAAAGCGATGTATCTCCGTTTTCTGCCGCTAACTTTTCAGACCATGCCTTGATAATTACGTTACGTGGATCTGACGTACTATAAACCGCATGACCAAAGCCCATGATTTTTTCTTTACGCTCAAGCATGCCGGCCATTTGTTCTTTAGCGTCGGCTGGAGACTTGAACTTTTCAATCATGTCCATTGCCGCTTCATTCGCGCCGCCATGTAGAGGTCCACGTAAGGTACCAATAGCACCCGTGACACATGAGTACATATCAGATAACGTTGAAGCACAAACGCGCGCCGTAAACGTAGAAGCGTTAAATTCATGCTCAGCATATAGAATTAATGACACATCCATAACACGTTCATGCTGTGCAGACGGACTTTTACCGCTTAATAAGCGTAAAAAGTGCCCACCAAGTGAAGCTTCATCTGACGTACAGTCAATTTCTAAACCTTCGTGTGAAAACTTATACCAATAGCACATAATGGCAGGAAAGGCGGCGAGCAAGCGATTAGCAGCGTTATTTTGCTCACTAAAGTCATTTTCTGGCTCTAAATTACCTAAAAATGAACAACCGGTGCGCATAACATCCATAGGATGAGCTTCTTTTGGAATAAGCTTTAGCACTTCTTTTAATGCTTGCGGTAAATCACGCATAGCAAATAAGTCAGCTTTATATGTCGCTAACGCTTTTGCATTAGGTAGCTCGCCATTGAAAAGTAAGTAAGCGACTTCTTCAAAAGTAGCATTTTCAGCTAAATCGGCAACATCGTAACCACAGTAAGTTAAGCCCGAGCCTGATTTGCCTACCGTACATAAAGCTGTTTCGCCTGCACTTTGACCACGTAAGCCAGCACCTGATAATTTTTTCTCTGTCATCATTCTTTCCTCTTGTCCTTTAACCGTAATGAATTTACCGTTAATGGTTAAAAATTAGTTTCTTATTAAGCTATCGATTTTATTTACTTGTTTTTACCTTCAGTAAACAAGGCATCAAGTTTTTGTTCGTAATCGTGGTAACCCAAATAGTCATACAAATCCATACGTGTTTGCATGTTGTCGATTTCTGCTTTTTGGTCGCCATCAGCTAGTAAGGTTTTATAAACTGACTCTGCTGCCTTATTCATCGCTCTAAAGGCTGATAATGGGTAAAGTACCATGGCACATCCCCATTCACCCAACTGGGCTTTATTCCAAAGCTCCGTTTGACCAAACTCGGTAATATTAGCCAATACCGGTACATCAAGTGCTTCAGTAAAAGCGCGGTAATGTTCTTCAGTTTTAACTGCCTCAGCAAAAATACCGTCAGCGCCAGCTGCCGCATAAGCTTTTGCACGCTCTAATGCCGCTTCTAAGCCTTCTTGAGCAAATGCATCTGTACGCGCCATAATAAAAAAGTCTTTATCGGTACGAGCATCAACCGCAGCTTTAATTCGATCAACCATTTCTTCGGTCGAAACAATTTCTTTATTTGGACGATGACCACAACGCTTTTGCGCCACTTGATCTTCTATATGTACAGCGGCTGCGCCGGCTTTTTCCATATCTCGAATAGTTTTTGCAATATTAAATGCCCCGCCCCAGCCGGTATCAATATCTACTAGCAAAGGTAAAGAAGATGCGTTAGTAATGCGTTGAACATCAGCAATAACATCATTCAACGATGTCATGCCTAAATCGGGTAAACCATAAGAAGCATTAGCAACACCGCCACCTGACAAGTATATAGCTTGATGACCTAATTCTTCAGCCATCATTGCACAATAGGCATTGATAGTACCGACAACTTGCAGTGGTTTATTATTCACTATAGCTTGGCGAAACTTCGCACCGGGAGTTAGTTTTGTAGACATTGCTTTATCCTTTTTAGTCAAGTGTGTGTTTTATAAGGTAGCTTAAAATAAGCTTACCGCTATTGTTGTTGGGCAATTTTGTTTTCAATATTTTTACGCGAAGCAGCAATATGGCGCCTCATTAGCATTTCGGCTAATTCGCCATCACGATCGGCAATCGCTTCAATTATGCGAGAATGTTCATCAAAAGCTTTAGTTGCTCGGGGGCTGTTCATGCCAAATTGGCAACGATACATGCGAACAAGATGATATAGCTGACCACACAATATGTTGATCAGTTGTTGATTATGGCTACCTAATATAACTTTATAGTGAAAGTCTAAGTCACCTTCTTCTTGATAATAAGCAATACCATCACGCAAGGCTTTTGCACTTGCATGCTGCTTGAGCATAGCTCTCATTTCGGTAATTTCGACTTCTGTCATATTTTGTGCTGCTTGTCGACATGCCATGCCTTCTAAAGCTTCACGTACAACATAAATTTCTAACAAACCAGAAATTGAACATTGCACCACGCGAGAACCTACATTGGCTTTACGCTCAATTAAGTGACATTTTTCTAAACGGTTTAGGGCCTCACGAAGAGTTGAGCGACTTATTTGAAATTTTTTGGCTAACTCTGGCTCACTAATTTTACTACCCGCTTCAATGTTGCCCTCAACAATATCATGCAACATTTGTTCGAAAACTTTATCAGCAGTGGTAACAGCAGCTTGCATAGTAGGATTATCTAACGCCATTATTGTCGACACATTTAAAAAACATTGTGCTAATAATAGCTATATATTTGAATTAGTCAATGAGAAACTAAAATATTGTCGACAATATTGATTTTTATTTTGGGCGTATCAATTAATATTTAGTTGTTAAAATTGCAGTAACATCCCTCTAAAAAGCGCCTACATGAGCGACTAATAAAGGTGATTAATAAAAAGAAAGGAAGTGAATTGCAAGCTACACCTTGGCAGAAAAGAAGTTAAATAACTGTCGACAATTTAGGTGATCAGCCAAAAAACCAATAACATACACCGATAGCGGCTGTAATACCGGCAACATCTGCAATCAAACCACAGGCTAAAGCATGACGACTGTAGCGAATGCCCACTGAGCCAAAATAGACAGCTAAAACATAAAATGTTGTTTCTGTTGAACCTTGAACAATTGAAGCTAAACGGCCGGCAAAAGAATCAGCACCATGTGTATTCATGGTTTCTATCATCATTGCGCGTGCACCAGAGCCACTTAAAGGCTTCATAAAAGCGGTGGGTAAAGCATCAACAAAGCGGGTATCACCATTAAAAAATAAAACAAACTGTCGAATACCGTCAACTAAAATATCTAACGCGCCACTCGCCCTAAATACACCAATGGCACACAACATAGCTAACAGATACGGAATAAGCTTAATACTAGTTTCAAAGCCCTGTTTCGCCCCTTCAATAAAGCTGTCATAGACATTTACCTGACGTTTTAAAGCGAAGAATATGAAACTGATCAATGTAGTAAATATTAACAAATTCCCCATTAATGATGATTGTTGCGCTAATAACTGGGCGCTTAAAGTACTAAAATAAACCGCAACACCTCCGATAAGAGCTATCCCAGCGGCTAAATAAATAAAAATAACCTGCTGATAAAGTTTTATTTTTTGCACAAACGCGACGACAAATAACCCGACTAAAGTTGAGGCAAATGTTGCTAATAAAATAGGGATAAATACATCGGTAGGGTTTATCGCCCCTTGTTGGGCACGATAGACAAATACCGTCACTGGAAATAAAGTGACCGAAGAAGTATTTAAAACTAAAAAAAGGATTTGTGCGTTAGAGGCGGTTTCTTTTTTTGGATTCAGTAATTGTAAGTCTTGCATGGCTTTTAAGCCTAGCGGAGTAGCCGCGTTGTCTAAACCTAGAAAATTAGCCGACAAGTTCATGGTCATGGAGCCAATGGCTGGATGCCCTTTTGGTACCTCTGGCATAAGACGAGTAAAAAGCGGTGAAATAAGTTGTGCAAGTTTATCGATAATCCCAGCATGCTCGGCAATTTTCATCATACCTAACCAAAAACTTAAAATGCCGATCAGGCCAATAGCAATTTCTACCGTTACTCTCGACATATCAAAAATAGCGTTTACAATTTCTTCAAAAATTAAAATTTGATCGAACACTAGCCATTGAACCATGGCCGAAATAAATGCCACGAAAAAGAATCCGCTCCAAATACGATTTAACAAATCTAGCTCTTTTTATTTTTGTAATTAGAAGAAAATATCATGACACAAAAAGCGTCTATTACCTAGTAGATGAACAAGTAATCAGCAGTGTACATGTATTGTATAAACAGGGGTCCGTTCACTTAGCATAACGAAATAGATAAATTATAACCATAAAAATCAAGTGATTAATTGTTTTTAATATAATTTGCATTTATAACATCTTACACTACACTTAACGTTATCAACCAGTTGTTCGCTACCTACTTAGATAGTTTATTCATATTTATAACTTTTGATTACAATGTTTATTAATCGCTGAATTTATAGATAAATTTAAAGGTGAACAAGTAGGTTAATTAGATAGTTTATTAGCGTAGGTTCAACGAGATTGAACCACCCCCCTGAGCCCAAAACTAGCAGTAGTTTTGGGCATTTTTTTATTAACTAGAGCTAACTTTATGCTGTTTGAGGGAATAAGCGGTGAAAGTTTTCACTCGATTGCTTGGCAATTTCAGCAACAGAAGTACCACGAATACTCGCAAGGTGCTTTGCAACTTCTACTACATAAGCTGGCTGATTTTGTTTACCACGGTGCGGTACTGGTGCTAAATATGGTGCATCAGTTTCAATTAAAAATCTATCTGAAGGGACCTTTTTTGCTACTTCTCTAAGCGCGGCAGCATTTTTAAAAGTGACAATGCCGGAAAATGAAATATAAAAACCCATGGCTATTGCTTGTTCAGCCATCTCCCAACTTTCAGTAAAGCAATGTAATATTCCCCCAACATTTTCTGCCTGTTCAGCTCTTAAAATAGCTAAGGTGTCTTCTTGCGCATCACGCGTATGAATGATCAAAGGTTTATTCAACTGATTGGCCACTCGAACATGTTTACGAAAAGAGTCTAACTGTACAGGCTTTGTTTCTGGCGCATAAAAATAATCAAGGCCGGTTTCACCAATAGCAATAACCCGTGAGTGTGTTGCTAAATTAGTGAGTTGCTCAGGATCTATTTCATCATCTTGATTGAGCGGATGAGCACCACAGGTTAACCAAACATTGTCATATTTAGCCGTTTGCTCTGCCATGGCTGGAAAGTCTTGTAAAGTAACGCTAACACACAATAAGGTATTTACTTTTTCAGCAAGTGCTGCATCAATTACATTATCTAAATTATTGTCAAATTCTTCGAGTTTAAGTCGGTCTAAATGGCAATGTGAATCTATAAACACTGGGTTACTCCGTGCGAATGTGCTTTAAATTAATATGGGAAGGACGAATTAGGTGTCTACTTTTCATCAGAAAAAATCAGCAGTTCACTAGCCAATTTACTACCACACTACATAGTGCTGGTTCAGTTTAGAGACACCGTTGTATTTACATTGATAAAGTGGGCTCAGAAGAGTTTAATAGCCGCCCTATTGATTTATCGATTTGATTACGAATATTATCAGGGTCTTCTACAAAGCTGACACCAATACCGGCAGGCGTGCCATTTTGCGCGCCAATCGGTGTGATCCAAGAAACTTTGCCCTTGACTTGAGAAGGCTCTAATGAATCAGGCAAACTCACGTTTAATATCACGTCTGTGGCCAATTCGAAATGCTCAGTGGTGCGAACAAATAAGCCCCCATTTTTCATAAATGGCATATATGACTGATATAAATCGCGATCAGAAATAAATTCAAGTGTTATGTGTTCCAAAATCATCCCTCTACTGTTTGCGCGTTGCTTTGTAAAACAACGCTAATATCTGCGAGTAGTTTTTCACTTAAAAACTGTCGATTAATTTGCACTAAAGTCTTTAACTGACCATTGGCAACTTGTACTAAATTATAAACACGCCATAACTGCTGTTTATTGATGACATTAACTTGCTCATCAGTACTTTCAGCAGTAGGCCAGCCCCACTGTTGACGCATCAAGTTGACAAGGATCTTCTCTAGCCATCGAAAGCCATCATGATGCTCAACCAATATGGCAAGTATATCTGCGCGATGTTGATGAGCAAATAAATAATCTTTGACCTTATCACGAAACGTCACAAATGCAATGGCGGTAGAGTCATCTGATAATTCATTCAAGTGACTCAGATTTACAAAAGCATCATCACCTTGCTGACCATATTCAGCCAAAAGTGCTTTACCAACAGGGGGACGTATTTCAAATTCATGGCAACGACTAATAATAGTGGGTAGTAATAAATCACTGCTATGCGTTGTTAAAATAATAAAACTATCCGAGGTTGGCTCTTCTAAGGTTTTTAATAAGGCGTTAGCCGCTGATATTGTCATGGTATCGGCATGATTAACCAATGCTGTTTTTACTAGCCCAATATGCGCTGTCTTCTCAAAAAAATGACTTAGACTGCGAATCAACTCTACACCTATGGTCTTTTTATCCGAAACCACAGTGAGGTGATCTGGGTAACTATCTTTCGCATACAACTTACAGGTTTTGCAAAAACCACAAGGCTGAAGAATCAACGGCGCTTCAGAGCTTTCATTTTTGCTCAGCTGACTTATATTATCATTTAAGTCTTGCTTTACAGAGTCGCATAACAACACTTTAATGAGCCACTGTGCAATATCTTGCTGCCCTGCACCATCAACACCCGAAATAAGTAAGGCATGAGGGAGTTTTTTTTCGCGTATTTGCCGCGATAATTGTTGTTGAAGAGCAAGTAACCAAGTTTTCATCTAATAGCCTTTGTTGGCATAAATAACAGCTTCATGTGCTTTATTATTTTCATTTTATTGCACCGGTAATATTGAATAACATTTATTATATCGTGTCTTTCTGACGCTTTCACTAAACCAGTGAAATACCTATTTTTAACGGCGGAAATGCAATCAATATAAAAATAAACATACAGCCATCTAGAAAAATGTATTGTCAGCGTAATCAATAAGATAAGCATTTAACAGAGCGTCAGCTTTCGACATTAAAGCTAAGCTTAGTAACTCATTAACCTTGCTTAACAATTAAAGCGTCAATAACCTTAATTACATCGCTCAAAACTGCCGTTTTAGATTGTGATGCATCAATAATTACAAAACGCTCAGGCTGAGCTTTTGCCTGTGTTAAATAGCCATTTCTAGCCTTAATAAGAAAATCTAATTTTTCATCTTCTAAGCGGTCTAGCCCTTCACCACGACTCTTTACTCTTTTTAAACCTTCAACAGGGTCTAAATCTAAAATAATATTCATATCGGGTTGAAAGCCAGCTAATGCTAAGTCATTTATTTTCATAATGCTGGCTAGGTCAATGCCTCTGGCGTAATGCTGAAAACTAAATGTTGCCGCGTCAAACCTATCTGAAATCACTATTTTACCCGCTTGTAATGCGGGCTTAATTTTTTCTTGAATATGTTGTGAACGTCCTGCGCCAAATAACATTAATTCTGTCATATCACACATTTCTGGTGTTGAGGGATCAAGAATAATATGCCTGATTTTTTCACCAATTTTTGTACCACCAGGCTCTCTTGTTAAAACAACGTCTAAACCTTTTGATGAGATATATTTTTCTACTTCATTAATAACCGTTGTTTTCCCAGCACCATTACTGCCATCAAAAACAACCATAAAACCTTTGTTCATACAATTTCTCAATTTCTCATGACTAAAGTAAAGCTTACAGTAGTTACAAATTTATTAGAATATATTGAAGAATTATCCGCAGATTACTCTAAAAATAAACATATTGTGTAACGTTTTCTTAAATCACTCATACATATAAGTAACAAACTATTATATTTGGATTATTAAATTTTATCAGATAATTTAGTGACTATAACTAAATGAATTCCCGAACTGGTGTCGATATCTCCCCAGCAAAGCTAGAAAAGACAGAAAGATGACTTGAATCAATAACCTTGAAAGTACCCTTTAATTTACCTTCATGGAAATATCGGACAAGCGACCAAAAAACATGCAGACTTATTTTTACAATATTTTTTTGAATCAAGCACTAACTTATGTCACTCCAATTACTTTCATTAACAAAGTTGCTATTTTTAAATTATTAAAATGCCAACTTTAGCTGTTTACTAATTAACTGAAATCAATATAATAAAATTATGGTTATTAAGAATAAGTAACTTTAAATGTCGAAAGTGAGTAGAGAAACAAGGAAGATTACCACTGCAGAAGCTGAAGCTTGCGCCGCGGAACCCATTCATTTAATTGGTAATATACAACCACACGGATTCCAACTGGTACTCGACCCCAAAACCTTACATGTTGTCCAATACTCAGAAAACATTGTTAATCTGCTCAATCAATACACGATTGATTCGCTGACCTTAAGCACTAAAATACTAGATACTCCTATCTCTGATTGGCTAACATTCTCTCAGCCCAATCTGCTTAATAAGCTCAAACCTGACCGCACGATTAAGTTAGAATTAGACACTCACCCTGTTATTGCTAGTGATATTTGGGAATGTGTTGCCTACATGGCTGGCGGTTGGATTTCTTTAGAGTTCATACCCTGTTCTCCTGATGCTTACAGCTCTTCTATTCTTATTTCGCAAATGAATTATATGCTTGAGACATTGCGCAAGGCACAAAATACCAAAGAAATATTTGACACTATTACTAGCCAATTTCAAGAACATACTAATTTTGATCGCGTAATGCTTTATCGATTTTTACCTGATTGGTCAGGTGAAATAGTTTCTGAAGCTGTTTCAGCGCGAGAAAATCAAAAATATATACATATGCGCTTTCCAGCTGAAGATATTCCAAAACAAGCTAGAGCTTTATATACACTTAACAAAGTTCGAGTGTTTGCTAATATCGATGCCGACCCTTCACCGCTAATACCGGCCAAGTTGCCAAACGAACAATACTTAGATCAAAGTTACTCTTTACTGCGTAACATCTCTGACATGCACAGAATCTATCTAAAGAATATGGGCGTTAAAGCTACTATTTCATTATCTATTTTAGTGGAAAATAAATTATGGGGCTTAGTATCTTTTCATCATAATGAGCCTAAAACGCCACCAAATCACATCGTTGCTCAACTTAAAATCACCTGTGAATTGTTTAGCGAGATTATCTCTACGTATTTAATGCCCTCTATAAAAATGAATCAAATTACTCATTTAATGACGGTGAAGGCATGTATAGAAAACACTTTCCACCATGCTAAAATGGTCCCTGTCTCACAGAGTTTATTTGAAAATTCATTAAGAACCATAAATCAACTCGCTGATTATGACTATCTCGGTATTGTCTACGGGGATAATTGCTATACCTTGCAACACGAAGAATTTATAACTTTAGAAGGCGGAAGCATTGATGCCATAGCCGCATTATTTGATGGACAAAGTGGTACTGAATATCAATCTTTTGAGCTTCACAGCGAGCACAAGCCAATACCAGGACTTGAAAACATGGTCGGTATTTATGTTATGCGTTCAAAAATTCCGGCTGATTTTTATGTGTTTATTGGTCGTAAAGAAGTCGTCAAAACTATTATATGGGGCGGTGCTCCCAAAACGGTTGATATAGTAGTTAAAAACAACCAGCGTCATTTAGAGCCACGTAGTTCATTTGCCTTTTGGCGAGAAAAAGTAAAAGGCCAATGTGATTATTGGACCGAAAAAGACACAAAGATATTAGAGTACTTTTTTACAAATTGTAAAGATTACACCAGTGTAAAAAGTAATGAATTACTGAAAAATAAATTAGAGAAAAACGCCCACTATGACTGCCTAACTGATCTGGCGAATCGTACTTACTTTAAATGTTTTATTGAAAACCTTAACCCAATAAATTCATTCAAATACATATCACTGCTGTTTATTAATTTAGATAACTTTAAAGATGTTAACGATTTTATGGGCCATGAAACTGGCGATCGTATTCTGATAAACGTGGCTAAACGCTTAAAAGGTTGCTCTCGACCTGACGATTTAGTGGTCAGACTCGGTGGCGATGAATTTGTTATCGTGTTCACTCATGACAAAGAACAAGAGTTAACGTATTTAGCCGAGAAAGTAGTTAAGCGCCTTGGCGAACCCATTTTCGATCATGAACACACTTACGTTATCACTCCCAGTGTCGGAGTGATAACCAGCGATGTGCATGATATTGATTTTAACGAAATGCTCAAACGAGCTGATATTGCGATGTTTTCTGCCAAGAACAAAGGAAAAAATTGTTACCATATTTTTGATAGTAGCGATCAAGATGCTTTTAATAAAAAGGCCATACTGACCATAGACTTGCGCAAACATATCACAAATGGAGATATGGAAGTACATTTTCAAGCGCAATGTGATTACAATAAAAATATCACTGGAGCGGAGGTATTAGCACGGTGGAATCACCCAAAATTTGGTTATATCAGTCCCGAAGTCTTTATTCAGATTGCGGAAGTTAATAATTTAATCAAACCGCTGAGTTTAAAAATTATTAAAAAAGCCTGCCAAGACTTTTCGAAATGGCAGCAGTTTGATTTAATGCCCTATTTTGAAACACTGTCGATTAATATCAGCCCAAGCCTATTATTAGACCCCGAGTTTCAAAAAGAATTGCTCTATGTCTTTGCCGCTTTCCCAAGCATAAAGCCAAATAATATTAGACTAGAAATCACTGAGTCTATTTTTATGAAAAACCACGATTTAGCGATAGAGAACCTACAATTCCTTCGAGATAAAGGTTTTTCTATTTCGTTAGATGACTTTGGCACGGGCTACTCTTCACTTAATTACTTGTGGAAGCTACCGATTGATGAAATAAAAATTGATAAATCTTTTATCTCTAATATGACTCAAGACAATAGCCTGTTTACTATGGTCGAAAGCATTATTGAATTGTGTAAAAAACTTGAGCTTGAAGTAGTCGCAGAGGGGGTAGAAACCAACATAGAATTTAATATATTAAAAGGGCTGGAATGTGATACTTGCCAAGGTTACTTTTTCTCTAGGCCTATGCCTAGTGAGCAATTTATAGAGAATTATATCAGTCATGCTAATACCACTAAGTGAACAATTAAAACAAGCTACAAGCCCATATCATCGTGAGCTTGATAAATTGCCTGTACTAAAAAACATGATATCTGCTTCGCTCAGTGCTAGGCAATATGAAGCCGCTATGCTGTATTTCTCCCAATGCTTTAATGCTTGGCAGCCCACTTTAGATGCTGCAGTACAGCTTTTAAACCCCCCAGCCTTTGCAATTATAGACAACCAAGGGTCTGCCTTAAGTACCGAAACGGATAGTTTTAGCTATCAACTTAAACCAACCATTGCAGTGCCAAAACCGATCATTACCTCTATTGATCAATATTTAGGCTATAGTTATGTATTAACCGGCGCCCAACTTGGCGCACGTTTTATTCTTAGAAAGTTACAAAAGTCACCGCTGGCTGAATATTATGGTTTTAATTATTATGCTAGTGTCAGTGAAAATACCATTGATATTAATCACTGGAAGATCAATCTAGACAAGCTGGTCAAGCAAGGTAACTGCGAACCTCAAGCTGTAATTGATGCAGCTATCACCTGTTTCACACAGCTCATAACATGGTTTGATCAAGAAGCAAAAATTAGCAGTAAGAAGCGTTTATCCTTGGTACAGAATTAACATTCTTGTGCTTGTGGTTCAAGCTAACGCCATATTTAAATTTGTTATGGTGGTGTAAAGTTATTGGTATAAAAATAATGGTGGAATAAATCGCTTTTCAATAGCAGATTAGTCTATATATTCCCCGTTCAAAACATATAACTTGCGAAAAGCGTTGAATTAAAGACTTAGAGATTAAACATGAGTGCTACTTACGCTGATATTTTGTTACTGCACGGTTATGATCGGCTAAATTCGTAGAAAATATATGCTCTCCTCTGCCGTTACTCACAAAATACAGGTAATTACTCGACTCTGGATGTAAGGCCGCATGCAATGCTTGGGCACCAGGTAAAGCGATAGGCGTTGGCGGTAAGCCATTTATTTTGTAGGTATTATAAGCAGTTTTTTCACGTAAATGTGCGTAGGTTATATCCCCTTTGTAACGTTCACCCAAGCCATAAATTACCGTAGGATCTGTTTGTAAACGCATACTTTTATTTAACCGATTAACAAACACAGATGAGATGCGAGGATGTTCAGCGTGTCTACCACTTTCTTTTTCAATAATTGACGCCATGATCAGTGCTTGATACGGCGATTTATAGGGTAAACCGACTGCTCTATTATTCCACTGAAGGTTTAGTGCACTTTGCATTTTTTCAAATGCACGCTTAATAATACTAATATCGGCAGTACCTTGAGTGAATGCATATGTCTCTGGGAACAGCCAACCTTCGGGATTATCTTGCTCAATTGATAATAGTTTGGCTATATCTATGGGTGTTTGATCAGCAAGTTTATGCGTAATATGCTGGTGTGCGGCTAATTGAGCCAATACCTGTTTAAATGTACTACCTTCAATAAAAGTAATAGAAAATTGATGCTCTTTACCTGATACGACCAAGTTAAGCAGTTCCAAAGTGGGCGTATTAGCCTGTACTTGATAGGTGCCTGACTTTATTTTACTCTGTTCAACATTAAATTTAACATAACTACGTAACCAAAAATTGTTTTCCAACCAACCTTTATTCACTAACTGTTTTGTAAAGGCATTGAATGAAGTCCCTGGTTTAATGGTTATAAACTCGGCTTGCTTAATGACTAATGGCTGTTGAACTTTCATTGCAGACATTAACATCACAATAATTACGACCAACAAACTGAGTAGCACTGAAGCCACTAAAGTAAATAATGTTCGTTTAACTAACAAGGGTAAGCTTTGCAATTTTTTTATCATCTTTGTATGTTAACTCTTAGGCTTTAAAAGCTGGTTTTGCATGCTTTTAACCAGCGAAACATCCAATTTTTTATCATTAAAAATCTTAACTGGCACTATACCCAAAATGGCGTTACTTATAAACATGGCATCAATATTACCTAATTGAGAAAGTTGATAATTTGCCGGTTCAATACGGGGATTATTTAACAATATTTTATCACGCATTAAGCCCGCTACACCGGCTGTAGTCAACAAAGGTGTATGCCATTGCCCTTCATCTAGCCAAAATACATTAGCGCTACAACACTCGATCACATTACCATTAACATCTGAAACAAGTAAATCATCTTCAGGACGTTTATCTAGTTCAGCCCTTAACATGACTTGCTCTAAACGGTTTAAATGCTTTAAGCCCGCAAGCATCGGATTAATTCCTAACTTTTGCTCACTAATACCAACAGATATACCGTGTTTTTGCCATTGAGGATAATGCGTTGGATAATCATGCACTGAGACAATAGCTTTTGCTTGTTCAGCGCCGAGGCGTGAATAACCACGTCCACCACTGCCACAAGTAATAATAACTTTTACAATACCAATATTAATAGTGCCACTGATATTCTTTATGGTTGCTTCTAATGCCGGTAAATTAAAAGCAGGTAAGCCAAGCTGCTGACTTTGCTTTACCAATCGATTAAGGTGCTGATCCAACATAGCCACTTCGCCATTAATAATTAATGCAGTGGTAAAACAACCGTCGCCATAGGCTAAGCCACGATCATCAATTGAAATCGAATCTGCTAATTGTCCATCTACAAAACTTAACGCCATACTGGTTATCATTGCCATAAAAAAAGCCTGAACACTAAGTATTCAGGCTTAAGCATTTGAATTCAAGCTGTATTAACATTTAAAGAACATTAAATTCAAAAAGGTTATCTAACTTTATCTAACGAATTAGACTTTTTTAAATATTAGTGAACCGTTAGTACCACCAAAGCCAAATGAATTACACAGAACGTAATCTAAATTTGCATCTCGTGCGGTATGGGCAACATAATCAAGATCACAGCCTTCATCCGGGTTATCTAGATTGATTGTTGGCGGTACTGCACTATTCACTAGGGCTTGAATGCTGAAAATAGCTTCAATAGCACCTGCAGCACCCAACAAATGACCAGTCATTGATTTCGTTGACCCAACCATCACGTCACAGGCTAAGTTGCCAAATACCGACTTAACAGCATTTGTTTCAGCAATATCACCCGCAGGAGTCGACGTACCATGGGCATTAATATAACCAATGTTACTAATATCAACTTTTGCATCGTTTATAGCATTTTGCATCGCTAACGCAGCACCTGCACCATCAGCTGGCGGTGAAGTCATATGATACGCGTCACCACTCATGCCAAATCCAGCGAGTTCTGCGTAAATTTTTGCGCCACGTGCCTTTGCATGCTCATATTCTTCAAGTACAAGGACACCCGCACCGTCACCTAGCACAAAACCATCACGGTCTTTATCCCACGGACGTGAGGCTTGTTGAGGTGCATCATTACGCGTTGACATAGCACGTGCAGCACCAAAGCCTCCCATTCCCATGGTAGTTGAAGCTTTCTCTGCTCCACCTGCTACCATAGCGTCAGCATCACCATAGGCGATCATACGCGCGGCATGACCGATATTATGAACACCACTAGTACAAGCAGTAACTATCGAAATATTAGGCCCTTTCATGCCGAACATTATAGATAGATGACCAGAAATCATATTTATAATGGTTGAAGGAACAAAAAACGGTGACAACTTACGAGGACCATTTTTTAATAATTTAGTATGATTTTCTTCAATAAGCCCTAAACCACCAATACCAGAACCCACAGCAACACCGATTCGCTGAGCATTCTCTTCATTGATCTCTATGCCAGAGTCCTTGATAGCTTGCACACCTGCTGCAACGCCATATTGAATAAATAAATCCATTTTTTTGGCTTCTTTACGAGCCATATAGTCTTGTGCATCAAAATCTTTAACTAAGCCAGCAAACCGCGTCGGATACTCTGTGGTATCGAAATGCGTAATGTTAGAAATACCACTTTTACCAAGTAGTAAATTTTGCCAAGTTGATTCAGGGCTGTTGCCTAATGGACTAAGCATGCCAAGACCGGTAACCACAACGCGTCTCATAAGATGTGCTGCCTCCGATAGAGTTGAATATTAGTAGGGTTTATATTTAACTGATTCAAAAACATTGTCTCAGATTTTGAAGTGGGTAGTCATATTTTTCAAACGATAAAAACAAATCAGGCGGTAATTAAACCGCCTGAAATTAATTGCATTCGTTTGTTATTACTGGTTAGCAGTAACGTAATCGATTGCTGCTTGAACTGTTGTAATTTTTTCAGCTTCTTCATCAGGAATTTCAGTATCAAATTCTTCTTCTAACGCCATTACTAATTCAACAGTGTCTAAAGAATCTGCACCTAAGTCATCAACAAATGAAGCTTCAACTTTTACTTCGTCTTCGCTTACACCAAGTTGCTCTATAGTAATTTTTTTAACGCGTTCTTCAATAGTACTCATTTTTCTTCCTTTACTAGAAAATACAATTTTTCAAAATTGTGTGTAGTTTATTCGTCAAAAGCCAACCATGCAAGCTTCTAATTTTACTTTCTTGCTGGTCTAACCTGTTGACTGTGTATAATTTATTCGAATTTAACATAAAGTAGCCAAAAAGCGAACTTTTGTTAAACCATGTACATGCCGCCATTAACGTGCAATGTTTCACCCGTAATATACGCTGCTGAATCTGATGCTAAGAATGCAACAGCGTTAGCAATTTCTTCAGGTTTACCTAAGCGATTTGCCGGAACTTGTGCAAAAATGCCTTCTTTTTGCTCATCAGTCAATGTTTGGGTCATATCAGTATCAATAAAACCTGGCGATACGGTATTAACCGTTATGCCACGAGAAGCCACTTCACGTGCTAATGACTTAGTAAAACCAATTAATCCAGCTTTAGCTGTTGCATAGTTTACCTGACCCGCATTACCCATTGTACCAACAACTGAACCAATATTGATAATACGACCATTACGTTTCTTCATCATCGCACGCAATACCGCTTTACTGATTTTAAAGACTGACGTTAGATTCGTATTAATGATATCATTCCATTCATCATCTTTCATACGCATCATCAAATTATCACGCGTAATACCGGCATTATTAACTAAAATATCAACTGCGCCATGTTTTTCTTTAATTAAATCAAACATAGCACTAATTGAGGCATCATCAGTAACATTTAATACTAAGCCTTGCCCTTCACCTAAATACTCGCTGATATTAGCGGCACCGTGCTCAGATGTTGCCGTACCAATAACATTACCGCCCATCGCTTTAAGTTGTGTTGCGATAGCCTTACCAATACCACGACTTGCGCCTGTCACTAAAATGACTTTACCTTCGAATGAAAACATATAATTTTACTCTACTGATTCTAATGCTTTAGTTAACGACGCACTGTCATTAACTGATTGACATACAATGGCTTTATCGATGCGTTTCAACAAGCCTTGTAATACTTTACCTGGGCCTGCTTCAATTGCAACTTCAATCCCTTGCTGCGCTAAATACTGAATAGTTTCCGTCCAACGAACTGGGCTATATAATTGTTTAATTAGTGCTAATTTAATGGCTTCAACCGAGTTTTCTGTTGCAACGTCAACATTATTAACCACTGGGATTGTTGGCTCATTAAAAGTAACATTGTTAAATTCTTCTGCTAACTTATCTGCTGCGTCTTTCATTAGTGCGCAATGTGATGGCACGCTAACGGGTAATGGAAGTACACGTTTAGCTCCGGCTTCCTTACATAAGACTCCAGCACGCTCAACTGCTGCTTTATGGCCAGCAATAACCACTTGGCCAGGCGAATTAAAATTAACTGCTGAAACAACCTCATTATTAGCTGCTTTTGCGCAAGCATCAATAATGATTTTATCATCTAGGCCAATAATGGCAGCCATAGCACCCACGCCCTCAGGCACAGACGCTTGCATAAACTCACCGCGTTTTTCAACTAACTTAACTGCATCAGCTAAAGATAATACCCCTGCGCAAACTAACGCAGAGTATTCACCTAAACTATGACCTGCTAAAAGTTTAGGTGTTGCTGATGAATTAGCATGCCATACACGCCAAATAGCAACACTTGCTGTTAGTAGCGCAGGTTGAGTAAAGTTTGTTTGGTTTAATTTCTCAACCGGTCCTTGTTGTACCAATTGCCATAAATTGTAACCTAGTGCTTCAGATGCTTCAGAAAAAGTACTTTGTACCACTTCATGTTCAGCAAAATCAGCTAACATAGCTAAAGATTGTGAACCTTGACCGGGAAAGACAAACGCTAAATTATTTTGCATTATTTGACCTAATTATATTTAATTTACCACTGTAACCGCGTAAATCATGTTCTGATCTACGCCGCTGTAATTTATTAAGCTTTAATCTACTTTTCGTTAGGTATTTACCACGGCACCATTAACATTACTTATGGCACAAAGTATGTTCAAGCTTATCTTTAATTTTTGTTGGTACTTGCCGTTCAATTTCAGTAATCGCTTCAATAATAGCAGTATAAAAAGCCGTTATATTGGCATTACCATGACTTTTCACCACAATACCGCGCAATCCTATCAAACTTGCGCCGTTATACTGGTCGGGGTTCATGGGTTTAAACAGTTTTTTTAAGGTCCGAGACAATAATTTACCCATTATTTTCGCTAAAAAGTGTTTTTTAATGATTTCTTGCAGTTGCGTGTAGACCATTCTTGCCACACCTTCACAAGTTTTCAAGGCAACATTACCGACAAAACCATCACAAACAATCACATCAGCTTTATTAGTAAAAATGTCATTACCTTCTATAAAACCAATATAATTAATATCATCATTTGCCTGTAAATAACTGGCCGCTTGTTTAATATGATCACTACCTTTGTTATCTTCCTCACCCATGTTCAATAAAGCGACTTTCGGATTTTCAATTCCGTCTACCTCTTTGGCCATCACAGAGCCCATAATCGCAAATTGGTATAAAACACTAGAATCACAAAAAACATTTGCGCCTAAATCCAACATAAACACATGTTGATCAGGTTTGTTACTCGGCAATGCAGAGATTAACGCGGGGCGCTCTACACCAGGCAATGTTTTTAAAACAAAATGCGCCATTGAAAAAAGCGCGCCAGTATTACCCGCACTCACACAAGCTTGTGCTTGGCCATCATGGACTAAATCTAAGGTTTTGCGCATTGAAGATTGTTTTTTATTACGCAGGGCAAAAATAGGCTTGTCATCCATTTCAACAACTTGAGTTGTAGGAAATAGAGTTATTCTTGGATGTGGATAAAATTTATTTTTTGAAAGTTCTTCGACAATGACAGATTCGTCACCGCACAGTAATAAGTGAAGATTGGGAAAGTTTTCTATTGCGAGCATTGCCGCAGGAAGTGTTACGTGGGGGCCTTGGTCGCCCCCCATAACATCTAACGCTATGGTTAGATTAATCAAGGTAATCGTTACAGATTACTTATTGATTACTTTAACACCTTTGTAAAAGCCATCAGCTGTTACATGGTGACGACGGTGAGTTTCACCAGATACTGGATCTGTTGATAAATGCGTTGTCGTTATTGCGTCATGTGAACGGCGCATGCCACGTCTTGAACGAGACTTTTTGCTCTTTTGAACTGCCATTGCCTACTCCTAAAATCGGTTATTAGCTAAATTTAACTATTTAATTTTCTTTAATATATCAAATGGATTTGGTTTTTCTAGCTCTTCAGGCAACTCTCCCCAAACACTATCAGACGGAGCCTGACAATCTTTAATAGGATGCCTTGGAATTAATGGAATCTCGAGTAAAAACTCATCTTCCACTAACTCTCGTAAGTTAACTTCACCATTTTCATCTAATTCAATTGCGTCATAATATGACGGCAACTCCGCTGCGGCTTCAGCGTCTTTCACCGGACTAAAAGTAAAATCTACTTCTAATACCGAGTCAAACTCTTCAGTACATCGCTGACAAGTTAATGTAACCGTTGCCGATGAGCTGCCTGATATTACTACCAAACCGACTTCATCCACACTAAAATTAGCATTTACTTGTACTTGCTCACCTTGTGCATCACACACAGCAAGCAATCTATTCATCCCAGATACTTCAAAGTATCCTTCACACACTAACTTTCGCTGTGCGCTTCTGGATGGGTCTATCGTTATCGGGAGTTTAAGATTCTTCATAAGGCGCGCATAATAAAGTGCCTATCGGCCTGTGTCAAAAGAAAAATAGCTTAATTTGTTTAAAAACTCAAGATAGGCCATATATTAACAATAATCTGTTTATATTTTGAGTGATATTAATGAAAGAACTTGTTTTAGGCTCCACCTCCCCTTTTCGTAAAGAAATTTTAGCTAAACTTAACATTCCCTTTGCTTGCGCTAAACCCAATATAGATGAAACCGCGTTTGAAAACGAATCGCCTGTTGCATTAGTGCAACGTTTAGCTATCGAAAAGGCGAAGGCCGTTGCTAACGAATTTCCTGATGCCTTAATCATAGGTTCAGATCAGGTGGCGATGTGCGACGGCGAAATCCTCGGCAAACCGCATAATTTTGAAAATGCGGTTAAGCAACTAGAAAAATTTAGTAATAAAACCGTCGCCTTTTATACCGGGCTATGTGTCTATGATAGCGGTTTAGACTTCACAACTTCTTTAATAGAACCTTTTTTAGTGCATTTTAATGAGCTTTCACTCAGCGATATTGAAAACTATCTGCACGCAGAACAACCTTATAATTGTGCTGGTAGCTTCAAAAGTGAAGGACTAGGTATTTGTTTGTTTAAAAAACTTGAAGGTGAAGACCCAAACACTTTAATTGGTTTACCGCTTATAAAACTGGTTGAGTTATTAAAGCAACACGGTGTTGACGTTTTAGCAGAACAAGCTAAACAGCGTAAAATTAGCTGATATTAAATTTATGTGCAGTATATAAGAAGTACACTGTCATTTTTTAGCGGAAAAATAAACTAACTAAACTTATCAAAGGAATAAATATAATTTCATCGTTTTATTTATTCCTTTTAACTTGAATTTAAATTATTCCACTCCATAACATTATGTATGATAAAAAATAATATTAATTTAAAGCGTAGCTGCTGATGTTTAAACTCTTTTTCATATTAACTATTTTACTCACAACTGTTTCAGCAAATAAAATAGAAGTAGTAACCTTAAGTGATTTAAGTTTTAATCAAGCCAACACAGTTGAACTTGATACTACAGAAGATGTAGATTCTGATAACCCTGCACTATTAACCCTCACAGCAAATTATCTTCGTTCTTATACCTACATTAGTATTCGTTACCGCAATCCTGACATTATAGAACCATACTTCCAAAACTTTCATTCTAGAGCCCCACCATTTATTTGTTAATAAACCACATCACATGAAAATAAGGTTTTTGTACATTTCAAACTTGTTTTAATTAAGTGCCACGTTATTAATGAATACAAAGCGGATTCAATTTCGCTAAATACTTTTTTTAAAACCGTACAAATTGCCTAAATTTTAATTCAGTAATGCAACTCAATTAATTTTACAACGTCTGTGAACACAGTGTTAGAAATGACCTGTTTAAAAATCGACAGTAATGACGACATTGAGCAATATAAATTTAACATGATAAATACCGAAATATCATTTAATAAAAAGCAGCTGAATTTGACGTAAGCATATATCAGTCGTTAAAAAATTAAACGACCTATGCTGAAATAAATTTTGAGGTAGATATGAAAAAATTACATTTAGTTAACTTAGAAGCAACAGACAACATTATAACACCTGAACAATTTGAAGAAATTAACTTAGCATCACCTGCAGTAGAAATATTCACTGACTTTAAAGTGCATAAAGCGTTGATGATCGATGGCGATACGATGGCTGTAACCGCATTACAATTAATGTTAAAAACGCACGTCAGAATGAATATAGTGGTTGCTGAAAACGATGACTTTGTTGGTATTATTAGTACAAATGAATTATCAGAACAGCACATTGTCGCAAAACTCTCTAAAGGAATTGCGCGCGAAGACATCTTAGTTAAAGATTTAATGATCCCAAAATCAGATTTTCATGCGTTTGATTATAGTGAATTGCTACGTGCGTCCGTTGGCGATGTTGTATCAACTTTAGAGAATTACCAGCTTCGTCACTGTTTAGTACTAGATAGAGCGAGTCATCATATACGAGGCGTTATCTCAACTAGTGATATAGCAAGAAAACTCCATATGGACTTGGATCTTAATGTTAAACAATCATTTGGATCGGTTTATGACGTAGTACATCAAAAAGCCAGTTCAATGTAAGTCTGCAGATATTTCATCATCACAATAGGATACTAGAAAAAATAAGGCACAGTAAATGGATAATACGATCATCCAACAACTGTGCCTTTTTAGTTTTTTACCTTTAATGTTTGACCTGGGTACAAAGCTAATACTGGTTTTCGTCTAATGTACATCCGCTTTAGTCAATTTCTTTAACAGTTTTTCCAACGAAGGCTCTAAAGGTGCTTCAATTTTAATTCGTTCATTACTTAACGGATGAATAAATTCAATACTAGCCGCATGTAAAAACAAACGTTTTAATCCCAGTGTTTTCATTTCTAGGTCAAAATCTTCATGACCATATTTTGCGTCACAGGCAATCGAATGCCCCTTGGTTTGACAATGCACACGAATTTGATGTGTACGACCGGTAACAGGGAAAGCTCTAACGAGTGTGGCGTTTTTATAGTGCTGAAGAACTTTAAAACGCGTTTCAGACTCTTTACCGTTGATATTGTCAACTACCACAACACGTTCACCCGACTTTAAGTCATTTTTCTTCAAACCTTCTGCAACACGCGTCAATTTAGTCGACCAACGACCTTTAACTAAAGCATGGTAAAATTTCTGTACGGTTTTATTTCTTAGCTGCTCGTGTAAATGACGCAAGGCAGAGCGTTTTTTCGCCACCACTAAACAACCAGAAGTATCACGATCTAGTCGATGTACAAGTTCCAGCATTCGCGCATCTGGTCGCAAAGCTCGCAATGCTTCAATCAAACCAAAACTTAAACCACTACCACCATGCACAGCCATGCCAGACGGTTTGTTAATAACAATTAAACGATCGTCTTCAAATAGTATTTGCTTCTCTAAATTGGCAACCACATTTAATTGTGTAGACACCGTATTCGTATTTTCAGAAACACGAATAGGTGCAACACGAATAATATCTTCATCAACCAACTTATACTCGGGTTTTGTACGCTTTTTATTGACCCGTATTTCGCCTTTACGCAAAAGACGATACAGCATACTTTTTGGTACACCTTTAAGTGTTTTCACTAAAAAGTTATCAATACGTTGACCCGCATCTTCACTGTCTACGGTAATAAATCTAACTTGAGGTCTTGGGCTATCTGTCATATCTGTTTTACTAGGAACCATAATTGTCCGCAGTTTAACATATTTTTTTCTAATTACAGGCAATTAAAACGAGGATTTTATTGCCTTATTGATAAATAAAGTGTGATAATAGAATGGTTACCGCTGCATTTCAGCCGTAACAAGTAAAAAGGATGCTTTAAGCGAGACGTAAGAGGCAAGTATGCGGCCACGTTAGTATTAGATAATTTTATCAAACATCATTATCGAGATACTAAAAGTAAGGCCTATTGTGAATTTGACGCGTGTAACTTGTCAAAAAAACCACATAAACATATTGTCCCGCGCAATAAAGCGATTATGTAATTAAACAGAAAGAATAAGTCACATTTCCAATCGTTAAAACATTAGAAAAACACGATAAAATTATCGAACTAACATTAACGATGAACTTTTTTTCTCTGTTGCGCACAGCACACAGGCTGGGCACATAAAGAATCAATTTTACTGTGGTGTTCAACACCTCAGTTATAAAGACAATCAGAATTTTTAACAGCTTGCTGCGTAATATGGCGTAGTAAGATTGACACCCGTGAGGCTGACAAGTTGCTGTTACCATAGCGATAGATTACTTTGTGTTCTAAGCAATGGTGTGTTGTGACTAAAATGAGTCACACAAACTATGAAACGTATGTTAATTAATGCTACACAATCAGAAGAATTGCGTGTAGCACTTGTAGATGGTCAACAACTTTATGATTTAGATATCGAAAGTCCTGGTCACGAACAAAAAAAATCGAATATATATAAAGCTAAAATCACCCGTATTGAACCGTCGTTAGAAGCGGCGTTTGTTGATTACGGTGCTGACCGTCACGGTTTCTTACCGATGAAAGAAATCGCTCGTGAATACTTCCCTAAAGGTTACAGCTTCCAAGGCCGTCCTAATATCAAAGAAGTATTGCGTGAAGGCCAAGAAGTTATCGTGCAAATTGATAAAGAAGAGCGTGGTCAAAAAGGCGCAGCGTTAACTACTTTTATCAGTCTTGCCGGCAGCTACTTAGTACTTATGCCAAACAACCCTCGTGCTGGCGGTATTTCACGTCGCATTGAAGGTGACGAACGTACTGACCTTAAAGCTTCATTAAGCAAACTTACCTTACCTAAAGGCATGGGCTTAATCGTTCGTACCGCTGGTGTTGGTAAAGAGTATGAAGAGCTTGAATGGGATTTAAATGTTTTAACACATCATTGGAATGCCATTTCAGAAGCCGCTGCAAGTCGCCCTGCTCCATTTTTAATACACCAAGAAACAAACGTTATTTTACGTGCTATTCGCGACTATTTACGTCGTGACATTGGCGAAGTGTTGATTGATCGTCCTAAAATATTTGAAAGTGTTAAAAAACACATTGAAATCGTTCGTCCTGACTTTTTAAGTAAAGTTAAACTATATAGCAACGACGTTCCTTTATTCACGCATTATCAAATTGAAACGCAAATAGAAACAGCTTTTCAACGTGAAGTACGTTTACCTTCTGGCGGTTCAATTGTTATTGATCCTACAGAAGCGCTAACATCTATCGATATTAACTCTGCCCGTGCAACTAAAGGTGGAGACATTGAAGAAACAGCATTCAACACCAACTTAGAAGCCGCTGAAGAAATTGCTCGTCAATTACGCTTACGCGATTTAGGTGGTTTAGTGGTTATCGATTTCATCGATATGACCCCTGTTCGCCATCAACGTGAAGTTGAAAACAGAATGCGCGATGCCGTTAAACAAGACAGAGCGCGTATTCAATTAGGTCGAATTTCTCGTTTTGGTCTACTTGAAATGTCACGTCAACGTTTACGTCCTTCGATTGGTGAAACTAGCCAAGGCGTTTGTCCTCGTTGTAGTGGTACAGGTCATGTTCGTGGCGTTGAGTCATTAGCATTATCGGTTTTACGTTTAATGGAAGAAGAAGCCATTAAAGACAATACACAACAAGTTCAGGCACAAGTGCCAGTGCCTGTTGCTACGTATTTATTAAACGAAAAACGTCGCTCTGTGTTTCATATTGAAAAGCACCATAACGTTAATATTCTCATCATTCCTAATCCGAATATGGTAACGCCGCAATATGAAGTTATCCGAGTAAGAAAAGACGAAGGTATCGAAGAAGCCAGTTACGATATGGCTATTAAGCAAGCAGTGCCTGAAGAAGCTGTGATGCCTAAATTTGATAAAGAAGTCAATAAGCGTGTTGAACCTTTACTACAAGGTATGTCTTCACCTAAACAAGCTCCGAAAAAGCAAGAGCCTGTGCCAGTTGTTGAAGCAAAACCTGAAGCAAAAAGCTTAATCACGGGTGTTGTATCTTGGGTTAAGTCGCTTTTTGCTGCAGAAGAAAAAGAAGTTGTTCAACCTGCACCTATTAAGCCTCAAGAAAGCAATACTAGAAATAGTGAACGTCGCCCTCAAAGAGGTCGCCAAGGTCAACGTCGCAATAATCGTAACGACACACGTAACGAAGGTCGTAATGACTCACGTAACGAGAACCGTAATGACAAGCGTAAGCCTCAAGCCGCTACTGTAGACGAAAATGCGAATAAGCAAAGTACGACGTCTCCTACCACTACTGCAGCTAAGCCTCAAAAAGAGCGAGTGCATAAACCTAAAGAAGAAAAGGTAGCTGAGCGTCGTCAACGTCGTAATAACCGTAAAAAAGTACGTGTTAACAGTGATGTTAAAAACAATACGCATGTTGAAACTAAAAAAGTTGACAGTACTGAAGCTCAAGCCGTTTTACCTGAGAATAATGTTGTAGAGACTAGCAAAGTTGAAACAATCAAGGTTGAAAACACAGCGCCAGTAGAGACAACGAGTCATGTTGATAACACGGCTATTGATAACGCTACGGTTGAACCAACAGCTAACACAGCAAAAGATGAGCAACGCCCAAGAAGCCGTCGCTCTCCTCGCCACATGCGTGCACACGGTCAACGCCGTAGACAAAATGCTGATGCAAGCGAAGTTAAAAGTGAAGTTACTGAAGATCCTGTAACAGCTCGTTACCCAGAGCAAACTGAGGCTTCAATTGATAACGCTTTAAATCAAGCTAATACAACCAATGAAATTACTGAGCCAACGCCGACTGTTGAAGACGTGCAAAAAGTTCAAGCTAACGCATTAACTGAAGTAATTAATAACCCTGAGAATGAAGTTCAACAAAACTTACCTTTTGATGAACCACAACCAGCCGTTAATACAGCTACTGAAGAAGTTAATAGCCAAGTAACTGAAACAGCAACAAGTGAAGAGGTATCATCAACAGTTGAAGCAGAAAAACCTTCAGTTGAAGAAGTTACACCACCGGTTGAAGTTAAGGTTGAAAATGCTGAAAATGTAGTTAGCCAACAAGTGGCAGCACCTGAAGCAGCAGAGAAAGTTGAAACTCAAGTAGAAGAACAAGTTTCAACCGAGCAACCAGCAGTTACAGCACCAGAACCTTCAGTAGAAAAGGCCATTGTAGTAGCGCCTGATAATGAAGAAACACCTGCTGAAGTAGCAGCTGTTTCAGAAACTATTGCAGAAAAGCCAGCAACAGTTGATGAAAAACCTAAAAAAGTACGTGCTAAAGTTAAAAACATTAAACGTAAAGTTAAAGCTGCAGCAAACAAAACATCAGGTAAAGCATCGGCACCAATGACCAAGCCGGAAACCATAGTTAGTAGTGGTACTATTCCTCGTGATTTCGTCGCGGCTGAGCATAGAGCATTACATACTACTTCTGGTAGAACAGCACTTGTTGCTAATGTAACTAGTCGAACTTCAGCAGGGCCAACTAAGCCAACGCTTGTCTAAGTTGTCTCGCTACGCTTCAATGTAAACATTTGAAGCTAAAAAACAAAAGCCAATTGCATAACGCAATTGGCTTTTTTATTTTCTATAGTATTTATATTTTTTATATTTTAAATAATCACATTTCATTAATTAGGTTAGCTATTCTATGTGTAGGTGGAAAACCAAAATTCAAACATTTATTATAATAGAAAATTTCAGGAGCTTGCGTTTATATAGGCATTAAACAATTCACCCACCAGGTGAATAATAGTATTTGAGTGTTGTTGTAATTAATTATTGTTATCACGGATGAAATTTTCTTGGCAATGGATATTTAGCATATTTCACTGATAGTCTGCTTAGCCTTTGACGGACTAAAATCCGATCTACAATAAATAGTCGCTAGGCTCTTTATGAATCGCTTTATAAGCGATATTGGCTAAAATACTGAACTTGATAAGCTAATATCTGGCAGAGAGTCACAGGTTAACGTTTAACGTACTATATAGCCTGAATTAACTAACACATAGCTAGTTAATTGATGAACTGTCGTGCTAATCCTTATTTAAATACCTAACCCCAGTTAAGTATTTGATTCTCAGTCAGAGAGCTGCTTAATTAAGCCATCGCTTGCATCTTCAACTAAATCTAAAACAAACTGAAATCCTTTAGCACCACCATAATAAGGGTCAGGAACTTCAGTATCATCAAAATTTTCGGCATAATCTAAAAATAGCTGTACCTTATATTGCAAAGCTTCTGGAGCCACCTTCATTAAGTCATTCACATTTCGTTCATCCATCGCTAAAATCAAATCAAATTTTTCGAAATCTTCTACTGTGACTTTACGTGCTTTTATTTTATCAAATGAATATCCACGTGCGATACCAGCCTTTTGTGCTCGATGATCAGGTTTTTCACGCGCATGTGAGCCAACAGTACCTGCTGAGTCTATTATTAATGACAGCGCTCGTGCTTTTTGACGGAAAACCGCTTCGGCACTTGGCGATCGACATATATTGCCCATACAGACGAACAGTATAGATTTTACCGTTGATAAATCAGTTTTGTTGTTCACAGAGACATCCCTATTTTTCTTTTAAAAATTCGATAAATAATAGACTACTTAAGCATTATTTAATGGCGCTTGACATAATTCAAGTAGAGAAATATTTTAGCTCGCCGTTAAATGGCCAGTTTTAACCCAAATCAAGGTGTCTTGTTCAACAAAGGGCTTATGTTGACTCATATGTGGGCTTCTAATCCAACTACCTGCTGGATAGCGACCGAGCTCATCAATAAGCTCACCACTAATAACATATATTTCTTCACCACTAAAATGTTTATGTAATATAAACTCTTCTCCTGCTGGCCAAAATACCAAAGCCACCGATTCAGTTTCAAAATTATGTAATGGCTTCACTTTTAAATTACCATATCCAGGTTGCCATTGCTGTTGATTGGTATCAATGCATATGCGTTGATTATCCAACGGCGACATTTGATGTAACTTAACCAGTAATTCACATCCGTTGTCACTAAATGGCGCGTGTACGAACCCTTTAGGATTACGGAAGTAGCTTCCGGCGGGGAAATCTCCAGTTTCATCAGAAAACACGCCAGAAAGGACCAGTATTTCTTCACCTAAAGGATGATTGTGTGAGCTAAAACTTGCACCAGCGTCATATTTCACCACACTGGTTGCATGGCCACTTTCACGATTTTCTCGCGCTAATGGTTTGCGCCACACGCCGGTTAAAGGACTTGCTTGCCAAGATTGCTGTGTAGTGTCGATAACGACACGTTTGGTAAAATCCATGTTGATCATATTGGTCTCTGCTAGAGCTTATTATTTGCTTAACTAAAGTTGTATTAATAAAAATCAGACGCTTAATCGTCTCTATTATATCGCGGTATGTTTAGCCTTAAACTCTGAATTTCAATATAAAATATATTTTAACCACCACTAAAATTATGACTTGATGACGATATTTCTGCTACATTATTAATAGTGTAAATTTAAATTTGTTACAAACCTATAACCTAACAAGCATTTGACAGCTTTTTTTGGGCTATTAGTACAATATTGCCTTAGTCTTCAAGAAATCAAGGCAAAATATAATCAGTATCGGCTGAGGATTAAATTATACTTTGTGCGACGAAACAATTTTTGCCGAAACAAAAATACGTTAGGCTTAAATTATTAGCGTACAAGGGTAATATCCCCGACCATTATTATTCACTTATATGAGTATTTATTTTTGATATTTTTCCAATTAAGCAAAAGGTTTTTTACGGCGTTAATTACCGTTATCTTGCTTGCCATCTTAGTCAGTTTTGCTAGCCTAATCTATGATATTGACCAAAAAAATATCAGTGAAACAAATAGCGCTTTTACGATTAACAGTAGTTATTACATAGATAAAACTAATACTACTGACCTGAATCATATATTGAATGATACTAAATTCATCGACAGCACTTTAAATAATATCCCCTTTGCATTAGCTCAGCAAAGTTATTGGATAAAACTATCCCTGCATTACCCAATTGGCAAAAATTCTAGTACGGCTAGCGCACATAATAGTTTTATTCAAACCAATGCCAATGAGCAACTAATATTGATGGCCGAGCATAGTATGCTTGATACCTTTATCGTTTATGAACTTAGTGCGATAAGTGCACCAAAAAAAATTCACCATAAGCTCCCTAGCCCAAATGAAACAAGCCAAAATGTTTACCCTTTTACGAAATTACAACTTAACCAGTTCGGTCATAGTGAATACCTAATAAAAGTTAAAAGCTCTGGGCCCCCTAACATCCCTTTACAGCTTTTTAGCCCAACAGACTTCGAACAACGATTACTGTTATCACAGATGATATATGGCGCTTTTATCGGCATATTGATCATTATTGCCATCTATAACCTAGTACTCTATTTTGCTGGCAGCGATAAAGTATACTTATTATATATTGGCTACCTAATATCTGCATTTACAGTACTTTCTTCATTGACAGGTTATGGCTACTTTCTTTTTTCTGACCAGATAATGCAATGGTTAAATCACTATCTCATTTTTATTGATTTCTTACTGATTATATTCCTGCTGTTATTTACCATTTATTTTTTACGCTATGATCTTTTAAAGCATTGGGCTTACAAAGTTTCAATGGTATTTGCGGTCATTGTTAGTTTACTCGCGCTGTATTCTCTTTCGCTCGATGAATTATCGCAAACCAAGCTATTTTTTTCGTTACAGCCATTATTTTATATCGTCGCGCTTTTCCTTATTTTTAACCGCTTAAAACGTGACTTTTCCTGGGCACGTTTTTACTTCTTATCTTGGATCCCCTTATTAACTGGTGCAGTGATACAACCAATGGTGCTACTTAATCAGCTTGAATATAGCTTTTTAACGGGTAATGCATTCCTATTTGCCATCATGATTGAAGTAACCTTTATGGCATTTGCGTTGGCTGAGCGTATTCGTCGCAATGAGCAAGAAAAGCTTACAATGATTGCTTATCATCAAAGTAATCACTTGCCAAGACAAACCAATTTAGAGCACAAAATCAGCCAGATGTTAATAGAAGATAGCCAAGACTTTACGGTTATTGTGATAAAACCCGAACAGTTTCAACGTATCGAACTTTACATCGATGAACAAACGCGTATCAGCTTTATTCAAGACTTAAACCATGAGCTCTCCTCTTTATTTAGGTTTAATGATGCGGTGCTTGATATCACTGACCAATATGAAAAAATTTGTTACTTAGAAAACTGTAGCTTAGCTTTAGTGATCGATAATGCTAAAAATGAACAAGATATAGAGCTTTTTATTAGCTCTATTCAACAAGCTGCTAGTGATGCTTTTTATATTAAAAACCTTAAATTACCCTTATCCGCCTATGTTGGTTTAGCCCTTTTTCCTGATCATGGTAGCTCAAGTTCAACATTAATCAGCAATGCCTCAATCGCAGCAAATAATGCCGAGACGAGCCAAAGTAAGTGGTCTTATTTTGCGCAGAAAGACAGCGACAATAGTCCCTCTTCTATACAATTAGCCATTGATCTAGAACAAGCTATAAAAAACCAAGGCTTTGAGTTATTCCATCAACCACAAATAGATTTAAAAACTAATAAAGTCTGCAGTAGTGAATGCTTAATTCGCTGGAATCACCCTGTGCTTGGCGCAATATCACCCGATATATTTATTTCAGTCGCAGAAGATTTTGGTCTAATGCCATCGTTAACATTATGGGTAATAAAAACGGCACTAAGCCAGCAAGCTGAGCTAACTGAGCATACGGGCCTTAGCCATATGGTTTCTATCAACATCAGCGGTAAAGACCTTATTCAAGCAAACTTTATTAATGACGTAGCCAATCTAATTGACCACGGTGACATTAAAGCAGAAAAAATTATCTTTGAATTAACGGAATCCATATCGTTTGCACAAAACAACATTGCCATACAAACGATAGAGAGCCTTATTGAACTGGGTATTACCATAAGTATTGACGATTTTGGTACCGGTTACTCATCGCTTTCGCAAATTAATCAGCTGCCCTTTCAAGAACTGAAGATAGACCGGGAGTTTGTTGAAAATGTTTGTAGCGACAATAAGCGTAAAGTTATTGCTGAAACAGCCGTAAAAATGGCCAAAGGCTTAGGCTTAGAAGTGGTTGCCGAAGGTATAAATAGCGCCTTAGATGAAGAAACTCTACGCGGTTTTGGCTGTGATATTGGCCAAGGTTATTACTATGCTAAACCTATGTCTGTTGAACATTATCTCGCTTGGCTTAAAGATTTATCTAATGGCCAAATACCACCGAGTTTAGAAGGTGAATATCTTCCTGTTGAAAAGTAGCCTTAAGGTTAATTTTTAAAACAGTTGGTTCTCTAGTGTTTTACCATTAATAAGCTGGTTATAAGTCCAATTGTTTTTGGCTAAAAGTGTTAATAAATCTACTTCAATATTTATCTGGCCATGCTGATTATCAATGACCAGTAAATATTCTCTATCTTGTGTCATATCAACTTGGCTAACCCCTGGTATTTGCTTGAGTGCAGACAGAACATCGCTCTGGTGGTGTTTCATTCTAAGCGTGATAAATCGCACACCCTCTTTATTACCATGTGTTTGATGCTGCTTTAAAATACCGTTTTCAAGATAAAGTACCTGATCACATAAACGTTCAAGTTCACTAAGATCATGAGAGCTTAAAATAAAGTTAACTTCACTTGCATGTTCAGCAACAATGGCGCGTATCTCCCTCGCATTCGCAGGATCAAGCCCTGCTGTGGCTTCATCGAGCATAACAATTTCAGGGTTTCCTAATAAGGCTTGCGCTATAGTTGCACGTTTACGCATACCGTGCGATAACTCACTGGGCAGACTATTAAGCGCATCCGATAAGCCGACCATCTCAAGCACTCTAACCGTATCGCTCTTGGCCAATTTATGACTCATACCTTGTAATCGCGAATAAAAACTTAATTGCGTCGCAATGGTGAACCTAGGATCTAATTGCGCGTCTTGAGGTAGGGCTGACAAACGTCCGAAAAGCGCAGCATGTCCAGGTTTATGGCCTAAAATACTAATCTTGCCTGACGACGGCTGAATATAGCCACATAGCAAACTAAATAAAGTCGTTTTACCTGCACCATTAGGTCCAACCAAAGCTACTGGTGCGCCTTTTTCTAATGCAAATTCGACTTTGTTCAATGCCTTGTTATGACCATAATTTTTCGTTACTTGTTGAACATCGATAATTAAACTCATAATGATGCTCGCTTCATAATTAAATGGCTTGTGATAAGCAATACAACAGTCTGTATTAAAGGTAATAGGTATTGGCTAACACCAACACTACTTTGAGACAAAACACGGCTTATTTGCTCACCTGGGAATAATAAATTGAGATAAAATGTTTGGCCAAATTGATATTCAATAAAAGTAACAATTAAAGGCCCTAACGCAAAGAATAAGGTTGCGGCTACTATCGCCAGTCTTGCTGACGTTACAAAAGTATTTAGCAGCGACATTAGCGCAATAAATGGCATAACCACGATCAATATCTCTAAAGATAACTTACTGCCAAGCCATATACTATCAGATAACAGGCTGATATCTCGCACACTGGCTAATATTGTAGTCGCAATCGAAGTCAACAATATTAGTATCGCCATAATCAGCAATTGGCCTAAATAACGGCCCAGCACTAACTCAGCTCTGGTTGTGCGTAACGTGATAAATCTTAATGTGCCACGTTGCTTATCTGAGCAAAATTGATCGCTACATACCAACAAGGCAAAACTTGGAAAAAAATATATCGCCACCAACCAATAAATAGCGTATTCAGCTACCGGCCAATCTAGCAAGGCTGAAAGTCCTAACGCACCAAATAATTTTTCCGCCATACTTTCAAATGAATGCGAAGTAACAGTCGCTGACGCTGAGCTAACAAAGTAGTACAGAATAATAAACCAGATAGTGGCAAAGGCTAATAACGCCAATAATCCACGTTTAGTTTTAAACAAACGTACTATTTCAAACGTAATAATAGTAGAGATTCTAGCTAGGTTAATATTCATCTGCACCGATAATTTTATAGGTTAAATACATTAAAATGAAAGCTGATAAATCGTGAGTTTTACTCAATTAATCAATTCGGTATTATCACAATTTAAGTGAGCTCTATGGTTAGTGCTAACGACTAAGGTTTATTCGTTAGCACTAACCATGTTGATTTAACAAATCACAACGCTGTAATTTATTTTAAATAACGAATTTTATTCGTGATTTAGCCCCTTTTGAGGTATCTATTTGCGGTTTACAAAATAATAGCCGCGCTGAAGGCACTTTTAATTGCTCTACTAAATGCGCTTTAAATAAATCGACACGTTGTTGCGATATTTTGCTTAAACGAGCAATATTTTCTGGTAGGTGTGCTTGTTCGGCATCCTCTAATTCAATATCACTCGCCGTGGCCACAGCACAAAGTTTAACATTTATGTTGCCTCTATCTGCTAGCATCACCGACATTTGGCGACTAAATTCTAGTTGTTCAGCATTTAACTCGGTGGCAGTAGCCGGATAAACTAAGTCGTTAATTCTCAATTTAAGTGCAAACTCACCTGCCGCCATAGCCACTTTCATTACACTGGCATAAGGTACAAACGTTGTGATTAAGTAATCTTTCGCTGCTGACATCGTCGCTTGTTTCACCAGCAAGGTTAGTAAACCCGATAATCCAAAAGAAGGTGAATTCGTATCACCTTTTAATGGCAATGACAGTTCAACGTTACCATCGGAATCTTTTAACATTCCTAAAGCTACATTAAACGGCACACTAAACCCGTCTGATATTGCCCCTCGTTCATTATCATCAGCGGCGGTAAACTCTACACCTCGCAGTAATATATCAACATCGCCATTAATTTTATTACCGGTCAAGCCCGCTGCAATAGTCAGATCAAGCTGCCCGCTTTCAATCTCATATTTTAAAGCCTGCTTAATATAGCTAGAAACGCCAGGTAAACTTAGCTCTTTAATGACAGCATTTAATTTAAATTTTTGTTGTTCTGCAAACGGTACACCACGCCCTTTTATATCAAAATTAGCGTAGGTATCGCTTTTACCTTGAATATCAAGTATCACTTCTTGCTCAGGTTTGCCAGTATCGATATCAGACAAAAGCAAATGAGTAATATTAACATTACGCTCATAATGCGGATTAACACTGCTGTCTTTAAAATCTATTTGAGCGTCATCAAGCAAAGTAAATTTGCCTATTCTAAATACTTGCTTAGCCGGTTTACTCGCTTCTTCTGTTACAACCGCAGGTACTGTCAGCTCTTTATCAAGCACCGTGCTATCTTGCTCAGTGTTATTACTATCTTGCTCAGTGGCATTACTTTTTATATCATCAGGACTAGCTAAGGCAACTAGCGTAGACAATTGTTTATCTTTATCTAATAAAACATTAGCCACAAGGCCAGACAAGCTAATGTCATTAATGGCAATAAGCTCAGGTGTATATTCGATGTTATTTACCGATAAACCATTAAATGCGGCTAAAGCAGGCATATTTTGCTGAATATTTTTTGAAAACTGACTCTTGGCAACGTCTACACTTTCAATATTGACCTTCGCAATATCTTGCTGATATTGCAGTACAATATGATTAACTGATAATGTCGCAATTTCAGCTAATATTGCTTCAGTTTCTATCGACTTTGCCGCAATGCCGTCAACAGTAACGTCTAATATTGCATCGACGCTAATCGGATTATTTGCCGGTAATAAAACAGCTAAATTGTTAGCTTGAACCTTTTGACTGTTAATATCGATAGCAATATTATTTTGCTCTACATGCAAGCCCTCAACGCTCACTAACAAGTCATTAATATTAACTGATGTTTGCTCTTTACTGAGTGTAATATTATTTTTGTCAGCTTTTTTTACCTTATCGTCAGCATTCAAAGCTGATGTTACAGGCAATAACGACTTGGTATTTTGGATCTCAATGTTTTGTTTTTTAACCGAAAGCGCTAATCCTTCCTGGTTAACCAAAAGATCTTCAACCGTCAATATTAGTTTATTAATATTGATTAACGTCTCTGCTTCGTTGATGGCAATATTAAATTTGCTAGCATAACTAACTTTGCCTTCAAGCGATAATATGGTTGGCGGTAAAAATGCCTTTGCCGCAATTAATTCAATATTTTTAGCATTAAGCTCAACACTAATTTCACCTTGTTGTTTCAGTAAACTACCATCTATGGCTATTTCTATTGGTGCGCCGTTTAAATGGCTAACTAAATTTAATTTAATATCTTGAACATTTTGTGACAGTAAAATGTTCTGCAAAAAAAATGAATCTAATTGAATATTATGTTTTTGTGAAAAATACAGCAATTCAATATGGGCATCGGTCAAAGAGAATTCGGGCACGATAACTTGATAAGGAAAATTGGTGCCTTCTGGCTCCACTTCAGGCTCTGCTTCCACTGGCACAGGGTTTTCAGACATTAGCTCAAAACCCGCTATATTGAGTGACGACTCGTTCACCGTTACAGGGATAAATATGCCATTAAGAGTAAACTCTGCGACATAAATTTTATCAAAAAATAATTGGTACAAATGAACTTCAGCGTTAAGGCTTTGCAGTTTAAGTGCACTAGCTTGCTCATGAGTTTTTACTTCTAAATCGCTTATCGTTAAATGTGCTGTAAATGGGTTATAGCGAATACTAGATGTATCAGTAAGTAGCAAAGGTTTTGGTAAGCCATAAGTATTTATAACGTAGCGAATTATCGTTGGTGAAAGTAGCCAAACAAGCAGATAAATAACAATAAAACTGATCACTAAAATTTGAAGAAGGCGTTTAAAATAACGGCCCATACTAGATTCCTATACATTGACGAGATAACAAGGCCGATAACAACCTATTGGTTATTGCACCTGTACTAATTTACGTAATTTAAAGGTAAAACGGACTATCGCAACGTAAGCACGATAGTCCGTATAATAAAAAGCTTAACAAGCTACTCGGTTTTTAACAAGTCGATAAATTGCTGAGACTGCTCTATAGCTTTACTCATGTCTGCCACTAAAGACTCAACATCACGTTTAATGGTTATATACTCAACTTGTAATGCGCCAATAGCTTGGGCATTTAAGTTATGCTTAAGATATAAACTATTATCTTTTAAAGCTGATAATACTGGTGCCATTCTATCTTTAGCTCTGTACATAGACTTAATTAAGGTTTGGTAAGTCCGTTCAGTTTTTCTCAATTTTTGCTGACTTTGTTGTTTTAAACTGTTACTAGAATATTGTTGAATTTCTTCGTTCCATTCATCGAACAATGCATCAGCAACGCTTTCAATAGCATCAATACGAGAAGAGACTTCATCAGCTGACGCTTTACTGGCGAGATATTGCTCATTAACCAGTTCATATTGTGCAGCCAAATCTCCACCATCGTAACTTATCAATTGAGACAGTTGTTCCAATGCAGATTTGAACTGCACCTGGGCATCTTCTTGAGACGTCTGTGCATCTTCAACTCTATCAAGCATAATATCGCGCTTATGCACACCTACTTTTTCCATGGCAGAATAATAAGCAGACTGACACCCTACAAGCAACACAAGCGTAATTACAACGAAGGTTAATTTTGAAACCGCACTATTTATAATTTTTAAAGCTTTCATAAGTTATTACCACTGGAAAATTTTGCAGCATCAATAATTGCCCACAAATGTGTAATCCCCGCAAACACAATAGGGAACACTAACCATGAAAGACCCCAAAAAATACTCGCAAAAACAAAAAACAAAATAGCAGGAATTATACGACCTTGTACTAATTGGCCTAAACCCGGAATAAAAAGACTGCAAATCGCTGCTAATACATTACCGCCAGAACCTTGCTGTGCCATAAAAACTCTCCTAAATGTAAATACTTGGTATTAATATATCGTTTAATGTCAAAAGTATAGCATTAGATTAATTTGTAAGCTGCTGTTATTAGGTCAATATAATGTAAAAAAATAAGACACAACTTTAAGCTTATAAATAGAAAATATTGTAGGATGGTTTTGTAAAAATTATAGTGACATCTCTAGATAATAACTGGTGCACTCAATAATAAAAAAATAAATTATTTATAATCAATAGCATGAAGATTTAAAGTGAATAATAAAACACTGTAAAAGTAGAGGGACATACCCGTTAGTCATCATGGTAAATTCTTTTAAAGCAATTGAAAAGCCAACCGTTTTCACGATTGGCTTAAATCTAAAAAGCACCATACCGGCTAAATAAATTAAAATGAAAATATAGTATTCAAAAACAACTTAAATAATACCAATTTCATATAATAGCTTGTAGCAATTTATTTAAAAGCTTTTGTTATACTGCACCGCTAAAAGCCATGCGTTCCCTTCTGAGCTAAAACTCCAGTCTTTATTGCCCACAAAAGGGCTTAATGCATCAGGTAAAGCAGCTAATAAAGCGTCTTCTTCTGTAACCACAACATTGTCACCATTAACATACGAAATACCAAAATCGACACTGTCCGTGTCATTTAACTGGTATGTCGCACCGGCACTATACCAAAGGCGGTCACTATCCGGTATTGAAATTGAACGATGTTCTACTGCCGCAGACTGATCGAATGCCACACCCATTCTCAATGTTACTTCTTGATTAAGATTATATGTTGCGCCTAATGCGAAGCGATAAGTATCTTCAAAACTTTCTTGCTTTTCAAAGGCTAACTCATTGCCCGCATAAGCTTCAAGTTTTTCAAAGCTAGACCACTGAGTGAACATTACGCTGTAATGTGCTACCCATTGAGTCGTCAATTGATGAAAACCTGAGAACTCAGCTATCGATGGCATATCAATAGTTAAACTACCATCTTCTGTCGGTGTCCCCAAACCAGTATAGTCGCCCTCAAACGCAAGTTCTACTTTGCTTCGATAAGCGAAAGCAATCCTGTGATCACTATTAATTTCATAAACAACACCAACATTCCAACCATAGCCAAAATCGTCACCCGACATATTTACAACTTCAGTGCTCGTTGGTACCGGTGGAAACACTAAACCAACGCCAGGAATTGTAATACCACTTTCTAGCACCTTACCTGCATGCCTAATAAGCTCGGCTTCACCATAGACAACATTCAAGCCTAAGCCTAGACTAAGCTGTTCATTAACGCGGTAAGAGCCACTGATGTTAGCATTGATCGTTTTTAAATCTGTTTTGCCACCAATAGAGCCTGCAGCATAATCTTTTTCGTATTCACTTTTTAAACCATAGTTTGAATTAATAGCTAAACCATAGGCGAAAGTATCATTTACTGGGTTAATAAAATACGCGGCAGGAATAATAGCACTGGGTACAACTCCATCTTGATCAAGCTCATTTACGTTGTAACCTGCACCCAGTATATCGGGTGCATTAATACCTTCAACTTTAACACCTGGATCAATATACGTTGCCGATAGTGATAAAGATTTTTTGTCGAATAACGCCATTGCTGCTGGGTTACGTGCTAACACAGCGGCATCGTCAGCAATCACCGCATCACCGGCAAAAGCACGACCCAAGCCAGAGGCACTTGTTTCGTTTAACTGAAAAGAGGCAGAATGAGTATTAAAAGCGGCCAACGCGATAGCAGTGGCGATAATTGATTTTTGTAATGTCATACTAAGTTCTCGAAATTAGGGTATAAGGTTTTTATCGTATTGAAAATTAAAGTAATACTATGCGAAAAGCCACTTGCACTATGTTAATAAGTGTAACTACAACAACATTAAAATAATATTGAAGTAATGGGCTATTCTCACCAATAAAATGGATCAGATAAAGAGTGAAAGTGCTATAAATGTTTAAAACGGGAAGTAGTAAAAAAACTTTAAAAGCGGAGATAGTAAGAATATTAACCAGAATTTTCTTAAGGAGTATTGAGATATTTAAAAATACAATTTACTGAATTAATCAGTGATGGTACCCGAGGCCGGACTTGAACCGGCACACTCTTACAAGCGAGGGATTTTAAATCCCTTGTGTCTACCAATTCCACCACTCGGGCAACGAGAGTATTTTTTATAGTAGAGATTGGGACCCTACTTTGATAGTAAAACTATCGAATTTGGAGCGGCTAACGAGACTCGAACTCGTGACATTCACGTTGGCAACGTGATGCTCTACCAGCTGAGCTACAGCCGCTTCGTAGATTTTAAAAAAACATCTAACTGATAAATCAGTAATGGTACCCGAGGCCGGACTTGAACCGGCACACTCTTACAAGCGAGGGATTTTAAATCCCTTGTGTCTACCAATTCCACCACTCGGGCAACGAGAGTTTTTTTTATAGTAGAGATTGGGACCCTACTGTGATAACAAAAGTTATCAAATTTGGAGCGGCTAACGAGACTCGAACTCGTGACATTCACGTTGGCAACGTGATGCTCTACCAGCTGAGCTACAGCCGCTTCATGGTCTTAATTCATCACAAAAAATTAAGATTTTTACCTATTTAAAATTTGGAGCGGCTAACGAGACTCGAACTCGTGACATTCACGTTGGCAACGTGATGCTCTACCAGCTGAGCTACAGCCGCTTCATATTTTAAATTCACTCTATACATACGCCAATATGTATTAACACCCCTACTGTACTAATGAAATGGTACCCGAGGCCGGACTTGAACCGGCACACTCTTACAAGCGAGGGATTTTAAATCCCTTGTGTCTACCAATTCCACCACTCGGGCAATGTGGAGGCGGGTCCCGGAGTCGAACCGAGGTAATCGGATTTGCAATCCGGTGCATGGCCACTCTGCCAACCCGCCATTTTCATCAACTACGAGTAAGGTAGTATTCCTTAGATTATTTCTCTTAAAGAGAAATTGGAGCGGCTAACGAGACTCGAACTCGTGACATTCACGTTGGCAACGTGATGCTCTACCAGCTGAGCTACAGCCGCTTCATCTGCTGACTCCCTGTCAACTGGAAACGCATTCTACATTGAAAAACTTATGAGTCAACCCTTTAATATCAATTTTATTTCGACTGCTCAAAAAGCGACTAATCTGGTGTTTTTTTAACTAAAAATGCCCTATTTAACGACTAATTACTTACTTAACTCTGGCCAAGCCGCTTTAAAATAAATTACCATTGACCAAAAAGTAAGCACTGTAGCAATCGCATAAAAACTAAAAGCAGCAAAAAGTAATATTTCATGCGGAAATTCAAATAAAATTAACGGTATATCATAAGTTGGATACCAAATTAATCCCATAATACCTAACATTTGTGCCGCCGTTTTATATTTTCCCATTTGTGAAACAGCAATTATGTCTCTTTTACCACGTGAAGACATAAACTCACGTAAGGCACTAATAAATATTTCACGCGCTATCATTAATATCGCTGAAATCGAAATCCACCAAACTTGCAAGTCTTGGATAAGAATAACTAATGCAGCAACTACCATTAATTTATCTGCAACGGGGTCGATGAATGCCCCAAATGCCGACGACTGATTAAGTTTTCGAGCTAAGTAACCATCAAGTGCATCACTAACAGCAGCGAACCAAAAGACAACAAATGCGCCAAAATGATTCCACGATACCGGTAAATAAAATACCACGATAAAAACCGGGATTAACACAATTCTAAATAATGTAATTTGGTTGGGGATTGTCCACATAATATGTCTTATATTCTTATCGTTAGCTGATCAAGATTGAATTGAGCTTAACCTCATTGAAATAATAAATACCTCAATGGGTATTACAGACATTTTACACAGATCGAGGACTAATTGTCATGCAAGGCGTCATAAATATTTTCCGCCAACACTTTACTCACACCTGGCACTTTTTCCAACGTTGCTCTATCTGCCTTTAAAACTTCTTGTAAGCCACCCAAATACTGTAAAAGGGCTTGTCTTTTCTTAGCCCCTATTCCTGGAATGGTTTCTAATGTTGACTTTTTACTGGCCTTTTGTCGTTTGGCTCGGTGTCCAGTAATTGCGAAGCGGTGAGACTCATCACGTATATGCTGCACTAAATGTAAAGCCGGAGATGTGGCAGGCAACGATATTAATTGATGGCTACCTGCTAAAATTAATGTTTCAAGCCCCGGTTTTCTCGACTCACCTTTAGCAACACCAACCAATAACGGTGTTTTTACTTGATCAATGCCAGCAAAAAAATCTTCAGCCTTAGCTAACTGCCCTTTACCACCATCAATAAAAATAATGTCAGGCATTTTTTCTTCACTGGTCACTTTGCTGTAACGTTTATCTAAAGCAAACGCCATGGCCGCATAATCATCGCCTGGGGTAATACCGTGCACGTTATAACGCCGATAATCGCTTTTTAATGGCCCTTCTTGGTCAAACACTACATTTGACGCCACGGTTTGTTGTCCCATAGTGTGGCTAATATCAAAACATTCAATGCGCGATATACCATTGGTTAATTCAAACACTTCATTTAACGCTGAAAATCTTGCTTGCATCGACTCTTTATGAGAGTTTCTAGTCATTAAAGCGGTCGCAGCATTCGTACAAGCTAATTTAAGGTACTGTGCACGCTCAGTGCGAACATTATGCGACATCTTTACATCATGCTCGGCTTGGTCGCTAATAACCTTAATTATCTCTTGCTGACTTTCAATTGCCTCAGGAATAATGATTTCTTTTGGGATAGCGCCTAAGTTCAAATCATTGCCAATATAGTGTTGACTGATAAAAGCCGCAATTATTTCCGCATCGCTAGTATCTACCGGCACCGTTGGGAAATAACTTTTACTGCCTAATATTTTATGCTCTCGAACAAATAATAAATGGATACAAGCTTGAGATTTATGACGATGTAACCCTATCACATCCATTTCTGCAGCCGAGCCACTGACAAATTGCTGTTGCTGAACTTTTCGTAAGGTAGCTATTTGGTCTCTATACTTTGCCGCATGCTCAAAGTTTAACGTTTTACTGGCGTTCTCCATGTTCTCGACCAAATGTTCAATTACTTTGTTGCTTTTGCCCTTGAGAAACAACTTAGCTAACTGAACTTGCTTTTGATAATCACTTGGCGATATTTTATCAACACAAGGGGCAGAACAACGCCCCAGTTGATGTTGCAAACATGGGCGACTTCTCGCCCGATAATAACTGTCCTCACACTGCCTCAACGGAAAAAGCTTTTGCATAAGGCGCAAGCTCTCCCAGACTGCACCTACGGTCGGGTATGGGCCAAAATAATCGCCTTTAACTTTCTTACCACCACGGTGTAAGCCTAATTTCGGATGTTTATGATCGGTAATCAATAAGTACGGGTAAGATTTATCATCACGCAGTAAAATATTATATTTCGGTTGGTACTTCTTAATATAATTATTTTCAAGGATCAGCGCTTCACCTTCCGTATGGGTAACGGTAACGTCTATAGCGGATATTTGTTTAACTAGGGCGCGAGTTTTATTACTACCAACATCTTTGCGAAAATAACTCGCCAGACGTTTTTTTAATTGTTTAGCCTTACCAACATAAATCACCGTTTGGGTTATATCGTACATACGATAAACCCCGGCTTGTTCGGAAACGGCGGCTAAAAAGGCTTTATGATCAAATAAGGTTTCATCATTTGATAAGATTTTCTCAGACAAGGCTAAAAAACTTCAGTTTTCAACATACCATGACGAATCGCTAAATGTGTTAACTCAACATCATTACCAACATTAAGCTTTTCAAACATACGGTAACGGTAGCTGTTAATCGTTTTTGTGCTCAGTACTAATTGCTCAGAAATATTAGGTACTTTTTCGCCCCGAGTGATCATTAACATAATTTGTAATTCGCGTTCAGATAAACTACTGAAAGGGTTTTCATCGGGAGATTTAAATTGGCTTAACGCCATTTGTTGGGCAATTTCTGGTGTTATATAGCGTTGACCACTGTTAACAGCTCGAATCGCATTAATCATCTCATCAGGGCCAGCTCCTTTAGTCAGGTAACCTGCTGCGCCAATCTGCATGACTTTTGTTGGAATGGGGTCCTCACTATATACGGTTAACACAATAACTTTTACATCGGGTGCATAACGAATGATTTTTTTCGTCGCTTGTAAGCCGCCAATACCGGGCATGTTCATATCCATCAGAACAACATTCGGCTCAATTTTACGACAAAACTGCACGGCTTCCTCGCCTGTTTTGGCTTCACCAATCACCTTAAGTCCTTTTACTTCGTCCAGTATTTTTCGTATTCCAGTACGAACCAACTCATGGTCATCAACTAACAAAACATTTATCAACGTAGGATTACCTTATGAATACTTTATAAAAAGTAGCGGAGTTAAGACAAAATAATATAGCGAATAGGGCTTTAACACAATCTAAATTCAGCTTTTTGAAAAATTTAGTTATCTCAATCAAGCCAATTGAACGGACTAATTATAGGTCATTTTTATTCAGCCAGTTATTTAATAAGCCAATTTGACCATTTTTATAGGCCGCATAAGTCAATCGAACCGCATTACTTAAAATAATACTGTCATTCCACTTTGTTTGATCGGCAATCAATTCGTAGCATTTTTGTGCTTCAGGTGAGAGGTAACCGCGCATTTCTTTCTTACCACGGTCTTTTTGTCGTTCACGATAACGTTTTTGTTTCTCAGCATTAGTTAACGCTTTCTTTTTAATATTCATCAATAAGTTACCTAATTTAAGTTTAAAACACCATCGGTTACGCATAACCAATTCTGGCAAATTTATCAGCAATTGTTAAGTAAAATATTGATTTATTTAACTGTTCGGAGTTGTTTAGCGTACAAGTGTTCGCTAAAGTAACGTCTTTGAAATTATTAATAAATCTAAGTGATCACATGGAACAACAAAATTCGTTCTCAAAAGAAGACCTAGTAAAAGCTGGTACTGGTGAAATGTTTGGCCCCGGTAATAGTCAATTACCCTCTGACAATATGTTAATGATGGATAGAATTGTTAGCATTACAGATGATGGCGGTGAACATGGTAAAGGCGAAATTATTGCTGAATTAGACATAACCCCTGACCTTTGGTTTTTCGATTGTCATTTCAAAGGTGACCCGGTAATGCCTGGTTGTTTAGGTTTAGACGCCATGTGGCAATTAACCGGTTTCTTCTTAGCATGGTCAGGCGGCCCAGGTCACGGACGTGCATTAGGTGTAGGTGAAGTTAAATTCACTGGTCAAATTTTACCAACAGCTAAAAAAGTAACTTACAAAATCACCTTAAAACGCGTGATTAAACGTAAACTATTTATGGGTATTGCTGACGGTACCGTTTCTGTTGACGGTAGAGTTATCTATACAGCAAAAGATTTAAAAGTTGGTTTATTTACTGATACAACTAAGTTTTAATTATTATTGTTTCAAGTGTGTATCTATTCATGTTGGATAGGCTTAAGCTTTATAAATGACGGCATAAATGCCGACCTACAAAGATAACTACATCATGAAAGTAAAAAGCCAGCAGTTACGCTGGCTTTTGTGTATCTAATATCCAATGTTATTAATGTATTTTGTAGGTCGGGCTTCAGCCCGTCAAAATGACGGCATAAATGCCGACCTACAATGATAACTACACCATAAAAATAAAAAGCCAGCATTCAAGCTGGCTTTTGTGTATCTAATATCCAATGTTATTAATGTACTTTGTAGGTCGGGTTTCAGCACGTAAAAATGACGGCATAAATGCCGACCTACAAAGATAACTCCACCTTAAAAATAAAAAGCCAGCATTGACACTGGCTTTTGTGTATCTAATATCCAATGTTATTAATGTACTTTGTAGGTCGGGCTTCAGCCCGTAAAAATGACGGCATAAATGCCGACCTACAAAGATAACTCCACCTTAAAAATAAAAAGCCAGCATTGACACTGGCTTTTGTGTATCTAATATCCAATGTTATTAATGTACTTTGTAGGTCGGGCTTCAGCCCGTCAAAATGACGGCATAAATGCCGACCTACAAAGATAACTACATCATGAAAATAAAAAGCCAGCAGTTACGCTGGCTTTGGGTTATTATTTTTTCGTAACACGTTAAGTGTATAAATTAACTATTGGCGATACGAGCATCAACCACAGCAATTGCTTGATCAATTCTCGCCAAAACTTTTTGTTGGTCTAATAATGCTAAGGTAATGTCCAACGACGGTGAATTCCCCCCCCCCGTTGCCGCAACACGCAATGGCATGCCTACTTTACCCATACCGACTTCAAGCTCTGTCGCAGTATCATTAATCGCGGCATGAATCGGTGCCGCTGACCAATCAGTTAACGCTGCTAACTTCTCTTTTACCAATAGCAATGGCGCTTTAACAACCGGACGTAAATGTTTTTTAACAGCGCTAGCATCAAGTTCTGTGAAATCTTCATAAAAGTAGCGGCTAATTTGCGCCATTTCTTTTAGTGTTTTAACGCGATCAGCTTGTATTTTAACTATTTCTTCAAGCGCAGGGCCATTTTCAACATTAATCCCTTGCTCTGCCATGTGCCAAGCAAGATGAGTGGCAACGTACGCAGGATCTAATGTTTTCATATAATGCTGATTCACCCAAATAAGTTTATCAGTATTAAAGCCTGAAGCTGCACGATTACAATCTTTAAGATCAAATAACTCAATCATCTCTTCACGAGAAAAAATTTCTTTATCGCCATGTGACCAACCTAAACGCACTAAATAATTAAGTAATGCTTCCGGTAAGTAACCGTCATCACGATATTGCATTACACCAACCGCGCCATGACGTTTCGATAAACGTTTACCGTCATCGCCCAAAATCATAGGGATATGAGCATACTCAGGTACCGCGGCACCTAAAGCAATTAAGATATTAATTTGTTTTGGTGTATTACTAATATGGTCATCACCACGCACCACATGAGAAACTTTCATATCCCAATCATCAACAACAACAGTTAAGTTGTATGTAGGTGTTCCGTCTGAACGCGCAATAATTAAATCATCAAGTTGCTCATTACTTATCGTAATATCACCTTTAACCATGTCTTTAATAACTACATCGCCGTCTAACGGATTTTTAAAACGAATAGCATAGGGCTTATCTTCTGGGTAATCAGTGCGTTCACGCCATAAACCATTATATTTCTCAATTTCACCTTTCGCTTTTGCTTCTTCACGCATAGCGTCGACTTCTTCAGCGGTGCTGTAACAACGATAAGCGTTTCCAGAAGCTAATAATTGCTCAATAACTTCTTTATAGCGATCAAAACGTTGAGTTTGAAAGTAAGGCCCATGAGTCCATGGTAAGTCTAACCAATTCATGCCATCCATAATAGCGTCAACAGAGGCTTGTGTTGAACGTTCTATGTCGGTGTCTTCTATTCTAAGAATAAAGTCACCGCCATTTTTTTGCGCATAGAGCCAGCTATATAAAGCAGTACGAGCACCACCAACATGTAAGTATCCCGTTGGGCTTGGAGCAAATCGAGTTGTTAAAGTCATAAAAGTCTCAATCAAATATATCTATTTGTTTAAATGAATAAATTAAACAAAGGTAATTAAAAAAGTTGTCGGCATTTTATCAGGCAAGCGAAGTAAATACACCTTTTAGCATGTTAAATTTATTCGCTATCCGTAATGATAAACAAAAATAAAGTTCACAAAACCATCAGTCTGTCGAAATTTAGAGCGTTCAAGCTAAATAGTTAAAAAAAATATAAAAAATTACTGACTTTAGGTTGACAGCTTTTTCGATCTCCCTATAATACGCCCCCACAGAGAAGGACGATTAGCTCAGTTGGGAGAGCACCGCCCTTACAAGGCGGGGGTCACTGGTTCAAGCCCAGTATCGTCCACCATACTTCTCTGAATGTACTATTTAATATCGGACGATTAGCTCAGTTGGGAGAGCACCGCCCTTACAAGGCGGGGGTCACTGGTTCAAGCCCAGTATCGTCCACCACTTAATTAAAAGTGACGAAAACAATTTAGTGTGGGAAAGAAATAAGGTCATCACCTTCTACTCTTTATCACCCGCACCGAATCACTGATTAAAACTCAGTATCGTCCACCACTTCTTTTACCATTAAAAGAAGTATAAAATAAAAAAATGGACGATTAGCTCAGTTGGGAGAGCACCGCCCTTACAAGGCGGGGGTCACTGGTTCAAGCCCAGTATCGTCCACCACTTAATTAAAAGTGACGAAGACAATTTAGTGTGGGAAAGAAATAAGGTCATCACCTTCTACTTTTTATCACCCGCGCCGAATCACTGATTTAAACCCAGTATCGTCCACCACTTCTTTTGCCATGAAAGAAGTTTAAAATAAATAAAATGGACGATTAGCTCAGTTGGGAGAGCACCGCCCTTACAAGGCGGGGGTCACTGGTTCAAGCCCAGTATCGTCCACCACTTTTATTTATAAACCTTAAAACCTTAAAACCATAAAACCATAAAACCATAAAAGTTATAGCACATTCTACCCTTTATCACCCGCGCCGAATCACTAATTCAAGCCCAGTATCGTCCACCATTCTTTATCTTAAAAATTCTATAATATTTATTTAAAATAAAAAATTAGAGCACCTTCTACTCTTTATCACCCACGCCGAACCACTAGTTCAAGCCCAGTATCATCCACCATTCTTATTTATAAACCTTATAAATCTTAAAACCATAAAAGTTATAGCACCTTCTACCCTTTATCACCCGCGCCGAATCACTGGTTCAAGCCCAGTATCGTCCACCATTCTTATTTACCTAATTCAAATTGCCATCAAAAATAGATTAACGATTAACTCAGCTCAGAAGCACCTACTACTCTTAATTACCAATTCATTAGATTAATCGTCTTTTTAAACGTGACGGACTAAAGTCCGACCTACAAAAAATTACCGCTAAACGTTAAATAATCACCGGTAAGCTCTCCATATACGACTCACAAATGATACAAAGAACGAGCTCCAGTAATATCCAATGCCCTTTGTTGGTTTGCTATTTCTGTTAACTTTACTTACTTAGCCTCAATTTACTGTCAATCGTTATAAATACTACAACGACATGTCAAAACAACTAAGATATAATCAGTTTTTTCGTTAACTACAAGATTAAACTTTACATGTCTTCAAATTTCCCGCTTATTGATGTTTCTACCCAACCTATCGAACTTTGCAAATTGTTAAAAATAGCGAATATGGTTAGTGGTGGTGGTGAGGCTAAAATTGTTATTAGTGAAGGTTATGTGTTGTTGAATAACGAGGTTGAATTTCAAAAACGCAAAAAAGTTTATCACGACGATATTATAGAATTTAATGGTGATATTATTCAGGTTAATGTGGTTAAACGGGGCAAAGACGAATTGCCGATGACAACGAAAAAACAAGCTGAAAACACCCTTAAAAAGCAGAATGCGTTTAAGAAAACTAAGAATAAACAAAACAAAACCGATAGCCAACCCCAAGCTGTTCAAGCACCTGATGCCCCCCGCTCAAAGCGTAAACCTATCTCTTTTTAAATACAGACTTTACCACTGAGATCTCTGTGTATGTAATTGAAAATACATAGTGATACTTTTGCATAAAGCCGTACTTTACTCGGGGTTGCTGACAAAGTAACTCACGGCCTTTTTTAGAATGTCTCGCCCCCTATAACGCGCTTCAATTCGGCTTCGAGCTTAGCGAACCTTAGCTGGTCATTAGGCTATTTAATAGACTTAGGTTTATCAAATAATTGATTTTCTAGTGATATAACGTTTTAGTGAAAATCTCGAACCGGTACTTCAGCGACTGAATAACCGCGTTCATCGGTTTGTTTAACTGCTTCAATTTTAAATTCTTGGGTATACCGTTTGCCTTTGCTCATAAACACTGACGTGGTCTAATTGAAGTTATAATGTAACTTGTTGGGTGTCTAGTAAAGTGTGGGGAGTCCAGACTTCCTTCAGACTCTACCGTTAGCCAGTAACACCCTTGCCATTCAGTTTAACTGCCTCTTAGTCTGAGTGATCCCTATCTTTCAAGTGAACGGGTTTGCCAACTTCACTGGGCAAAAAAAAAGGCCAGGAGAAAAATCTCTGGCCTTTCATTATACCATCCACTTATTTTAGAACGGAGAACAAATACTAATCAACTACATCGAAAATGAGATTTGTGTGTAGTAGAAACGTCCAATATTATCATAGCCAGCTGAACCTGAACCAGTTCCGCTAGTGCCGATAGGCAAGTCTTTATTAAATAGATTATCCACACCAGCTTTTAAGCTTAGGCCATTGTCAAAGTTATAACCTACAGTCAGATCAGAAACAACATAACTTGGGAAACTCATTAAACTACTTGGGTTAGGGTTATCTTCTAACTCTTGTTCTGTATATAAACTCACATCTTGTAAGTAACGAGTTTTCCATGTCCCGTTCCAGTTACCATTTGTATAACCAATTAATAAGTTAGCTTGCCACTTAGATTCACCAGTAGTACCAGCATTTTCCGTAAAGTCGCTCGGATCATCTTGGAAAGGGTAAGTTTTACGTTCTTTCAAATATGTACCAATTAACGTACTTTTAAGATTACCGCCCGCAAGTTCAAAATCATAACCAAGTTCAAAGTCAATACCAGCAGCTTCTTGACCAGCTAAGTTAAGTACTGAGCGTTGTAGTAAAGTAATTTCATGAGTTGATGCATCACGGGTGATCAAATTACAATATTGATTATCAATACCTGTTTCTGAATCTACACAACGATCAATAATATCCTGCGCACCTGTACTAGAAATTGCATCTGTTAATTCAATTTTCCAATAATCGACAGTTAAAGACGCACCTTCAAGGAATTCTGGTTGGTAGACAAAACCAATCGTTGTACTTTCCGATTTCTCTTCTCTTATATCTTTATTACCAGACTGTGATCCGCGAATAGACGCTGAGTCATAATCAGAATTAAAATCTACAGGAATGCCTAAAGCAGCACAGTTACTTGCACGTGTTGTTTTATTTGCTAAGTCGTCAAGGTTTTCTTGTCTACATGCATCATCTACATTAAAGAATGTTTCACTTGCTGCACCAAAAATTTCGCCAATATTTGGCGCTCTTAGTGCTTCAGAGTATGTTGATCGAATGCGTAAGCCGTAACCTACAGTCCAATCAAGGCCTGCTTTCCAACTAGTGGCATTACCAATAGTGCTATAATCAGCAAAACGAGCAGCAGTCTCTATCCTTAAATCTTCCATTAAAGGTAAGTCTGTCAACAGTGGTACTGATAGCTCAACAAATGCTTCTCTTACATTGAATGAGCCTTTGTCCTCACCCAAAGCATTAAAGAATGTACCTATAGCATTCTCTGGCTCTTCAGTTACACTCTCTTCTTTTCGATACTCTAAACCTGCAGCAAAACCAACTGGGCCAGCTGGCATATCAAATAATGCGCCATTACTTACTGAACCACCAACAACAGTTTGCTCAATTTTACTACTACCCACTGAAGTCGTATTAATATAATCAGCAGCCGCTTGAGATGGTGCACCAAAACCTAAAATATCTACGGCTACACATCCATCAGCACGAGCTTCAGCGCTGCGACAAACAGCATTACCATTTGTATCAATTACTGAGTCTAACGCATTAGCATAATTTGCTCGAATAAGATTATTAAGATTTACACGTGTATGGTCAGTGACCCCATAAACGGCTGAAACATCATAGCTCCAATCGTCAGAAAGATAGCCTTCAGCACCGACAACAAAACGTTTAGTTTCACGCTCATCTTCTTCGATACGAACGCCCAAATCAGTTAACATACGGTTAGGGCTAATACTAACTAAACCATTATCATCCATCAATTGACCAAGTTCAGCACCAACAAAGGCATTATCACGTTTTATCCTATTTAAACTATTAAAGAAACCAAAAGCCGGTTGACCTTGATCTTCCGCTTCAACTTTTGCATATTTTGCACTGAAGTAAACGTTGTGATCATCAGTAACATCATAATTAACTTTAAAATTTAAGTTCAAACGATCGAATTTAGGTTGAATATCAGTAAACTGCCCTAAATTAAATACATCACAATCAGCACATCTAATACCATCAACATTATCACCTACAAACACTTTACGAGGCGTACCGTCACGGTTGAAGCTGTATATATCATTACCTGCACTAAAGACACCGGCATTATTAATAAAATAATGCCCAGCATTAGGTGTATAAATTTTATCCGGAAAATCTAGAGAGTCTTTATTTTCTTCTGTTTGATTTGGATTTCTTAAGTCTGTATATGGTGTTCTTAATTGTTCACGATCAAGGCTGCTGAATCGATTTTGTTCTACATATTCAACTGCAAATGCAGCATTACCCCGGTCATTACCAAAGTTTTGGCCATAAGAGAACGTATACTTTGAGTTTTTGTATGGACCTTCTTCAGAAAACCCTTTAGTAGCACTTACGTCTAAACCTTCAATGTTTTTCTTTAAAATAAAGTTAACTACACCTGTTACTGCATCCGCGCCGTATACAGCAGATGCACCGCCAGTAATAATTTCCACACGCTCTACCCATGAACTTGGAATAGTGTTGGTATCAACAGAAGCTGAACCTGCAGCACTAGATACGTGGCGTTTACCATCAACTAAAACTAATGTACGGTCAGTCCCCATGTTACGTAGATCTAAAATATTTAAACCTGCAGTACCAATAAACCGCCCAGAGTTAGCGAGTGAATAAGTATTTGCTAATGCTGGTAGTTCATTTAATGCTTCACCAATGTTAATAGCACCGGTATTCAGTAAATCTGCACCACTAATTACAGTTACAGGTGATGGTGCAATAGCACCTTCACGTAAAATACGTGAACCCGTAACTGAAATGCGCTCTACTTCGCTGGTTTCTTGCTCTTCAAAAGCTAAAGCAGGCATAGTAATTATGCTGCCCAAAATAGCTAGAGAAATAGCTTTTTTAATTTTTGTAAATTCTCTCATGATTCTTTCCTGTTTTTATAAAATGTTTTTTTTAAATTTTTAGTGTTTTAAAATAAATCACACAAATTATTAATAGAAATCAGGTTAAAACTGATAACTAGCATTGAAATCCTTAAAGATACTAACATTGAATTTTACGCTTTTGAAACATTATTTAACAAAATTGCAACATAAAAACAAGGAAGATGTAAAGATAATAATCCATATTTTCGTGTATCATCTATTAAGCTAACTATTTATATATCAGACATAAAATTAAATTAATACGGGATTAATTTATAGAAAATAAAAACAATTAATAGACCAGACTAGTTAAAGTAATGTTAATTTATTTATTCGGTTACCAATAATATTTACTTATTGTGCAATTTAAAGCTTTTGTGGCTGAAACGCCCCTGCTAGAATAAGCGCCATATTTTATGCTCGCTTACTAATGGAATTTTTTCTCAATGCGTACAAGCCAATATTTACTTTCAACCTTGAAAGAAACCCCTGCTAGCGCTGAAGTTATCAGTCATCAATTAATGTTACGTGCTGGTTTAGTGCGTAATGTCGCATCAGGTTTATATACTTGGTTACCGACAGGTTTAAAAGTACTACGTAAAGTTGAAAATATTGTTCGTGAAGAAATGGAACGAGCGGGCGCATTAGAAGTGTTAATGCCAATGGTTCAACCAGCCGATTTATGGGAAGAGTCAGGGCGTTGGGAAGATTACGGTCCTGAGTTATTACGTTTAAAGGATCGTCATGACCGTGCTTTTGTTTTAGGCCCTACGCATGAAGAAGTGATTACAAAACTGGTTGCCAATGAAATTAACAGCTACAAGCAACTACCATTGAACCTGTTTCAAATTCAAACAAAATTCCGTGATGAAATCCGCCCTCGTTTCGGCGTTATGCGTGGCCGTGAATTTTTAATGAAAGATGCTTATTCTTTCCATTTAGGCGAAGAATGTTTGAAGAAAACCTATCAAGCGATGTTTGACGCTTATTGTCGTATTTTTGACCGTTTAGGCTTAGATTACCGCCCTGTTATTGCTGATACGGGCTCTATTGGTGGTGAAGCTTCACATGAATTTCATGTATTAGCTGACTCTGGCGAAGACGATATTGCTTTTAGTGATGGTTCTGACTTTGCGGCTAACGTTGAAAAAGCCGAAGCGCTAGCACCAACAGGTGAACGTCCAGCGGCAACACAAGCCTTGAGTGAAATTGCTACACCTAAAGTGCGAACAATAGAAGATTTAGCGAAATTTTTATCTCTTGATGCAGCAAACACGGTTAAAACATTATTGGTGTTAGGCGAAGCAACAAAAGAACACGAAGCGCCAATTGTGGCGTTAGTTTTACGCGGCGATCACCAGTTAAACGAAGTTAAAGCTGAGAACTTAGCAAAAATTGCCTCACCGTTAACTTTTGCAACAGAGGAGCAAATTTTAGCTGTAATTGGTTGTAACGCTGGCTCAATTGGCCCAGTTGGTTTAGATATTGACGTCATAGTTGACCGTAGTGCTGCTCACTTAGCTGATTTTGTTTGTGGTGCTAACAAAAATGATATGCATTTAACTGGCGTTAACTGGGAACGCGATACTCAAAACTACAGCGTTTCAGATTTACGTAATGTGGTAGCCGGTGATCCTAGCCCTTGTGGTCAAGGTAATATTGAAATTAAACGCGGTATTGAAGTGGGCCATATTTTCCAATTAGGTGAAAAATATGCGCAAACCATGAACTGTGGTGTATTAACCGAAGCCGGTAAAAACCAAATTTTAACTATGGGTTGTTACGGTATCGGCGTTTCTCGTATCGTGGCCGCGGCGATTGAACAAAATCACGATAAATACGGTATTAAATGGCCTGCAGCAATAGCACCTTATCAAGTAGCTGTTGTGCCAATGAACATGGCAAAGTCTGCACGTGTTAAAGAAACAGCAGAAGCGTTATACGAACAACTGCAAACCGCTGGCATCGAAGTAATTTTTGATGATCGTAAAGAGCGCCCTGGTGTTATGTTTGCTGATCATGAATTAATGGGCACGCCGTTATTGCTTGTTATTGGTGAACGCAACCTAGACAACCAAGAAATTGAAGTGAAGAACCGTATTACTGGTGAAAAATCGATGTTAGCCATCAGCGATGTTATGTCTTTATTCGCTTAATAATTGAGTTAAAACGTTTAGTTAGATAATTTACCCGTAAATGAAAGTAACAAAAATATAAAACGGCTTTGCATCACTGCAAAGCCGTTTTTTTTATGATATTAAGTTACGTCCTACAAGCTAAGAATATAGCCTTGGCTCTTGTTTTTTTGTAGGTCGGACTTCAGTCCGTCATCCACTAAGCTCCCCATTAATCCAATGTACCGATAAACATCAGCAGCGGTATTTCTTCGCTAGGTATTTATGGTAAAAACTGTTACCACGGTTACCACGGTTAAATTTAATTTAGCTTGATGGACTAAAGTCCAACCTACAGAGGGCTTACGGCGGAGAATTCGGCATTGGGCTCTTGTTTTGTAGGTCGGACTTCAGTCCGTCAATCACTAAGCTCCCCATTGTTCCAATGTACCGATAAACATCAGCAGCGGTATTTCTTCGCTAGGGACTTATAGTTAAAGCGGTTACACGGTTAAATTTCATTTTACTTGATGGACTAAAGTCCAACCTACAGAGGGCTTACGGCGGATAATTCGGCATTGGGCTCTTGTTTTGTAGGTCGGACTTCAGTCCGTCAATCACTAAGCTACCCATTAACCCAATGTCCCCATAAACATCAGCAGCGGTATTTCTTCGCTAGGTATTTATAGTTAAAGCGGTTAACACGGTTAAATTTCATTTAACTTGATGGACTAAAGTCTGAGGAATCCCCACAAGTTTAAGAAGTAAGCGCTTGATATCTGGTAAAATGTTAATCACCACAAAAAACAAATATACCAAATACAAGCGCTATGCCTTCATTATCAGACTTATTCACCTTTGATTCAAACACTTTAGATCCTAGAATTACAAAATCTCTTTTTACTGCTGCTGATAGTCTCATCAATGGTGCGGCATTGACCTTAACCTCGATGGGAAGACACGCTGCTAGCTTGCAGGGTAAATCAGAAAAACACGCGATAAAACGTATCGATAGACTGCTTGGGAGTCAGCCTTTATATCAGAATAGGCAGTCATTTTACCAGGACATTGCACGGCTGTTTATTACGACACCCCACCCACTTATTCATGTGGACTGGTCCACCGTCTACAACTATAACTTCGTCATGCTCAGAGCCGCCATTTCTATTGGAGGACGTGCAGTTACGATCTATGAGGAAGTTCATCCTGAAAGTAAACACACGAACCACCAAGTACACTTGAACTTCATTGCTAATTTAAAAAAGATATTACCTGAAGATATTCAGCCTATTATATGCACGGATGCGGGCTTTAAAATCCCGTGGTTTAAAGCGATCGAGGCTCAGCAATGGTACTGGCTTGCAAGGACAAGAGGCACTGTAAAATGCCAACGTCAAGGTGAAAGCGATTGGCATTATGTGAGCAAATGTCACCATCTTGCGCTCTCTATAGCAAGTGAGCTCAAAGGCGTAATCTTATCAAAGGCTCATCAATTTGTTTGTCGTGGTGTCTTATTCAAAGGACGAAAGATGTATCGCCATAAGCTTAATCGAAAGGGCGTAACCACAAAATGTAAAACCAATATAAAGAGTTCAAAGTCAGCTAAAGAGCCTTGGTTCTTAGTATCTAATTTACCTAGAAATACATTTAAACCGCAGCATTTAGTGAATATGTATAAACGAAGAATGGCCATTGAAGAATCCTTTAGAGACTGTAAAAATGAATACTATGGCTTAGGCTTGTCTCGTAGTTTAAGCCGTTCAGTAGAAAGGCTGCAGGTTATTTTACTGTTAAGTATGATGGTTCAATTTTATCTATATTGTGTAGGCAAGGCAGCGGAATCAGCAGGCTATCATCGGCAATTCCAAGCAAACTCGGTGAAAACTAAGCGTGTGCTATCTTATGGGTATTTAGCGCTAAGGATCCTACAACATAAGCGGTATTATATATCGGATAAGATGATAATCAGTGCAATGAAGGCACTGATTCATGAAAGTTTATATTGAGAAACTTGTGGGGATCTCTCAGACTAAAGTCCAACCTACAGAGGGCTTACGGTTGGTTATTTAATGTTAGCGACTTGTACTCTGTTAACCACTATGGACTCTATTAACTTAATAGGTCTATACACTTCTGTCGTGGGTGTTATTCTGTCGCTCTGTATTCATGTTTATGGAAATTAAACCGCCTTGCTTATGGCAATTAAACCGCATTTTTTATCGTAATTACGGTTGAAGAATCACTCTTAATAACAAGATGTGGTAAATAATCACCATTTGCTATAAAAAACTTGCAACTAACTGTTTCAAAGTTAGGTAATATTCGCAACAATGGACGCAAGCAATTTTTTGCACAATATCTACATTCAATGACTTTAGCTTTATGTTTCTTCATTTTCTGTTTCTATTTCTTATTAACGCGCACAACAACGTTAATTAACTTTTATCATTTATAAGACTGCCATTATGAAAACTATCAACAAATCTTCAAAATTAAAAAATGTTTGCTATGAAATTCGCGGACAAGTTGCCGCAGAAGCCAAACGTTTAGAAGATGAGGGGCATAAAATCTTAAAGCTTAATATTGGCAACCCTGCGCCATTTGGCTTTGAAGCACCTGACGATATTTTAAAAGATGTTATTCATAACTTACCAACGGCCCAAGGTTATTGTGAGTCAAAAGGTATATACCCTGCACGGGTAGCGGTAATGCAGTACTTTCAACAAAACGGCATTTTAGATGTCAGTGTTGACGATATTTATATCGGTAACGGTGTTAGTGAACTTATTGTTATTGCCATGCAAGGCTTGTTAAATAATGGCGATGAGGTGTTGATTCCAGCACCTGATTATCCTTTATGGACTGCAGCTGTTGCTTTGTCTGGCGGTGAACCGGTGCATTATCATTGTGATGAAGAGAACCAGTGGTTTCCAGATTTAAAAGATATGGAAAGTAAAATAACGCCGAAGACTAAAGCTATTGTTTTGATCAATCCGAATAACCCGACGGGCGCGGTTTATAGTGAAGAAATACTGCAAGGTATTATCGCATTAGCACGTAAAAATGACTTGATCATATTTAGTGATGAAATATACGATAAAATTCTTTATGACCAAGCAAAGCATATTCCAACCGCAAGATTAGCCAACGATGTGTTAATTATTACCATGGGCGGTTTGTCTAAAAATTATCGTATTGCAGGATTTCGCGCTGGGTGGATGGTGATATCGGGCCCTAAAATACATGCTGAAGATTATTTAGAAGGCTTGAATATTTTGTCTTCAATGCGCTTGTGCGCCAATGTTCCTTGCCAACATGCTATTCAAACGGCACTTGGCGGTTACCAAAGTATTAACGAATTGATTCATGCCGATGGACGCTTGCTTAAGCAGCGTAATTTGGCCCATAAAATGATCAACAACATTGATGGCCTTTCTTGTAACCCTGCCATGGGTGCTTTATACCTTTTTGTTAAGGTTGATTTGGAAAAGTTTAATATCAGCGATGATGAGAAGATGATTTTAGATTTGCTCAAGCAAGAAAAAATACTGTTAGTGCATGGTCGAGCATTTAACATTAAGCAAAAAAATTACTTCCGCTTAGTGTTTTTACCTCATGTAGATGAAATGAAACCAGCCTTAGAAAAGCTAGCAAATTTTTTCAGCACTTATCGTCAATAAATTAATAACAATTACCAATAATAAGGTCGAATAATGCAAAGTACTTTTCTCGCATGGATGTTCAGAATGCCGCTCATTAAACGTTGGGCATTAATGTTTTGCGTTAAACCAGAAAATGTCGCTGAGCATTCTCACCAAGTTGCCATTGTTGCACATTTATTGGCTGTGATTAAAAATGAGAAATTTAATGGCAATATTAATGCCTATAAAGTAGCCACAATCGCGCTTTATCATGAGGCTAGCGAGACCCGGTTTGGCGATATAGTTAGCCCAACAAAATATGCTAATCCTGAAATTGCTCGTGAGTTTAAAAAAATTGAATATATAGCTGAAAAACAATGCCTTGAGTCTTTACCTGAAGAGTTTCAAGCGATGTTTTCCGATATAATTGTGCAAGACAATGTTGACGAGCAATACAAAAAAATAGTTAAAGCGGCTGATATTTTAGTGGCTTATATTAAAGCACTTGACGAATTGAACCATCAAAACCATGAGTTTGATCATGTAAAAGAACGCTTAGAGTTGAAACTAGCAACACTTAAACTGCAAATGCCGGAAGTGGAATACTTTATGTCAGTTTTTCTAAAGTCATGTTCCGCAACGGTTGATAAACTAACCGAAGTGCAAACAAAAAAGTAGTCTTGCATAACTAGCGTTAATTGCAGAAAATATAATTATCAGCATAACTATCAACAAAAGCATCACATTCATTATTCACAATAAAATTTATTGTGCTTGGAAAACGTTATCACATTATGATTAAGAAACATGTAGGTTTTTTCTTCAACCTTATCGCCATTGGCTTATTTATTCCGGGTATTTTATTACCTATGTTTTCACTTAACATGGCGATGACCGCCAATGTGAGTGGCGCAAAAATAACGAATACTTTAATCGATAAAAACTTGTCTTTATTGCAAACGATACAAGAGCTTTGGCAAGATGAACGCATATTAGTGGCGCTCTTAATTTTTGCTTTTTCAGTGTGTATTCCCGTGGTGAAATTTATTTTACTCACTCTCGCTTACACAAAAAAACACACACGATTAGAAGTCATAGTTTATAACGTTATTAGTAAAATTGGTAAATGGTCAATGGCCGATGTTTTTGTTGTGGCTATTTTTCTTGCAGTGCTATCAACCAACCACGCAGAAACAGCGACTCAACAACAAATGGCAATATTTGGCTTTAAGTTAGACTTTATTGTTAGCAGCGAAACTTTATCTGCTTTAGGTCCTGGATTTTTTTACTTCACTGGCTATTGTCTGTTATCGTTATTAGGTACCGCTATTAGCAGCAGTAGCACAAAAACTAAAATGGTATCGACACCATCTTCAGTTGAGACTTAAATAGCTTAACACTGTTGAATAATACCGTGTAAATTTATAGATAAGCTCTATACTTAGGCATCTAGTAAAAAGGAATATTTTATGGATCGTTCAAACCACGATATGACAAGTTTATTCGCCCAGTTGGGTATCAAAAATAGTGATAAGGAAATTGAAAGTTTTATTGTTATACATCGCGGTATACCTGAAAAACAGCAGCTTGCTGACGCTGATTTTTGGAGCACGTCTCAAAAGCAATTTTTAATAGAAGCTATAGAGCTGGACTCAGATTGGAGTGAAGTTGTTGATAGCTTAGACGCGCAGTTAAGAGCGTAATAACCTGACAAAAAAAGCACGACAAAGATATTTCACCACCGAGGCACCGAGGGACTTCGTCCTACACCGAGAAGAGCAAAAAAAAGATCAGGGTAAGTTCTTACAATAAAATTCACTAATCATTAATCCCTCCTCGGTGTAGCGCGCAGCGCCTCGGTGCCTCTGTGGTAGAGTCTTTAATCTTTAAATCCCTTACGGCACAAGAATTCATCTTCGTAAACAATAAATACTCATTATCGAATTAAACATCTTTATCTCTAATTTGGGTAATTAGCGTAATTCGCTGACAATCACTAAAAAGCATAAAGATATTTCACCATCGAGGCACCGAGGGACTTCGTCCTACACCGAGAAAAGCAAAAAAAAGATCAGGGTAAGTTCTTACAATAAAATTCACTAATCATTAATCCCTCCTCGGTGTAGCGCGCAGCGCCTCGGTGCCTCTGTGGTAGAGTCTTTAATCTTTAAATCCCTTACGGCACAAGAATTCATCTTCGTAAACAATAAATACTAATTATCGAATTAAACATCTTTATCTCTAATTTGGGTATTTAGCGTAATTCGCTGACAATCACTAAAAAGCATAAAGATATTTCACCATCGAGGCACCGAGGGACTTCGTCCTCCACCGAGAAGAGCAAAAAACTATAAAGTAAGATCTTACAATAAAAGTCCCTTATCACTTCTCAGTGTAGCGCAAAGCGCCTCGGTGCCTCGGTGGTAGAGTCTTTAATCTTTTAATCCCTTACATTCACGAAAACTCAGTGGTAAAACCGTCAAGCAAAACCCAACACAAAAAAACACGACAAAGATATTTCACCACCGAGGCACCGAGGGACTTCGTCCTCCACCGAGAAGAGCAAAAAACTATAAAGTAAGATCTTACAATAAAAGTCCCTTATCACTTCTCAGTGTAGCGCAAAGCGCCTCGGTGCCTCGGTGGTAGAGTCTTTAATCTTTTAATCCCTTACATTCACGAAAACTCAGTGGTAAAACCGTCAAGTAAAACCCAACACAAAAAAGCACGACAAATATATTTCACCACCGAGGCACCGAGGGACTTCGTCCTACACCGAGAAAAGCAAAGGACATTAAAGTAAGATCTTACTCAATAATCACTTTCACTAATTACTAATTCGGGTAATTGGGGTAATTCGTTGAAAAAAACGAGTGGTTAGTGGATTGTGCCGATATTAGAAGGTTTTAGGATTTTACGATAACAAATTTACCTGCTCTCTTTACAGTTAAGTAAGCATGATTATATTCACTAAAGATACAAATTGGACGGCCATGTAATGAGCAATAAACATTACCATCGGCTTTAAGTGTATCGCGGCTGATATCTGCTCCCTGATGTGGGCACCTTGCCGATACGGTTCGATATTCTATTTCACCATCCGCTAAAGTTTGGCGATATATAACCACGGGTTTTTCTACACTGGCGTAAGGCAACTTCGCCATTGCAAGAAAAACATCTGGTCGCTCTGTCGGTTTAACATCCATAACGTCAATCTCTTGTTCAGTGCGGCCACCTGCAGGGTAATATTTATTAAGTGTGATCAAGGTTTTTCCATTCAAACATACCTAATACTTCTCATTAATTAATGTTATTTCAAGGAAATAGTATAGCTAATTATGGTGTTATTAGGCTTCAGGGTGGGACATATCTATGTCATATAAGAATTGTGGTTGAGTGACCTTAAAGCCTTGCGTGTCGAGCCAGATAATCGCTTCATTTGCATTGTTAAACACACAACGCTCGTAACCATTTTCTGTATGCGATATCATTTTTTCAAGTTGCATGTTTTTTAGTGTATTTTTACTATAAACATGACAATCTTTAATACAGCCATTTTGTTTAAACCATTCGCAGAGCTCAATTACATGACGCTCTATTTCTGGAATACCCAACTCCCAATGTTCAAAAACGGAAATTATTGCCCATTCACCATCAATTAATGGTGCTGCCGCGGCTTTAAACTCTTTTACATAAGAGATTACAGCTTCTTCGTTCCATGAGTCTGCAAACCACTGCATGAGTACTTTATCTACAACTTTTATTTTCCAACGTCCATGAATGGGTAACATGAAAAATCCTTTTTATGTAAAAAGACCTTCATAATATACATATTATGAAGGTCTTAAGCTATTACTGTATAAGAATTTATTAAATAACAATCAATTTTAATCATTAGAGGAACTATTTTATATCTAGGGAGAAACGATGAAATATCAGGTATTTATGGTAATAAGTTAATAGAAGTTATGCAGGTAACATCTCACGTTCAAGCATCGAAAGATGTTAAAGTTTTGCTAAAATGTTATCGGGGTAGTCACTTGATATTAACTATGTTTACAACCGCTCGCTTCAACTTGTAAAACGCTGTTTGTGATAGCAAACTGTTCTTTTAATACCCGTTCGACTTGAAAGCGACAAACTTCATCGTGTTTTTCTAATGTACATTGATTTTTGAGTACAATATGCGCACCAACTACAACTTCTCCGTTGTCGCTTTTAACAATTAAGTTATGCACATTGTCTATGTGTTCGACACTTTGTAAAGCGGCTTCAATTTTCTTCAACGCTGGTAACCTAACGCCATTGAAAAACAAGCCTTTAATACATTTATAAAGTAGCTTGGAGCCGGTAAATAATACAAAGACAGAAATAAGTATGCTTGATAATGAGTCGACAACCGTCCAACCCGTGGCATGAATGACAATACTGGTAACGAAGGTAACTATGGTCGACAGTAAATCAAAAAAAGTATGCAAGAATACCGCGTAAACGTTAACACTGTCTTTACGGCCTTTATATAAAACATACGCTGAGGCGCCGTGAAATAAGAAGCCTAGCGAGGCAACAGCTGACATTACAAAGGTATTTATTTCATGTTCGTCATGATGCTCGTGACCAAATAACCGGTCAGCACCTTGCAGTAAAATCCAACAACTGATCAATATATATAACGTACCGTTAATCAATCCACCTGATAACTCTAGACGACGATATCCATCACTAAAGGTTTGTCCAAACTTTATCGCTAAGGTTGAGGCAATTAAGGCAATAAATAGTGAGCTATTATGAACAAATAAATGCCCTGCATCGGCATATACAGCCAAAGAATTGGCATAAAAGGCACCAACTAGCTGTAACAACATAAACACACTGGTAATAGCAAGTGCAATAAGTAAGCGGCGTTGTGATGATTTATGTGTTGTTAGAGTTGTCATGCAAAAAAGTTAATATTCTCATTAAAGGGATTAATCAAATTGATATAATTGAACGCTCGGTGCGCTTTGTCATCGAAAAAGCGCAGCCATTGTAGTCTTAATTTTACTAATTAAATAGTCACTATCATAATTGCTCGCCAAGAGAGCTGGCTTTTAATTATAAGTAAATGAAAGAACTACTGTGCCCAATAAGCTTGGTCTAAGCTGTCTTCACGTTCTGGTAACCCACGAGATAAACGCGGCGAATGCTGTACTAACACTTCATAGCTTGCACGGTTGGCATATTTACTCATTTGCGATAATGATGAATACGTTAAAGCCGGTTGCTCATGTTTGCTGGAGTTAGCGACCGTATTTTTATGATAAACATTAGCACTTAAATCATGCAATATCGCCGCAAGTGCCGCATCGCCAGCACCATTGGTATTTTTAATACTTTCAGGACCGCCCATATATGGCGCAGAATGGGTGTAAATTCGCATAGGTTCTTTGCAGTCGTTTAGTAACATTGGGCGAGAATATTCATAACGATTGAATTCGTGGATCTCGCCAGATAGTAATGGGTATTCACTTTCTCGTTTAAACACCTCGTCAACATAACCTGCTAAGTATAAGCCATCTTTTCCGGCAGTACATATCACCATATCAACCCAATCTAGGCATTTATTAGCCGCAAGCAGAGGATCTTCAATGCCTGTAATAGCTAAAGCTTCTTCTTCGTTCATGGTCAGTATGTTGACATATTTGTGTACGAAGTCGCGCCAGAATTCAGGTTCTTCTTCTATTAAAAACCTAGTGCCTAAGGTTAGTACAACCGGTACACCGGCAGCATTCGCACATTTTACCGCTTTAACAGCAGCTTCAGTCATTGTGTCACCAGGTTGAGTGCGCATAAGATAAGAGCTAATAACCAACGCTGATGCACCAGCGATTAATGACTCATCAATAGAATCAGGATGTAAACGGTTAATTAAACCGGCATTAATACCAAAGGTACGTTCGCCAGTATCGTCAATTAAGGTGAAACAACGACCAATGGGACCATCAACCGATTGAAGATAGTTTAAATCGACGCGTGAAGAGGTATTACTAATGAATCGGTAGGCATAATCACCAACATGAATATCTTTCGACATAACACCGAGTAACACCGAACGGTCATCCGCTAGTACCGAGTAATTATGCATGGTATTACCAATCGTTCCGCCGGCAAACTCATAATTAATTAAAGATTCATCTTTTAAACGCTGATAAAGACGCTGTGTAACTTCGTCTGATATAACTTGCGACATGCCGCGGTGTAAATCAAATTCGTCTAAAAATGCTTGATCCACTTTAGCTTCAATATCGACCAGCACCTGATCAATACCCACAATATAGTTTTGCGTGGCATTTGAGCTAGGATTTACTTGGTTTGTTAACGGGTTTTTATTATCTACAGGGAAATAATGTCTATGTTGACGGCGTCCAGGAAACTTCATGAAGCGATACACGGTTAATGCAAAAAACAGATTATACCGTAATGCTGTTTGGTTTGACCAGAGTACATCAGCTGAAATTTCTGAGAAATGTAAATAAGTTTGGCTAATTCAAATAAAATGAAGTTAAGCGCACCAACTACGACAACGAATTTTCAATAATTGGCGCTCTAGAAATTACTTTTAGCTGCACGGTATTTTAAATTTAATGCGTTACGTAACTATCATAAGACGCCATTTCTCGCTGCATTCTTTTTTGCTCCTTAAAGGCTTCTATTTCTCGCCATTTACGCTTAGCCTGTTTACTATTTTTTTTCTTCTGATAGTCAAAATATTCTTCAATATCACTTAAGTTTTCTACTTGCCAATTTTTAGTTTGCATCACAAATACTCCTATTGATAATCTCCTTTAAATTAATCAATTTATATGACAGTAATTTGAATGAAAGATGACAATTGTAATATTTGAAATAGCTATTGGTTTCTAATGATACTTTCTGTTTTAAATACCTGTAAAGCTGATTATAAATATATTTATCGCGCTTTATTAAATCTAGCTGAACACAACATACTGTTTCGCTTTAATTAAATTCATTTTATAGGAGAATTAAAAACTAAACTTCTGAGTTAGCAGCCTTTTTTGTCTTCTTACCTGCCTAACAATAAAGATAAGCTTATATTTGGGAGATAACGAATAAGTATCCTGACGACTTTGAATTTTAACCCAACAACAATATGGCAAGGTAAAATCTAAAAATTAACAACTTTATTTGCCGATAAGTTCTTTATGTTATTAATTAATCTCTTGTAATTATGTTTGAATAAACAATATAGTGGTCTATAACAAAAGAATTCTAGCTATATGGAGACAATCAATGTCAGATAATACAAAGTCGGATAATAAACAATACCGTTTGGTCACTCGGAGCGATTTCGATGGCTTAGTTTGTGCTATTTTGCTCAAGCATATTAATTTAGTTGACGACATTCTCTTTGTGCATCCAAAAGATATGCAAGACGGTATTATTGCTGTAGGTCCAGATGATATATCGACTAACTTACCTTTTGTTGACGGAGTGCATATCGCATTTGACCATCATCACAGTGAAACAATTCGTAATAAAAAGCGTGATAATCATGTAATAGACCCTGATGCCCCTTCAGCTGCACGTGTTGTATATGATTATTACGGCGGTGCTGAAACTTTCCCAGCAAGCTGGAAAGAGATGATGGAGGCAGTCGATAAAGGCGACTCAGCGCAATTTAATATGGAAGAGGTTTTACATGCTAAAGGTTGGGAATTACTAAATTTTATAATGGATTCTCGCACCGGTTTAGGACGGTTTAGAAACTTTCGTATCTCTAACTATGAACTCATGATGGATTTAATCGAGTTTGGCAAAGATCATAATATTGATGAGTTACTTGCCCTACCCGATGTTAAAGAAAGAACCGATCTTTACTTTGAACATGAAGAAAAATTTAAAGCACAAATAAAGCGTTGTGCAACCGTTCACAATAACTTAGTTGTGCTGGACTTAAGGGAAGAAGACATTATCTATTCCGGTAATCGTTTTGTTATTTATGCCTTATTTCCACAATGTAATATCTCGATTCATATTATGTGGGGGCTTAAAAAGCAAAATACTGTATTTGCTACCGGTAAGTCTATCTTCGATCGCAGTTCAAAAACAAATGTTGGCGAATTAATGTTGAAATATAATGGTGGTGGACACAATGCGGCGGGTACATGTCAAGTGCCACATGAGCAAAACGAAGCTTGCCTTGCTGAACTAATAAAAGCCATTAACGCAGACGGCTAAAATTATGGCACTAACTCAGTCGCTATGAACTCAGGTATTTGAAACTCTCTAATAGGGAATTTCAAATACCTGTTTTTTTTACGTCTTTATCGATTTACCTCAGTACAGCTTTACGCGCCGGTTGACTGGGGCAATTCCTTTTGGCTCCGATTGATAAATGTTATACGCATAAAGGTTAAAACGGCTATTGGCAAGTTGCCATGAAACACCACTAATTAATGAAAACTTAGCTATTGTTGAATATTTGTAATCAATGAGTATTAGAATTATTACCAGAAAGCAAAAAGCCTTTCAAAATGAAAGGCTTTTATGATCTTAGTATGCTGTAATTATGTTAAGAAGATAAATTTAGCAATAAATAATGCTGTTAACGCCCAAACACCATTTGATATATCTTTATATTTACCTGAGCCTAATTTAAGCACCGTATAGGTTATAAAACCAAAAGCGATACCGTTAGCGATTGAGAATGTAAACGCCATCATAACGGTTGTACTTACGGCTGGTGCATACTCGGTTAAGTCGTCCCAATCTAAGCCTCTTAAAGAGCTCATCATCAACATGGCAACGTAAATAAGTGCGCCATCAACCGCGAAGCCTGGTAGCATTTGCGCTAGCGGTAAAAAGAACATACCGACAGCAAATAACAAGCCAATAGTGACCGCGGTTAAACCTGTACGGCCTCCTACAGCAACACCAGCGGCAGACTCTACGTAAGATGTAACCGGCGGACAACCAAAAGCAGTACCGATAACAGAAGAAATTGAATCTGCTTTTAACGACTTACTTAAACCAACAATTTTACCGTTTTTGTCTTGTAAATTAGCCCGTTCAGCAACACCCATTAATGTACCTGCGGTATCAAAAATGTTAACAAATAAGAAAGTAACAATGACGGGAATTAAAGCAACTTGAAAGGCGCCTGCAATATCCGCTTTCCAAAGTATAGGTTCAAGGGCAGAAAAATCCGGCACGGCTAACATGCCATTATAACTTACAAAGCCAGTAGCCGGTGCAAATGACTTAGCTGCTTCTGCTACAACAAAGAAGTCTGTTGGTAGCACCCAGGTCATAATAAAGGCAATTAATGTTGTTACCGCAATGCCTATTAAAACCGCGCCAAATACTTTTCGGTAACTCAAGACTGCAATCAGTAAAAAGCTTAAAAAGCCTAGTGCTGGAGCTTCCGGACCGAATTCACCAAAGCCAAAATGTGTTAGGTCAGCAAGCGCAACAATATTATCTGGGTCTGGTACAACAATACCAGTGAAACGTAAACCAATGAAGCCGAGGAATAATCCAACGCCTGCCGTCATAGCGAGTCGAAGGCTTAGAGGAATACTGTCAAGCATCCACTCTCGCAGCCGAGTGACACTCATAAAAACGAAAATAACCCCTGAAAGAAACACCGCACCTAAAGCAATTTCCCAGCTATAGCCCATAGAGCCAACAACAGAAAAGGTAAAAAAGGCGTTAAGCCCCATACCGGGCGCTAGTCCTACCGGCCAGTTTGCATAAAGCCCCATCATGATGGTAGCAATAGCCGCGCCTAAACAAGTCGCAAGAAATAAACCATCGAAAGGCATACCTGTTTTCGACATAATAATTGGATTTAAAAACATGATGTATGACATGGTTACAAATGTTGTAAGACCCGCCATAAGCTCTGTTTTTACGTTAGTATTATGCGAATTTAATTTAAATAAACGTTCTAAAAAACTTAATTCGCTGGTGTTTTTTTCGCCAACATCACTCGCTTGATCCATAACTACAACTCTCTTGTTGTTTATATATTAGGGCATTTTTTATTATGCTAAAGTTTGACCCATATGTTGTTGCACATATTGACGAATCATCACTCATTTTGCTAAAAAATACATCAGGACTTTTTACGTCTTTCTGCCTTGGTTACAATACTGGCAGTGTATAAATATTTTTAAAATTTAACTTTCGTGAGCTATTTTTTTGTGCACCCTGTCATATTTTTACTTTTTACTTGTTACAGAGCAACACATCAATCCTATCCTTAAACCTAAAAACCTGTCAATAGTGTCAAGAAATTAGTTTTATTGCAGAGTTCAATTTACGACTGACTTAACGAGTTTTACCGCATGAAAAAACCCATGAATGAAAGGTCACTCATGGGTTATTGGTGTTAATTTTCGTAAAATATCAGTAATAGTTATAAACATTACTGCTGACTAATTTGGCTTTAAACTAATTTGATTAAATAAGTGTTCTACTTTTTCATGAGGAAAAATGGATAATGACAAGGCATAATATTTAGTCAGTAGGTATTCTACTTATAAATTTTATAACGCCGTCGTTATTTATTTTAACCATTAAAAATGAGCAGCTAATTAATCAACTTGGTATGACACTTATCTTACGAAGAAATACGGCTAAATGTATCAACACCTGCTTGTGCACAACCTAAATCCTGCTCTGGAGAGCCTGAACTAACACCAATGCCACCAACTACTTCATTTTTGTAGAAAATTGGTAGGCCACCTCCAACGATACACATACGCCCACCTAACGCTGTGTGTATACCAAATAAATTATTTTCATGTCCCGGAATACAAACTTGATTAAATATATGTGTGCCCTTTCGGGCTGATGCTGCGGTAAACGCTTTATCTTGTGAAAGTGTAATACTGTGAATTTTCCCTCCATCCATACGTTCAAAAGCAATTAAATTTCCTGATTCATCTACCACCGAAATACACATAGGTATACCGAATTCCTTGGCCTTAGTCACCGCTCCATCAATAATTAATTTAGCTTCTGATTGATTTAATCTATTTATTGTTAACATAGTATTCACTCTTTAGTTTTTAAAATTTGGTTTAAACAGGAAGCACAAATACCCTATGTTATGCATTTGATCGCCCTATTTAACGTTAATCTTTATGCGCTTAGACTTTAGTCAGGTTTGTCAGGTTAATTCAATAATGCTATCGCCTTTTATGCCTTACTAGTGACATAACCAAGCTCGATGGAAATTGATTTACCGGCTTTGACTAAATGCTTTACCCATTCATCTTTTCGTCTTTGAATGGGTGCAGAGACAGATAAACCGGCGACAACTTCACCGTATCTGTCATATAAAAGTACGCCAATACAGCCTACGCCTATTTCAGCCTCTTCATTGTCGAAGGCGTAACCTTTTTCAACACACGCGTGACATTCTTCTACCAGAGCTTCTAATTTGGAAAAGGTTTTACGTGTATAAGTTGGTAAATTTGTCCGTTGAGCATAACCGTGAATGCCTTCTACGCCCTCTCTTCCTAACATCATCTTGCCAACACCTGTCACGTGTAAGGGCGCGCGACTGCCAATAATCTGCTGTACATGCATCATTCTGTTAGGAATTGATTTTTCAACATAAATAATCACGTCACCTTCTCGGGTGGTTAGATTAATCGTTTCACCAAATTTATCACGCAGCTTTTCCATATAAGGTATGGCAACTTGACGAAAATCTATATCTTTACTTTGGTTACTACTCAAGCGGATTAGTCGACCACTTAACTGATATCTGCCAGCGGTATCTCGATCGACAAAATGGTTATCGATCAAGGAATGTAAAATTCTAAAAGCGGTCGAAGGCGCTAAGTTAGTGTCAGCACTAAGCGCCTTAAGTGTTACGGGTAAAGAGTAGCGTGAGATTGCGTCTAATAGCATCGCCGCTCTGTCGATAACTTGAATTCGAGATTCTGGTTTATGTTTTTTCATAAGATTATTATCCATTGTGTTCGCTACCCTACTCGTCAAATTCTATATTCAAATATAAAGCTAAAACTACATTAATAAATAGTCTAACAGACTCATATCAATTTCACATTATGAAAAATAAGGCAATTAAAAAAACAAGTAAACAATAAGATACTGAAATTTAAGGGTAAAATTTAATATACTTAATAGTGAAATAATTATATTTCACATGATGAAATCCATCTTATTTGCGTGAACTGAATATTTTCCATAAGGTGGAATTAATTAGAAATTAAGCCTACTTATATTGTAAATAACAAAACACATAGCAATTTGTAAGGAACAAAAGACATAAGAAACCATGTAAAAATTTAAACATAAGATAGATAATATTTTTATATTAATCAAAACATTAGAAAACATAGCCATCGTTTAACAAATAGCGTTCACCCGGTAGAAAAGGAGTCAAATTTGAACAGTCCAACACAAGATAAAATGTACATTCCAACCTATGATGATGTACTCGAAGCACATGAACGTATTAAACCATATATTCATGAAACGCCTATTTTAACTTCGCGGTTTTTAAATGAACTAACCGGTGCCGAGCTGTATTTCAAATGTGAAAATTTACAAAAGGCCGCCGCATTTAAAGTGCGTGGTGCATGTAACGCTGTGTTTGGTTTATCAGAAGAAGCAGCAAAAATTGGTGTTGCTACGCATTCATCAGGTAACCATGCGTTATCGCTGTCTTATGCGGCCGGTCGACGCGGTATTCCCGTTACGGTTGTTATGCCAAGAACGGCCCCGCAAGCGAAAAAAGACGCAGTAATTGGTTATGGCGGCACTATTATTGAGTGCGAACCTTCGACTACATCGCGTGAAGCGGTGTTTGCAGATGTTGTGGCTAAATCGGGTGCTGATTTTGTGCATCCTTACAATGACCCGCGGGTAATTGCCGGCCAAGCAACTTGCTCAAAGGAGCTAGCCAGCCAGGTAAAAAATTTAGATATGGTGGTCGCTCCCATTGGTGGCGGCGGCATGATTTCAGGCACTTGCTTAACCTTATCGACCATAGCGCCTAACATAAAAATATATGCGGCAGAGCCACTAAATGCTGACGATGCAGCCCGATCATTTAAAGCCGGTCATATTATTGCTGACGATGCTCCAGATACGGTGGCAGACGGTCTTAAAGTTCCCCTAAAAGATTTAACTTGGCATTTTGTTAAAAATCACGTTACCGACATTTTAACGGCAACAGAAGATGAAATTATCGCTGCAATGAAGCTCATTTGGCTGCGTATGAAAATAGTCGTAGAGCCTAGTAGTGCTGTCACCTTAGCCATTATTCTTAAAAACCCAAACGTTTTCAAAGGTAAACGTATTGGGGTAATTCTTACCGGTGGTAATGTCGATTTAGACAAACTGCCATGGATGAATAAATAGATTAAATTCAAAGATATAAACTTAATAACAACAGAAATTTTGGAGATAAAATGACAACAAGCAATTTAGAAGTAGGTTACGACGTTCCCGCAGCCATTGGTATGGCAGAAGCTGATATTCAAACCCCTTGTTTAGTGGTTGATTTAGACGCTTTAGAGCGAAACATTGTCACTATGGGGAACTATGCAAAAGAAATGGGTGTTCGTCATCGCGTACACGGTAAAATGCATAAATCTGTTGATATTGCCCTATTACAAGAAAAACTTGGTGATAGTTGTGGTGTATGTTGTCAAAAAGTTTCTGAAGCTGAAGTATTTGCTCGCGGCGGTATTAAAGATGTTCTTGTATCAAACCAAGTGCGTGACCCAGCGAAAATTGACCGATTAGCCCGTATGCCTAAACTAGGTGCTCGCACACTTTGCTGTGTAGATGATATTGAAAATGTGGCAGAACTTGCACTAGCAGTTAAAAAACACGGCACTGAAATTGAATGTTTAGTTGAAATTGACTGTGGTGCTGGCCGTTGTGGTGTTAGTGAAGGTCAACCGGTTGTCGATATTGCTAAAGCGATACATGCAACACCAGGTTTAAAATTTGCGGGTATTCAAGCATACCAAGGTGCAATGCAGCACATGGAAAGCTACGAAGCACGCAAAGAAAAACTGGATATTGCAATTGGCATGGTAGCGCGCACAATTGAAATGCTTAAAGCTGAAGGCCTTGAATGTGACATTGTAGGCGGTGGTGGTACTGGATCTTACTATTTTGAAGGTAACTCAGGCGTATTCAATGAATTACAATGTGGTTCTTATGCGTTTATGGATGCTGATTACCAACGTATCCTTGATAAAGATGGTAAAAAAATATCAGAATTTGAAAACGCTTTATTCATCTTAACGTCAGTAATGAGTCACACAAAAGCTGACAAGGCGATTTGCGATGCGGGTCTTAAAGCACAGTCTGTAGATAGTGGTTTACCTTACATATTTGGTCGCAATGATGTTGAATATATCAAATGTTCAGATGAACATGGGGTGATTTCAGATCCTAATGGCACATTAAAAATTAATGAAAAATTAAAGCTAGTACCGGGTCATTGTGATCCTACTTGTAACGTACATGACTACTATGTTGGTGTGCGTAACGGTAAAGTAGAAGTTTTATGGCCAGTGTCTGCACGTGGTAAAGCTTTCTAAGTTAAGCGTTAATTTTATAAAAGTTTTATATTTCTCCCTTAGCGCAAATGTTAAAAGTGTCGTTTACAGTAAGCCACCCAACCGGCGATAACGAACTTCCCCCTTCTAACATTAGCCTTTGGGAGTTTTTTTAAATGTTCAGTGATATAGCATCAATTTATATCATTGCCCTCTTTAGCTTATATTAGAGGGAGCATTATTTAAGGATACATACATGAGTCATTCAACAACCCATCAAAACAAAGGCGTTTCAGTAATATCTGAAGCGGTATGCCAAAAAATAGTGGGACGTGATAACGCGTTTACTGCTGTCGAAAGTGTTTTTGCTGCTATGGCAAAAAATACTGCCTATAATTTCCCTGTGATCCGCGAAGCAATAGGCCATGAAAATGCATTATATGGTTTTAAATCAGGCTTTGATCGCGATGGTATGGTGTTAGGCTTAAAATCTGGTGGTTACTGGCCTGGTAATACAGAAAAAGGTTTAACAAATCATCAGTCAACGGTTATTTTATTTGATCCTGACACGGGAAAATTAAAATCGCTGGTCGGTGGCAACTACTTAACAGCCGTTCGTACAGCCGCATCTTCTGCTGTGTCGATTGCCCATTTAGCACGTAAAGACGCTAAAGTATTGGGTATGGTCGGTGCTGGTCACCAATCGACCTTTCAATTACGTGCAGCACTAGAGCAACGTAATTTTGAAAAAGTTGTTGGTTGGAATTTACACGCTGACAAATTGAGTAACCTTGCTGGCGTATGTAAAGAGCTGAACATCCCATTTGAAGCGGTAAGCCGTGAAGAGCTTTGCTCACAAGCTGACGTTATTATCACGATCACTTCAGCATTTGAATCTTTAATCGATAAAAACTGGGTAAAACCTGGTACGCACATCGCGTGTATGGGTACCGATACTAAAGGTAAGCAAGAAGTAGATGCTGCACTATTAGCAACTGCAACCGTGTTTACTGATGAACTAGCACAATCTATTACCATTGGTGAAGCACAACATGCTATTGCTTCTGGTTTAATTAAAGAAGCTGATATTGTACCAATTGGCGATGTTATCAATGGTGTTAAACCCGGTAGAACAAGTGATGGTGAAATTACTTTATTCGACGGCACAGGTGTTGGCTTACAAGATTTAGCCGTAGCATCGGTTGCAGCTGAGTTGGCAGAAGAGCAAGGTTTGGCAAGCTATTTCTCGCTATAATTTAAATTTCAACCATAACGTTAAATTCATCTTAATTTATAGTGCAAACAACGTCGGCGATGATACGATCAGCGCCGACAAAATTCACTAAAAACGCTTAAGCGCTAACACTATTAGCAATACCTGCATTAACTGCATTAACTGTACTATCTGTACTTGTTAGTTGGAAAATTGTCGCGATACGGTCGTAAATGACCGGCGTTTATAAACTCCTTTAGCTAATACCACAGCCTTTAAGTATGATTTGTGTTAATGACGTAACCACATCTTCAAAGTCATCGTCACTCATGGCTTCTTTATCTAGAGCAGCAACAACTTGCACATTAAAGTCGGCGTAATGTTGTGTTGAACTCCATATTAAAAATAATAAATGGTGCGGATTTACAGGGTCAATTAAGCCTTGTTTTACCCATGACTCGATAATCATAACTTTACTGTTTAACCAAACCTTAAAATCATTATTTAAGTATTCGTTTAGCACAGGTGCACCATGAATTAATTCACTTGCAAATATTCTTGAAGCGTCAGGATCATTTTTAGAGTGCATGACTTTCGCACGAATATAGGCGCTAAGTACTTCTTTGGGATCGTTATCAACATTGAGCGTGTCGTAATCTCTATTCCACACGGCAATAATATTACTGAGTAATTGCTGATATAAGTCTGTTTTATCTTTAAAGTAGTAATGAATATTAGCTCGAGCTATATTCGCCCGCTCGGCTATACGTTTTATCGACGCGCCTTTGAAACCATAGGTTACAAACTCTTTCTTCGCAGCGTCAAAAATAATAGCCTTGTTCTTTTGTCGAATACTACCTTCTAATACTTTGTCTTTACTCACAAAAATTCCTATTTAAATAAGACCTGTAACCGCTAAATATAGTCGAAAGTCCTACTGATATTTTATATTTTTAATACGTATTACCAATTAAAATAATGCGTTTTTTAATCCGCTGGATAGCTAATTCGTCATAATAGAACATATTCTAAAGTACGCTGTTAATAGTGTTGTAGCTTCTGTGACGAGCTAAAGCCCGACCTACATGTATTATTGCTTTATATTATTAAAGCAATGAAAAGCGAAAGATAAAAAGGCAGTTAATATAACTGCCTTTTAAGTAAACTACATTTCAAAACTGTACCTTAAGTACAGTAGAGAAAACTATTTTAATTTCGCTAACCAAATCGCTAAGGTAGTTCGCTCATCGTCTGTCATTTCAGATTTATTCATAAATGGCATATCTTTAGCGTCGATTACTCGCGCTTGAATGCGAGGAGCCCACTGTTTAACTGTGTCAATATCAGAAAATACAATGCCTGCAGGTGCGATAGTAAAAATATCATCTGTAGGATTTTCTGAGTGACATGAGCCACAACGTTGCTCTATTATTTGTGTTACTTGTGCGTTTGTCACCACCTGTTGTTGCTGCGCTTCGCTGATTTCAACTGAACGCGGTGCGATAGCAACCGCTAGCACAACCGTGGCAACTACAGACGCTACTAATATTAGTGGTTTTTGTTTACCAAAATGACGTAAGACAAAATACTGGCGAACGGCGGCAGTGATCAAAATAATAGCAATTAATATTAACCAATTAGCGCTATGATTAAAGGTCATTGGGTAATGATTTGAAATCATAATAAAGATAATTGGCAAGGTCGTATAAGTATTATGAGTCGAGCGCACTTTCGCGTTTAAGCCATAAGCTGGATCTGGCGCTTTACCTTCTTCAACCGCTTTAACTAAGGCACGTTGTGACGGCATAATACCGAAAAACACGTTGCCCGCCATAATCGTACCTATGATAGCGCCCATGTGCATGTAAGCACCACGCGCACTAAATATTTGGGTTAAACCATAAGACAACGCCGTAGCAACAACGATTAAGATTAACCCTAAAATAATGCCATGGTTTCTTAGCTTGGTACGGACTAAAAATTCATAAATACCGACGCCTACCACAATAGAGCCAAGGCCTAATAAAATGGCTTGCATCTGCGATAAATCCGCAACGCGCTTATCAATTAAATAAGATTCAGCACCGACGTAAAACATCAATGATAATAATAAAAACCCTGTGATCCAAGTGGTATACGCTTCCCATTTAAACCAATGTAATGTCGCTGGCATTTTTGGTGGGGCAAGTTTATATTTGGCCACTTCGTAGAAGCCACCGCCGTGAATAGCCCAAAGATCGCCGCCAATGCCTTTATCGGCTTTTTCTTGCGGTGGTGTTTCTAAATGGTTGTCTAACCAAACAAAGTAAAAAGACGCACCTATCCAGGCGATGCCCGTAATAAGGTGAGCAAACCGAATGACTAAATTTAGCCATTCATTAATATACGGATCCATAATATTCCTTAGTGTTCAAAGTCTTTAATTTTAATTTTTGTTGTTACTATTTTTTAAGCTTGAGCGAGTAATTTTATACTCGCTCACCCATAATATGAGTCGCTTTAATATGGCGCTCGTCGCCTAACATACTTAAAATAAATAGTTTTTCTGATAATGTTTTACAATGTTGCATGCGTCTATCCATTAACGGCGTCGCGTGATAATCAAGCACGATAAAGTCTGCTTCAGCGCCTTTAACAAAATTACCAATCGTGCCTTCAAGATCTAAAGCAATAGCACCACCTAAAGTGGCTAGATAAAGCGACTTAAATGGGCTGAGTTTATCGCCACGCAGTTGCTGTGTTTTATAACCTTCATTTATGGTGCTCAACATAGAAAATGTTGTGCCTGCACCAATATCACTTCCTAAGCCAACATTGACATCAAACGCTTGTGCTTGTTTAAGATTAAATAAGCCGCTACCTAAAAACAAGTTTGAACTAGGACAAAAAGCAATAGCCGAGCCGGTTTCGCCTAAGCGTTTACATTCACTATCATGTAAATGAACACCATGAGCAAAGACGCTACGTCGACCCAGTAATTTACTTTTATCATAAACATCTAAATAACCGTCACTGTCTGGAAAAAGTTCTTCTACCCAAGCAATTTCTGCTTTGTTTTCACTTAAATGAGTATGTAAATAGACACTTGGATTTTCGGCTAACAATTGACCTGCTTTATTAAGTTGCTCTGTTGAACAAGTAGGTGCAAACCTAGGAGTAATGGCATATTGTAAACGGTCGGTGTTATGCCACTTTTCGATTAATGCTTTACTGTCTTCATAGCCACTTTCGGCGGTGTCAGTTAAGTAGTCAGGGCAATTTTGATCCATTAACACTTTGCCGCAAATCATGCGTAATTTCTTCTGCTGAGCGACAGTGAAAAATGCTTCTACTGACTCTTTATGCACAGTGCCAAAAACTAAGGCGGTGGTAGTACCCGCTTCAAGTAATTGGCTTAAAAAGAACTCTGCTACTTTTTTACCGTGTTCTAGGTCAGAAAATTGACGTTCAAATGGAAAAGTATAATTTTCTAACCATTCCAATAATTGTTCACCATATGACGCAATCATTTCTGTTTGCGGATAATGCACGTGGGTATCAATAAAGCCAGGCATGATTAAGCCATTCTCATAGTGAATGACGTCAAGGTCTTTATCTAATGACGCAAGCAGCGCTTCAGCTTCACCAATTTGTTCAATGAGTCCATCTTTAATAATGAGTAGGCCATCTTCGATGTACTGATAACTTTCTTGCAGAGCAACTTTGGCTGGATCAGCCAAAAAATGCAGTAGCTCTCCACGATATACTTTCAACATTCTATTTACCTATTTTATAAATATTGACGAAATATTATTGGTTAACGCCAATATTATTTTCAAATAGCGAGTAAAAAACCAAAATGGATCTTTATGGGTCTTTTTACTCTGTACGATTAAAATTTTTCTTTAAAAACTTATGTATTAACAAACACTATGGTTAATCTAGCATTCGGCAATAACTAATGAACCATCCAATTCCAGTACGTCACAGTTATCACCATTGCCACCTCTATCAATCACTAAGAAGTCACTTTCACTACCCAATGCTAAACAGAAATGATGCCAAGTACCTTTATGGTAGTTAACACCTTGATTTGAATTCGCCAAAAATATTTCGATTTTATCAACGTCAAATTCACCAGCAGGTGCAACCACAACAATATAAGGATTTTGCCCCATAGGAATGAAAGCTTGGCTACCGTGAGGATGACGTTCCATCATTTTAATCGCGATAGGTTGAGCGAGGGGCGTCGAACGAAATATATTTACAATCGGGTGGCCGGTTTTATCAGTCACATCAATTTTAGCTAAATCATGGTAGCGCTGAGTAAAACCATCATTGATTTCAATTATTTTAGCTTCAGCATTGGCTTCAATAACATCACCAAAGGCACTGAATGCAGCACTTGTTAATGGTTTTGGCGTAATTGTTTTTCTATTTTTGGTCATTTTAATTTCCTGCATAATTTATTCTTAGCTACCACGGTATGTTGAATAACCAAACGCAGTTAACAACAATGGAATATGGTAATGACTCGGGCTGCCATCTAGCTCGAACACGATATCTACATAAGGGTAAAAACCTTGTTCTTTATTTGCTTCAAAATAAGGTTTAGTGGCAAAGTGCATACGATAAACGCCCGCAGCTAGTACAACATTATCTGCTAATAATCCAACAATGCGACCATCAGCGTTAGTCACACCTGTTGCTAATTCATTCCAGCCATCACTGCTTTGAGCAAACAAGGTAATAGGTAAATTTTGTGCCGGTAAACCACGCGTTGTATCAAGCACATGAGTCGTTATTTGGCTCATATTAGTTTTTCTAAACGTAAGTGAAATATTTTGCGTTGCTCTTCTGCGGCATTAGCCAGTTCAGTCGCTTTATCGTTAGGTAAACGTGCTTGCAATAATGCCACCATTTGCGCAGCACTTTTGCCGGTTGCACAAACGATAAAAATAAAACCAAATTTTTCCAGATAATCTGCGTTACCTTGCGCTAATGATTCAATCACTTGCTCTGTTGCTTCACTGACTGAGCTTTGTTCACCACTGGCAAGCTCTTTGGTATTAGCATATTTTGCTCTTAGGGTGTCAACGTTACCAATTTGTGGGTGACCTTCAAACGCTTCTAAATAGTCTGCTTCAGTAAGACCTTGCCACGCTGTGTCAGCTTTTGTTTCTAAATCTTGTTTATCAGCAAAAGGGCGAGCCTGAACCATGCCTGATACCCACGCTGCTGATGTACAGCACTGCATAAAAGTGTGGGTGGCTTCGTCGACGGGTAAGTCATTTAATTGTGCTAAATTCATAATACTTCCTATTAATTTTTTGTTGCTTAAATAGTCAGGTGCAATAATTGACTACGTCACTATCCACCAATTTTACTGTTCTCATTAGCAGCGCTTTCAATCCCCTGCTTTAAAGTTATAAATTTGTTGAGGATAACTATAATACTCTCTTTATTAGGGGATTCTAACGTAAAGATATTTCACATTGTAAAACGTAATTAATAATATTTTCTAAAATAACAAGGTGTTGAGACGTTGTTATCTAATGAAATAATAAACTTACAAACGTTAGTCGGTACTGAGTAATTGCTTTAATTCTTGCCAATGAATGCCCTGCTGTGATTTAGGTCGAGCTTTGCTAGCAAAATTTTCATCTACACTTTGTTGATTACCTTGTTCGTGTTGCTCATTTATGACCGCTAATTTGACTTGTTGAGCTTGGTAAACATTAATAATTTCGGCTGATACAGACACTGCAACTTCCATCGGTAATTTACCGCCTACTTCTGCTAAGCCAATGGGGCAACTCATTCGAGCCACTTGTATTTGATCAATATCTCGATGTTTATAGCGTTGTTGAAAGCGACGCCATTTGGTGTTTGAAGCAATTAAGCCTAAATAATGAAAATTTGCCCGCTTTAAAATGGCTTGTGATATTTCAAAATCCATTTGATGATTGTGCGTCATAACAATGAAGTAGCTATTAGCTGGCATGCTAGCTACTTCGAGTTCAGGCGAGTCACTGACCACTTTATCGACATTTTCATAAGACGAAAGATCAGCTGGAAACTGCGCTTCTCGGCTATCGACCCATGTAATTTTGCAGGGTAGTTGCGCTAAAATAGGCACCAATGCCTTACCAACATGCCCGGCACCGAACAACATAATATTTACGCCTGTAGCAGCAAAACATTCAAATAACACCGACGTGTTGCCACCACAACATTGACCTAAATTACTGCCCAGTTGAAAGTGCTCAATATGTTGGCAACTTTTGCCTGAAACTAGCATTTTTTTAGCGTATTTAATCGCTTTGTGTTCAAGGTGACCACCGCCAATAGTGTCAAAAATATCATCATGACTGATAACCATTTTTGTACCACTATTTCTTGGCGTTGAGCCAGAAACGCCCACCAAGGTCACTAATACATAGGCTTGACCTTGTTTGCTTAACTTATAGCTAGCGCTACTCCAGTTAGTTGTCATAATCTGCTCGCAATGCTCACGCGTTATCTTTCATGGCTTCTACTGCCCAAAGTACGCGTTCAGGTGTAGCCGGGGTGTCCAAATCGGGACTTAATTTGTAGTCGGATACACTTGAAATTGCATCTTTAAGTGCCGACCAAACCGATATACCTAACATAAATGGCGGTTCACCAACGGCTTTTGAGTTATAAATAGTTTGCTCACGATTAGGATCGTCTGGGACTAAATCAACTCTAAAATCGCTTGGCGTATCGCTAATAGCTGGAATTTTATAGGTTGCAGGATTATTCGATAATAATCGCCCTTGCTCGTTCCAAACCAACTCTTCAGTGGTTAACCAGCCCATTCCTTGAATAAATGCGCCTTCAATTTGGCCAATATCAATGGCCGGATTCAATGAATGCCCCACGTCATGCAAAATATCGACACGTAATAATTTATATTCACCCGTTAAGGTATCAATTAATACTTCGGATACTGCAGCACCGGTTGAGTAATAAAAAAACGGTCGACCTTTACCTGTAGCGCGATCAAAATGAATTTTCGGCGTTTTATAAAAACCGGTTGAAGAAAGTGACACTCGCCCCATGTAAGCTTGCTGAACAAACTCGGCGAATGAAAATTTATCTTGGCCGACAATGACATGGCTTTCTTTAAAACTAACTTCAGCTTGGTTAACGTTATATTTTTCACAGGCAAACTCAATCAAACGAGCTTTGATGGTTTTAGCCGCCGCTTGTGCCGCTTTGCCGTTTAAATCTGTTCCTGAAGATGCTGCTGTTGGCGACGTATTCGGCACTTTATCGGTGCGTGTAGCAGAAACGCCAACGGTATCAACATCGACTTGAAATTCTTCAGCAACAATTTGCGCCACTTTAGTATATAAACCTTGGCCCATTTCAGTACCGCCATGGTTTAAATGAATAGTACCGTCGGTATAAATGTGCACTAAGGCACCGGCTTGGTTTAAATGCTGAACAGTAAACGAAATACCAAATTTTACTGGTGTTAAAGCAATGCCCTTTTTCAATAATGTATTTTCGATATTGAACTGGCTAATGCTTGCTCTGCGCGCTTGATAGTCTGAACTTTGCTCTAATGAGGAAATTAATTCCGCCATTTTATTGTGTTCAACCGTTTGATGATAATGGGTGACGTTGCGATCATCTTTACCGTATAAATTGATTTTACGAATTTCTAACGGGTCTTTACCTAGGTGGCGTGCAATATCGTCCATCACCATTTCGATGGTCATCATACCTTGTGGTCCGCCAAAACCACGATAAGCTGTGTGGGAAACCGTGTTTAATTTACAGCGATTTCCCGTGACCGTTGCTTGATCTAAAAAGTAAGCGTTGTCAGAATGGAACATGGCTCTATCGACGATGGCATCTGATAAATCAGGTGAATAGCCACAATTGCCGTTAACCTCGATATTTATGCCTTTAATTTGCCCGTCACTATCAAAGCCAACGTGATAATTATTTTCAAATGGATGGCGTTTACCTGTCATGCACATATCGTCTGACCGGCTAAGTTTAAACTTAACAGGACGTTTTGTTACATTGGATAAAAGCGCCGCTAGACAAGCCCATGGTGCCGCTTGGGTTTCTTTACCACCAAAACCACCGCCCATTCGACGCGTATCCACAATCACTTTATTAAGCGGAATATCGAGTACTTCAGCCACGAGCTTTTGTACTTCACTCGGGTGCTGTGACGATGAAAATACGGTCATGCCGCCATCTTCGGTTGGCTCAGCCGTTGAAACTTGACCTTCAAGATAAAAGTGCTCTTGCCCACCGACTGAAATTTCACCTGATAACTGATGAGTCGCTTGCTCAATAGCTGTCGCAGAGTCACCACGTTTCATCGTAAAAGGCGGTCGAACAAAGCTTTGCTTTGCTAAAGCATCTTTAACCGTTAATACCGCAGGAAGCGCTTCATATTCAATTTTGGCTAACTTAACCGCACGCCTAGCCAAGTCATGGCTAGTGGCCGCAACAGCAAATATTGGCTGGCCGATATAATCAACTTTACCAATGGCTAATACCGGATCTCCAGGGAACACGGGACCAATATCAGTATGTCCAGGAACATCTTCTACTGTGATCACAGCGACAACGCCTTCAGCTGCTTTTACGGCCGATAAGTCGATACTTTTAATCAGTCCATGCGCAATCGTACTTTGCCCTGCTGCAGCATGAAGTTGGCCACGAAGGCTTGGTCTATCATCAATATATAGCGCTTCACCACTGACATGTTTGTCAGCACTTTCGTGCTTTTTCGATCGACCTACTCCACCTTGGCCGACTGACGCTAATTCATTGTTAATATTTTCGTTAGAATGTTTTGTATTTATAAGACTACGCATAATTAACTACCCGAGTTTCAATATTTTTACTTTGTAGTTCCAAGTAACATTTTTGGATTAAATTTTGTGCGACTTTCATGCGATATTTATCAGAAGCGCGAACATCAGACATAGGTTGAAAGTCTTGCGTTAATGCCTGTTGCGCGGCAGTGACACTTTCGCTATCAAAGGTTTTATTTAATAAGGCGGCTTCACATTGTTTAGCACGCATGGGAATACCTGCCATGCCTCCGAATGCGATACGAACATTCGTGACAATATTATCTTTAAGTTCGATATTAAAAGCGGCTAAAACAGCTGAGATATCATCGTCAATGCGCTTAGATATTTTATAAACTTTCAATACTTGATCTGGCTTTGACTTAGGTATGTAGATATTTTTAATAAATTCAGACGCTTTTAATACCGTTTTTTTGTAATCAACAAAGTAGTCTTCTACGGCTATTTTTCGCTCTTCATTACCACGTTGTAAGGTCATATGAGCGTCTAAAGCGATTAGCGCTGGTGGCATATCACCAATAGGCGAAGCATTACCAATATTGCCACCTAAGGTGCCATTATTACGAATTTGTCGTGAACCAATACGTTCAATCATTTCGCCAAGCTCATGATATTCCTCATGTAGCATTGGGGTAAAATCACTGTAGGGTACTGCTGAGCCGATAATGAATTCTTCAGCGCTATTTTCTAAGGTTTGTAATTCAGTGACATCACCCAAATAAACCAGGTCTTCAATGATGGCTAAGTTTTGTGTCACTGACAGCGCGAGATCAGTCGCACCCGCAACTAAAATTGCTTGCGGATTTGATAATAACTTTTCGGCCAATTCAGCTGTACTTTTTGGTGCAAAGTAACAATGACGCGTATTAGAAAGCTTAGCTGATGGTAGCCCTTTAAAGTCATTCAACTGTTGCACGGTTTGGTTATAATGTTGTGCAAATGAGTCAGCTTCACAATGTTCACTCGATGCTATAGCCGCATCGATAATAGATCGGTATCCGGTGCAACGGCATAAATTTCCTGCGAGTGCTTCTAGCACTTCTTCACGGTTAGGCTTGTTGTTATGTTTATGTAAAGCAAATGAGGACATAACAAAGCCTGGTGTGCAAAAGCCACATTGTGAACCATGATTATCTACCATAGATTGTTGTACATGATGAAGTTTAGCGCCTTGCTTAAGGTGCTCTACGGTAATTAATTGTTTACCGTGTAAACTGCCAACAAAACTAATACAGGCATTTATCGATTTATAATTAAGTGTTTGGCTATCTTTCCCTAATTCAGCAATAACCACAGTACAAGCACCACAGTCGCCAGAAGAACACCCTTCTTTCGTTCCACTATTAAAGCGCTCTTCACGTAAATACTGCAAAACAGTTAAATTGGGATCTATGTTCTCTATCGTCACAACATCGTTGTTTAATAAGAAACGAACTGCACTTGTAGTCATAATTAGTTCCGTGGTTAATTTTGTAAATGTTTTATACTTTAAATATATCAGAATAAAAACCTGACACAAGTGTCAATTTATTATTTTACCGGTAAACTTTCGATAAAATTCAATTTTAAGAAAGCACAGCAGCACATAAAGAAAATAAACACTTTAAAATCAACTTATTCCCTCAAAACTTTAAAATAAGTCTAAACAAAAGTTAAATTGATTTTTTTAACTTTGCTTAAACCTGGCTCTAACTCAACTGTAACTGAGGTATAAATTAGATAACCCGCCTAGTAACCTTGATCTAAATAGCTTTCAAACGAATAATTTGCTAGCCTTAGCTTCATTATAATAGTTTAAAATCCCAAAATTCTCGCGGGACTCTCTCGGATAAATGATGGACGAAGTCGATAAAAAAATTGAGCAATGGGCAATTCAAATGCCAGAACTTGATACCAAGCCTATGGCAATTACCAGCCGAGTGTTACGAATATCAAAACACATGAGTGATGAATTAACTAAATCATTTCGTGATTATGAGCTTACCGATGCGGGTTTTGATGTTTTAGCGACGTTACTGCGTGTTGGACCGCCACATGCACTTTCACCCAACCAATTACTTGAACAAATGCTGATCACTTCCGGCACAATGACCAGTAGAATAGACTTACTTGAACGAAAAAAATGGGTAAAACGTACGGTTAATAAAAACGATAAAAGAAGTGTCACTGTGTCGCTAACACCCGAGGGATTAAGTCTTATCGAGAAGGTAATAGTTGAACATACTCGGAGCCAGAAAGCCTTAGTTTCATGTTTTTCACCCGCAGAACAAACGCAATTTGAAACTTTGCTGAAGCGATATTTGACGCAAGTTGGTTATTAATTTCATTAGATAAAAAAACGCATATAGCATCATTGGGTAATGACAGCTATATGCGCTTAATAGTTAATTTAGCAGTATATTAATTTTTAGGACGAATAAACGGCATTTGTCTATTCACGTCTTTGTATAATAAATATCTGAATGGACCAGGTCCGCCGGTGTAACATGACTGTGGACAAAAAGCACGCAACCACATAAAGTCACCGGCTTCTACTTCTACCCATTCACCATTCAAATGATAAACAGCTTTTCCTTCTAAAACGTATAAACCATGTTCCATAACATGAGTTTCATCAAAAGGAATAACGCCGCCAGGCTGAAAAGTCACCACATTCACATGCATGTCAAAACGCATATCGGTTGGATCCATAAATCTTGTTGTACCCCAAACACCGCCAGTATTTGGCATGTCGGTACGGTCTAAGTCTTGATCACTAGTAACAAAAGCTTCAGGTACGTCAATGCCCTCAACATATTGATATGCTTTGCGGATCCAATGGAATTTTACATTAGCATCGCTATTGTTTTTTATCGTCCAGTTACATGTTGGTGGTAAATAAGCATAACCACCCGTTCCCATATGATGAGCGACACCTTCAATCGTAATGTCCATTTCACCCTCAACTACAAAAAGTACGCCTTGGGCACTTTCATCAAGTTCAGGTTTATTTGAACCGCCACCAGGCGCTACTTCAACAATATATTGCGAGAATGTTTCGGCAAAACCGCTAAGTGGGCGAGCAATAACCCACATGCGCATCTGATCCCAAAAAGGCAGATAGCTAGTAACAATATCAGTCAATACACGTTTAGGAATAACAGCGTAAGCTTCCGTAAAAATAGCTCGGTCTGATATTAATTGTGTTTGTGGCGGCAAACCGCCCGTTGGTGCGTAATATGTATGTTTGTGTGACATGCTTAGTTCCTTAATGACTGGGCTTCAATGAATTGTTTTCTATACTCATGAAGCAAAGGTTCGGTATACCCGTTTGGTTGAGTTTTACCTTTAAATATTAAATCTAATGCTGCTTGAAAAGATAAGCTCTTTTCAAAATCTGCAGACATAGCTTGATAATTGTTATCGTGCGCATTTTGCTGGTCAACGATGACCGCCATTTTTTCTAAAGCGGTTCTAACTTGCGATTCGGTCAAAATACCATGTTCAAGCCAATTACAAATATGCTGGCTTGAAATTCGTAAGGTTGCTCTATCTTCCATTAAACCAATGTTATTAATATCAGGGACTTTCGATGCGCCCATACCTAAATCAACCCATCGAACTACGTAACCTAATAGGCCTTGTGCGTTATTGTTTAGCTCTTTATCGATGGCTTCTTTACTGAGATCTTTTACGTTAGTCAGCAATGGTACCGTTAGTATATTGTCGATACTTGCACGGACTCTTTTGGTAAGTGTCTTTTGTATCTCAAACACCTTAACTTGATGATAATGCATAGCATGAAGTGTCGCACCAGTTGGCGAAGGTACCCAAGCCGTATTAGCACCGGCTAATGGATGAGAAATTTTCACTTTCATCATTTCAGCCATCTCGTCTGGGATGGCCCACATGCCCTTGCCAATTTGCGCTTTTCCTGCAAACCCACAAGCTAAGCCTATATCAACATTCCAGTCTTCGTAAGCTTTAATCCAAGGTTGTGCTTTCATATTACCCTTTGGCACCATAGGACCGAGTAACATGCTAGTGTGTATTTCATCGCCTGTTCGGTCCAAAAACCCAGTATTAATAAATACAACCCGGCTTTTAACAGCGCGAATACATTCTTTTAAGTTTACGGTAGTGCGCCGCTCCTCATCCATAACACCAATTTTAATCGTGTCTCTAGAAAGGCCTAATGCATCTTCAACCGCGTTGAATAACTTATTAGCAAATGCTACTTCTTCAGGGCCATGCATTTTAGGCTTAACAATATAGACATTGCCATTTCTAGAGTTGCGATGAAGGTTATTTTTTTGTAAGTCATGTAAGGCAATCAAGGTACTTATCATGGCGTCCATGATACCTTCTTGAATTTCAAAGCCGTCTTTGTCGACTACAGCTGGGTTAGTCATTAAATGGCCAACATTTCGGCAAAATAACAAACTGCGACCATGAACAGTAAAACTGTTACCTGACAGATCTTGAAACTCTTTATCAGCTAAAAGTACACGTTTAGTTACTTTACCAGACTTTTCAATGCTCTCGCTTAAATCACCTTTCATTAAGCCAAGCCAATTGCGATATACGTGGATTTTTTCTTCGGCGTTAACGGCAACCACTGAATCTTCAAAGTCTTGAATGGTGGTTAGTGCTGACTCTAAGGTAATATCTTTTATACCTGCAGCATCTGTTTTACCAATAGCCGACATGGCGTCTATTTCAATCGCTACACGTAAATCGTTATGTGTTAACAGCATTGAACTAGGGTTTTCTTTTTGTCCTTGATAACCGATAAGTTGCTGTGCGTTTTGTAGCTGAGTTGTTGCGCCATCAGCTAATTTTACATGCAGCTGTTTGTTGTCAATATAATAACAACAAGCGTGCTTATGTAAGCCTGTAATTAACGGAAAATGCGAGTCTAGAAAGTCTCGTCCGTAGGCGATAACTTTATCGGCTCGAATAGCATTGTGCGCTCGGCCTTTTTCAGCGCCATCTTCGTCACTAATAACATCAGTACCATAAAGTGCGTCATACAAACTGCCCCATCGAGCATTTGCAGCATTTAATGCAAAACGAGCATTAGCTGTAGGTACGACTAACTGTGGCCCAGCTTGTGTGCTTATTTCAGTATCGACATTCGAAGTGCTTATTTGAAAGTCTTCACCTTCTGGTACCAAGTAACCAATTTCCATGAGAAATTTTTTGTAGGTTAAAACATCAAAATTACCTTGATGCTTCAAATTCCATTGATCTATTTGTTCCTGTAAAGCAATGCGCTTAGCTAATAATGCTCTGTTTTCTGGCCCTAAATCATGGGTGATTTTTGATAAAGCCGACCAAAAATGTTGCTCAGTAATATCCAAACCGGGTAATACTTCTTCTTTTATAAAGTTTACTAATTCGTTATTAACCTTTAGTAAGTCTTTTTGTTGATAATTTGTCATGTTGTTATTTACTCACTACTCTTGGATATTTAAAGCTTCAATACCGTTAAATGTAAACAAATATACAACACCTGTCAATCAAGTCAACCAATTGCATACATAATTGTTGACAATTAGAATAAAAGTAATCTATAGTAACCTGAAACATAGTGCTTATTTTAATCACGTGGATAGAAATATTTTCAGTAAGCGTAAATTTCAGCAAGTAATATTGGCTACATCTATACTAAGCTTTTATTTAAAATATTTCTGTCCTCTTTTTCAGGCACGATTAAAAATAAACCTACTAATAAAACCTTAGTCGGTATGAATAACGAAAAAAGGAATATTAAATGGCGAAGTTATCAACCCACGTTCTAGACACAGCAAATGGTGTACCAGCACAAGGTATTACACTAGAATTTTATCGTTTGGAAGGTTCTAACCAACGACTCATCAAAACCTTATCAACCAATAGTGATGGCCGAACAGACGAATTGTTATTAGATGATAGTAATATCGAAGTTGGTGAGTATTCGATTGTTTTTTATGTTGGTGATTATTTTTCCAAACTAACAGGTGATAAAACCGAACCGGCATTTTTAAATCGTATACCCATTAATTTTGGAATTTTTGACGCGAATGCTAATTACCATGTGCCATTATTAGTGTCGCCGTGGAGTTATTCTACCTATCGTGGCAGTTAATTAAACACCTCAGTTTGCCTGCTGGCTTAATCAATTGCAGGTAAACAAGGTTGTAGCTTTTAAATCGGCACTATAATAGCGATAGCGCGTTAACAATAAGAACTGATTAAGGAAACAAACATGAAGCAATGGAATATATATCTTTCAGGCGAAATTCATACTGATTGGCGTCAACAAATAGAACAAGGCTGCAAAGCGCTACCTGTTGTATTTACTTCACCGGTGACGGTGCATGAACTTAGTGATGCTGCAGGTGACCATTTAGGTCATGCTGAAGATCCTTTTTGGCGCGACCATCAGTCTTCAAAAGTTAACGCGATAAGAACCCAAACGCTGATACAAAACTGCGACCTGGCTATTGTGAGGTTTGGTGATAAATATAAACAATGGAATGCCGCTTTTGACGCTGGACAATGTGCCGCTTTAGGTAAACCTTACGTCACACTTCATGACGACAGTATTATCCACCCATTAAAAGAAGTCGATGCAATGGCTTTCGCATGGGCAAAAACGACATCCGATATTATCAAAATTATTGAATATGTTGTAAAACAATAATAAATATATCAACGATTAAACATCAAACAAAGGAAAACACAATGGCAGATTATAAACGTATATTCGTCGCTATAACCCCTCATAGGGAAGAACAACCAGCCCTTGCTCGTGCTGTTTTTTTAGCAAATAAGTATCAGGCCGAATTAATATTGGGCAGTTCGATGTATAACAGAAGTATTGAAAAAGCATCGGGTGTTGCAGGTGAAAGCTGCAAAGATCTTAAAAGGGAGTTGATGGACGATCAGAAAAAAGTGATGCTAGCATTAGCAGCATCACTTGGCATTGAAACAAAGACTACCTGCGTAGTGACTTGGCATAAAAAATGGTATGAAGGGGTAATTAACCTAGCAACTGAGAACAATTGCGATCTTATTATTAAAGAAACTAAGCATTACAAAAAATCAGTACGTAACTTATTCACACCTGATCACTGGAACTTACTCCGTTGTAGCCCGATTAATGTGCTGATGGTTAAAAACCATAAATGGACGTGTAACGGCGATATAGTTACCGCTATCAGTTTAGATGACGGCGATAGCGAGCATCAATGTTTAAGTGAAAAAGTGGCGAAAGAAGCGGCTTCTATGTCAAAGCTATTTGGTGCAAAATTACATTTTATCAATACGGTCAGTAAAGCACCCATGCATATAGCGGTAGATAAATCTGCTTTTGATCCCGTTAAAGTCAACGCGCGAGTGAAGCTTAAACATAAAGAACGTTTACAAACCCTCGCCGATAATTTACATATTTCTGATGTAAATATTAGAGTTGAAGAAGGATTACCAGGTCACGTTGTTCCAAGGTTATGTGACGATTTAAATGCTGAATGTTTAATACTAGGCTCTGTTGGACGTAAAGGTGTAACTGCCGCGTTATTAGGTAATACTGCAGAATATATTATCGACAAATTAGACTGCGATACTCTTGTTGTTAAAGGCTAACTACCTAAGGGCTATTACATTATTAATAGCCCTTATTCTTATTTCTCTCAATTTACGACCAGCACTCACTTCAATTGCCCCCGTTATGGAGCGTATTGTTGAGGACTTATCACTCAGTCGTGCAAGTGCGGGGTTAATTACCACAATTCCTGTACTGTTAATGGGTTTCCTCGCCCCCATTGCGCCTATTTTAGCGCGACGGTGGAGTCAAGAAAGCGTGTTAACAGCTGCTATGGCACTACTCGTCGCTGCCTTATCCATTCGTTACTTTAGCCAATACAGTTTCACGCTATTATTAATTTCAGCATTCATAGCTGGCGTTGCTATTGCTATCGCCGGCCCATTAATGTCTGGCTTTATAAAACAGTACTTTGCTCGCCATATCACGGTCGCTATCACGATATATTCGGTCAGCATTTCTGTTGGAGCATCGCTCGCCGTAGCGCTGACCATTCCGATTATAAAACTCAACAACGACCATTGGGAGCGCGGGCTAGCTGCATGGGGATTATTAGCGTTAGTCGCTTTTCTTATGTTGCTTATTTTTATGCCTAAATCAGCTAGTAACAATCAACCGGTTTACACCCATCAAAAATTGCCGTTAGATTCTTTTAGAGCTTGGTTGTTGACCGGATTTTTTGCCGCTCAATCTGGTGTTTTTTATGCATTATCGACATGGTTAGTGGCACACTTTCAACATGAGGGCTTTGATACTATTAAGGCAAGTATGCTAGCGAGCTCGTTTATGGCTTCGGGCATCATTGGTGCATTTACTTTACCCTTATTAGCAGCACGCGTAGCCAATCGTAATATACTCATTGCCGCTGTAACCCTGTCCTCGACCTTTCTGATCCTATGCATTGCTTGGCAGCCTCAATGGCACCCAATAGCGGTAGTCTCCTTATTAGGTATTACAACATCAGGTACTTTTGCGCTTGCACTTGCATTACCCGTTATGGAGTCAAGTTCGCCGCAATCAGCGTCCCAGTTATCATCTATGATGTCATCTTTTGGTTATATCGTTGGAGGTATAACGCCTTCACTGGTGGGTATTGGACGAGACATAACCGATAGTTTTCAATGGCCAATGACATTTTTGTCTGTGTTAAGCTTTTCTATGGTCATAATCGCGCTATTTCTTCGAAATAAACCTAGCGAGTAAAGGCATTAAAAAAACATAAAAAAAAGCCCAGTAAAAATAATGAAATTACTTTACTGGGCTTTATGTTACTTTATTAAATTAAACTAGCGGTTGAGAGCGAGCAGTTGAGAACCTTATTTAGCGCCGTGATGCTTTATCCAATGCTCGGCTATATCTTGTCTACGACATAACCATACATCATTAAACTGTTCAACATAGTCAAGAAACCTGACTAAACTTGCAAACCTTCCCGGTCGGCCTATGATGCGACAATGTAGGCCAATTGACATCATTTTCGGCGCATCTGCACCCTCTGCATATAAAGTATCAAAAGTGTCTTTTAAATAGTTAAAGAATTGATCGCCCGCATTAAAACCTTGTGGACTGGCAAATCGCATATCGTTTACATCAAGCGTATAAGGCACGATTAAATGCGGCTTGTTTATACCTTCAATGAAATAGGGTAAGTCATCTGCATAACTATCTGAATCATATAAAAATGAGCCCTCTTCAAGCACCAGTTGACGAGTATTCTCACTCATTCGGCCTAAATACCAACCCTTAGGTTTTTCACCGGTCATTTCTTGATGAATTGCTATGGCTTTTTGTAAGTGCTCACGCTCAGTATCAATAGATACTTTTTGATAATCTATCCAACGATAGCCGTGGCTGGCAATTTCCCAGTCAGCCTTTAACATAGCGTCTACAGCTTCTGGATTTCTCTGCATTGCCATAGCAACACCGAAAACGGTAACCGGTACTTTTCGCTCGGTAAATAAGCGATGTAAACGCCAAAATCCAGCTCTGCTGCCAAATTCATAAAACGACTCCATATTCATATGGCGTTCATTTTCAAACGGAAGCGCACCAATTATTTCAGATAAAAAAGTTTCTGAAGCTTTGTCGCCATGCAAGATACAATTCTCGGCACCTTCTTCGTAATTAATAACAAATTGAACCGCTACTTTTGCCTTGTTAGGCCAATTAGCATGCGGAACCTTCTGGCCGTAGCCTTTCATGTCTCTAGGATAATTATTCATATTTACTGATGTCATATCAATGTCAACTCAATAGTTTGATTTCTAATTTTTCATTGTTGTATAGGTCTAGTCCATTCAACAACATAAATACGGTCTTTATAAATAAGGCCTTTAAACTTTTAACAGATAAGTTAAAGATCCAGAAAATTAAAGCTTGTCGACCGTTAATCACAATAGCTTGAAAATTGGTATACGAGTAAGAAGGCTTTAGACACACGAGTTAACTCTTGGTTGTAAACGAAAGTGAAATTAGGGTGCTAAATTATCCATTAAGACAATGCGTTGCTGAACAATTAGCTGAGTTAAAGTGTGAAGACATCTTATCGTTACGTAATTTACTAAATAATCATGTTAGGGTGTTAACAAAAAATAATATTATCGAACAATAATGTTAAGTCATTGTTCGATAATATTTAATTAGGCTAGTTGCAATAGCTAACTAGCCTATTTCAACTTAATCAGGCTCGTCAGGAACGATAAGATTAAGGAATATAGCAAGAAATGCTGCAGGTAGTAATCCAGTTGCCAATAACGCTTTAGCTGTGCTTGGCATATGCTGTAAAGCACCTGGTTCAAGCATCAAACCAAAACCTAAAGATAATGATATAGCAAATATCACCATATTACGGCTTGTCCAGTCAACATCAGCAAGCATTTTCATACCTGACGATGCCACCATACCAAACATGAGTATAACACCACCACCTAATACTTCGATTGGAATGGTAGAAATAACGGCCCCTACTTTAGGAATAAACCCACAGATAATCAGGAATATTGCGCCAATAGTCGCGACATGACGACTCATGACTCGTGTCATGGCAATTAAGCCAACGTTTTGCGAAAACGAGGTGTTAGGTAAGCCACCGAAGATAGATGAGAATGAAGAACCCAAACCATCAGCATAAGTAGCCCCTTTGATTTCTGTATCAGTTGCTTCACGATCAGCACCACCTTTAGTAATACCCGAAACATCACCTACCGTTTCAATAGCCGAAATAAAGGACATTAGAACAATACCGAGAACGGCTGCAACCGTAAATTCAATACCAAATGGCAGTACTTTAGGCATTGCAAAAACAGCAGCACGACCAACATTATCAAAGCTCACCATACCCATTGTATATGCTACAACATAGCCAGATAGAAGCCCTAGTAATATCGCGGAAACTGATAAGAAGCCTTTAGTGAAAAATTTAAGACCTAGCGTTACTACAATAACAACCGAAGCAACACCCCAGTTTTGTAATGTACCGTACTCAGGTGTGCCAATGGCAGGAACGCCACCAGCGGCGTACTGAATACCAACCTTCAATAAAGAAAGCCCGATCATAGTTACAATTAAACCTGTTACTAAAGGCGGTAATGCAAAACGTAAACGGCCAACTAAAGGTCCTAGCGCTGCTTGGAATAAGCCACCAATTAAAATACCACCAGTAACTGCCGCCATAGCATCAACGCCCTTACCTGCCACTAACGGTATTAAAATTGGAATGAAGGCAAAACTTGTCCCTTGTACTATGGGTAGTCTTGCGCCAATAGGACCTGCACCAATGGTTTGCAACAGTGTTGTTGCACCCGCTAACAACATACACATTTGCATCATGTATAGCATCATAGGGAAGTCTGGCGAATTAGAGCCAAAGCCAAAACCAGCAGCACCAGCAATAATAATTGCCGGGGTAATATTCGCCACAAACATGGCAAGTACATGCTGAATACCGAGAGGTATAGCTACTTTTAACGGCGGCATATACTCAGGATCACGACACTGTTCCGGTGTTCCTACAGATAAATTAGACATAGTATTTTCCTCGTTTAGACAGCCAGACTAAAAAGTCCAACGTACCATAATTTGTGGAACTGATTCGTCACGTCCTTTAATACCTAAACGGTTTTTCCAGTATTGATATTCTACGCCGACAGCAAAGCTTTTATTTGCATGCCATAAAACTTGTGGTTGCATCAGCAAGTTGGATTCGCTGCCGAAACCGTCACCTTCACCAGAAGTCCAATCTAAAAAGCCTTCGAATGAAAATTTCTCATCACTAATAGAAAAATCCTTGCTCCAAACTAAGTTAAACTGAACAGAACTGCCATCTTTTGTCGGGTCATCACGGTATTGTAAATGCGTTTTAACAAATTTAAATCCTGAGACATTCCAATCTAAACTACCACCAGCCATTTTAACTATTTTGGTAGTGAACTTGTTAGAGGTCATATCAGCTTGAACGATACCATAAACACCTTTGATCACGCTGTTATCTTCAGGCTTGAAAAAACGGTAGCGAGGACCAAACTCTAAATGTGTACCACTGGTATTATCAGCATGATTTACATTGGTCACATCAGCGAAAAAGTAAGTATCACCCCAAGTAAAGCCAGTTGCATTTGCAATAGTAAAAATAGCTTCGTCTTTATCAGCACCATTAAAACCGCGTGCGTAATCTTGACCATATAAGCCTTCTACTTTTGTAGAGCTCCAAACTGAGGCTTGTGCAGTTGTTGCTGCGCCAGCTAAACCAACTAACAGGGTCGAGGCAGCAATAGCTGTAGTTATTTTATTCATATTTTATTCTCGCTTTTGTTGTGTTGTTGTTGTTTTGATACTTTATTTTTTACTGTTTTATTTTTTTACGGTTTTACTGTTTTACTGTTTACAGCACTTTTATTGTTTTATTATAGTAAAAAGTGCTTTGTTTATTATTTCGCTTGTTCTTGTTGATACCATGTAGCTAGCAAGGTGCGCTCTTCATCTGTCATGCCCGTTAGGTTACCAATTGGCATAGCTTTAAGCACAACAGCTTGTTGATAAATTTGCCCTGCTTGTGCTTTTATTTGTTTAGGGGTGTCGTACATGTAACCTTTTGGTGCTGCTGCAAAACCTGGCTGCGTAGGTTTTTGAGCATGGCACGAGGAACAGCGTTGCTCGATAACTGATTGCACTTGAGAAAACTCTACAAGCTTGGCAGACGAGTCTACTGATGTGGCGACTGATTTAGGTGCCATTGCCCAGATAACAGCTATCATAATTGCCATTGCTGCGATTAAGGCACCAGTTAATGGCTTACCTTCGCCGTGACGTGATACAAAGAAGATACGAATCAAGGCACCAGCCATAGATATACCCATTAATATTAACCAGTTATACTCATGACTATAAGTCATTGCGTAGTGATTACTGATCATCACGAAGATTACTGGTAAGGTAAAGTAAGTGTTATGAACTGAACGCTGCTTACCGGCTATACCCGGAGCGGCATCAACTTCTTGTCCTGCCCTTAGTCTTTCAACCATTTGTTTTTGACCAGGAATAATAACAAAAAACACACTCGCCGCCATGATAGTACCTAGCATAGCGCCAAAGGTCATGAAAGCGCCGCGACCACTAAAGATATGTGTCAAACTATAAGCTGCGATGGATACCAGAGTAAAAATCACTAGGCCTAAAAGTAAATCGTTCTTAGCTAAAGCTGATTTACATAGCATGTCGTAAATAATGTAACCGCCGAACATGAATCCTAAGCTAATCGCGATTGCTGTACCTTGAGACATGTCAACTTTACTAGCGTCGATGAGGTAAATGTCAGCGCCATACCAATAAACGATTGCCATCAAGAAGAAGCCACTGATCCATGTGGTATATGCTTCCCACTTTGACCAATGTAGATTGTCATCTAACTTGTCATTTTTTGGCCCTAACATATATTTTTGTGAGTGATAAAAACCACCACCATGTACGGCCCAAAGCTCACCAAACATGCCATTTTCTTTATCCGCAGCTTTTTTTGGCGTACTTAACGAGTTATCTAGCATGACAAAGTAAAATGATGCTCCAATCCACGCAATACCTGTAATGATATGAAGACTGCGCACTAAAAAATTTAACACGTCAAAAAAATACGCTTCCACTTGTCTGCTCCTATTAAGTAATAATGATGTCTTAGTGGCTTATCCGAGCCAATTAACACTTATCAATGTAACTAACCTTAGGTTAATTACACTATTTAACTTGGGTTTCTATTTGCATCCTATGCCAGCAACAACTTAATAATAATTTTAGTGACAACTGAGTATTGGATAAAAATTTTTACTCTGAAGTTTTTTATTAGCTGGTCTTTAACTAACCAATATAAAACTTATGAAAATTGTTTTTCCTGCCCTTGGAAAATAATGCTACTTATTTTTCACGGAGCAGATAATGATTAACAAGACTGTAAGTTTCGTGCTCATTTGGTAAACCAGCACACCTGTTTGAACTTGTTGAGTATTCATTAATCAATAGAACCTAGCATATTGAACAAAAAACACATTGTCAACAATTACGCATACAATAAACTGACACCTAAGGCAGGTCGTATTTTTGACATGATAAAAACCCCTATAAAAACTGGGTGTTGTGGATTTTTTGGAGAGAAAATAAAGTATATAAAAGTATTTTTTAGACTGTAAATAGGCTTAAAAAGACAGGCCACAGCCTTTTAAGATGATATGTTTTATGGTTTTTTTGGCTTCATCAAAATCTTCTACGCTAAGCGGTCGCTCAAAAGCAGCTTCAATTTCAACGGCAAAATTAGCATAATGCTGGGTCGCTCCCCAAATTGTAAACAGCAAATGATATGCTGACACTTTATCGATCTTGCCTTGTGCTTGCCATGCTTCAATGACTTTGGCCTTTTCAGCAATCCAGTACTTAAAGTCGGTTTGTAAATATTGGCTTAAATATGGGGCGCCATGCAATATTTCGCTGGCGAATATAATCGATGCGGTCGGATTAATGCGTGAATATTCTATTTTCGCATCAATATAATTTGCTATCGCTTGGGCGGGATCATCATTTTCGTCAATGTTAGCAAAGGCTTGGTTCCATAAATCTATAATATTTGTCAGTACCGCACCATACAGGGCTAACTTGTTTTTAAAATAGTAATGGATGTTAGTTCTTGGCAAATTAGCCGTTTCAGCAATACGTGATATTGACGCACCATTAAAACCATACTGCTTAAATTCTTGAGCAGCAGCCGCTAATATTTTATTCTTATTATGTAATCGCGTTTTCTGGTGTGAGCTACCAAAAGTGTTATCGCTAATTTCTATTTTAGTCATATCTTGATCAATTTACTTTGATTAAACATACTAATATTCTAGCGCTTTTTAAAAATATCAATTAAATCACCGCTAGGTTCTTTATCTTTTAATTGCAAGCGCGATTCAATGCCTTGCACGTGTCTATACATAAGCTCAGTAGCTTTTTCGACTTGACCTTTTTGCATCACGTCAATTAATTCGAAATGCTCAAAATGGGAGCACTTTGGGGCATCTGGTTGCTCGTAAAGCACAATAACTAAAGATGTTTGTGGAATTAACGTAGTAATAATGCGCTCAAGCGTAGCGTTTTTTGATATTTTCGCCAGCATTAAATGAAAATCACCACCTAACTGAATACCTTCAACGATATGTTCGAGATCGATATTATCTTGTTCTGCTTTTACGATTCTTCTGAGTAAATCAAAATCACTCGCGGTGGCATATTTAATCACATCTTTAACAATCGCCACTTCGATCATTTTTCGAGCTTCAAGAATATCTTTAGCTTGTTTAACTGTTGGACTGGCGATAAAAGCGCCCTTATTGGGCTGTATTTCGATAATATGATCTTGAGAAAGTCGCAACAAAGCACTACGAATAGTGGTACGCCCTACCTTGAATATTTTTGATAAGTTATCTTCTGTAAGTCTAGTACCTGGGCGTAAACGAAACGACAAAATAGCATCAAATATCTCTTGATATATTTCTTTATCACTTATTTTCTTCTGCTTTTTGTCAGCTTCTAACTTCTCTTTCATCACAATCCTAAATACAAACGAACCAGTTCATGCCAAATATTTAAGCGCGTAGTATATACCCAAACCATATTAATATGCTCGTTTCGTGTTAATTAAAAACGATTAATTGAATGGGTATAGATACTTTAACGTTAACTAGTCAGCAATTATTATCACAGCTTATGCCGATTATTCGATATATTAGTGCGATAAAATTGCTTTTATATTTATGCTAATTGTAATAACTCTACATATAAAAAGCCTATATTGAAACTCGCTTATACGATCTGTATTTCGCCTGCCAAAAGTTACTTTCTATTTTTTCCAATAAAACTTCGTCAGTTAATGGTAAAGCCAACTGCTGTTCCATGGCTACTTTTGCAACCGCGAATGCGATATTGCGGCTAAGTTCACCAATATTGGTCATTGGGGGTAATAATGCGGCATTAACATCTTTAGCTTGAGGTGATGCATCTGCAAGTGCATTACTCGCCGCCATCAACATTTCGTCACTAATAATGCGAGCACTACAAGCAAGTACACCTAAACCTATGCCTGGGAAGATATAACTGTTATTACATTGAGCAACATGAATGTGTTTACCATTATGTATAATTGGATCAAATGGACTGCCCGTTGCAACAACAACCTCACCATCGGTCCATTCAATAATTTGTGCTGGTGTCGCTTCAACTTGTCTTGAAGGGTTACTTAATGGGAATATGATAGGACGCTCGCAATGTCGCTTCATGCTGCGTACAACGTGTTCGGTAAACAAACCTGGCTGGCCTGATACCCCAATTAAAATATCAGGTTTGGCACAATTGATCACATCAATTAATGCTGGATATTCTGAACTATAATTCCAATCTTCAAGCGAAGATAACGGCTGTTGCAAGGCACTTTGGAAATCACGTAAATCAGCCATGCCTTCAGTTAACAAGCCATATCTGTCAACCATAAATATTTGTTTACGTGCTGCTAAGTCGCTTAGCCCTTCAAAACACATTTGTTGAATAAGCATTTCCGCAATACCACAACCGGCTGAACCACCGCCAACGAAAGCCACTTTCATCTCAGAAAGTTTAGTATTACGCGTTCGACAAGCGGCTAAGATGGTGCCTAAAGTAACCGCCGCTGTGCCCTGTATGTCATCATTAAAACAACACACGGTATCGCGATATCGCTTAAGTAATGGCATGGCATTAGGCTGAGCAAAATCTTCAAATTGAATCATCACTTCTGGCCAACGGCGCTGAGTAGCTTGAATAAATAGATCCAAAAATTCATCATATTCTGGTTGGCCAATGCGTTCATGTTTAGCGCCCATATACATAGGGTCGTTTAATAGTTTTTTATTATTCGTGCCAACATCTAGCATCACAGGTAAGGTGTAAGCAGGGCTAATACCACCACAGGCGGTGTACAATGAAAGCTTACCGATCGGAATTCCCATGCCACCAATACCTTGATCGCCAAGTCCTAAAATTCGTTCGCCATCGGTTACCACGATAACCTTGACCTTCCCCTTAGTCGCATTTCTAAGAATGTCATCAATCATATGACGGTCTTGATAACTGATAAATAACCCTCTAGAAGAGCGATAAATGTCGGAGAATTTTTCACATGCATCACCCACCGTTGGCGTGTAAATGATCGGTAACATCTCTTCTATATGAGCTTGAACTAAGCGAAAAAACAAGGTTTCGTTGGTATCTTGAATCGCGCGTAAATAAATATGTTTATTTAATGGCTCATCAAAACTTTTGTATTGCATGTAAGCTCTTTCAACTTGTTCTTCTATCGACTCGTAACGAGGCGGTAATAAGCCTAATAAGTTAAAGTTCTTTCGCTCTACCTCAGTAAATGCGCTGCCTTTATTCAACAATGGAGTTTCAAGTAAAGCAGGGCCTGAATGTGGAATATATAAAAAATTTGAAGCTGGGTTATCACTCATTGTCGTTATAACTCTTGTTGGAAGGTTGCAGGGAGAATAGCTACATTCATAGTATCTTGACATCAAGATAGCAAACGATTATCTTGATATCAAGATAATCGTTATGATTTATTTGATATCTGCTAGTCCCAATAAGCTATTCATCTAACGACGATGTAAAATGCTAAAAACACTCGACTTAACCTATATCAATAATGAATGTAGATTCAATATCAGCTATTTTTTTTCATTATCGACATTCGCATCGTCATATTGCTTTGACCAATTTAAATGCTCAGAATTTAAGACTAAATACATGTTTTAGATAAGCTAAAATAAAATATATGTAACTAACATTTTTAGTTATATACCCTATATTATCCTGCTAGGTTCTTTTAATTAAACCTGAATAACTAATCAACAATAACAAAATCAATTCAGTTGACTATTTATTACACACAAACCTCACTTAACAATTAAACAATGCTAGGCTTATAGACATTAAAATATAGGAGAACGAAATGCCTTACGTCGACGGTTTTGTAATAGCAGTACCCACTAAAAATAAAAGCAGCTACCTAAAACTTGCCCAAGAGATGGCGGTTATTTTTAAAGATCATGGCGCCTTAACCATAGTAGAAAATTGGGGCGACGATGTCCCTGATGGTGAAACCACCTCGTTTCCTATGGCAGTAAAGTGCGAAGCTAATGAGACGGTAGTGTTTTCTTGGATCACTTGGGCTTCTAAAGAGGCAAGGGAGTTGGGCATGAAAAAAGTCATGGCAGACTCTCGCATGAACTGGGACAACATGACGATGCCTTTTGACGGCAAGCGGATGATCTTTGGCAGTTTCGAAACTATTTTGGAAAAATAACAAACTTGATAAATCAGATTATACCTGGCTAGGCTGCACTGACATTTCGATAGCTCGGTAAGTTTAATAGCCATTGATAACAATATAAAACTTGTTGAGTTTATCCTCGGCAATCACTATTTAAATACAAAAAAATAGCCCACTAACTACATTAGTGGGCTATTACTGGTTTCTAAAAGTGAAGCCTTTGGTTCATAACTTAAGGCTAAAAGCTTATAACTTAAAGCTTAATAATAGTACCATTCACTGGATTAACCATAAACTCAACCAGCTCAACACCACTGTCTTCAAGCGAACTATCTGAACTTGTATCAGTGCCTGCATCAGCAGCATCAGTTACCATTTGGTCAAGTACAATGGTAAATTGTGTTGGGCCATTTGCATAACCTTTGACACGTAAAGTGTAAGTTTCACCACCAACAACGGTGCTGCCTACTTGCTCTGATGCGCCTAAGTTACCAGAGGTCGCTAATACATTACCTTCGCTGTCCAACATAGAGAAATCAAGGTCTGGATAAGCACCACCTACATCAGTATCTGCGCTTAAGGTCGCTACGGCACTTGTCGCACTGTTTAATGCGGTGAAGTTAACATCAACATAGTCAACGCCATCAGCAACTAATACATCAGTTGTACCGATTGCGACTAAACCTTTATGTTCAGAAATGGCATGGTAAACCACCTCGCGTTCTGCAGCTTCAGAGGTATCATTTGACACTTGGCTGCCATTCGCGGCACGTGATTGCCCTTCTATCTTAGCGAATACTTTTGCTTTAAAAGTAAACATTTCAGCTAAAGGATTAGCAAAGCTTAAATTACGCGCACTTGAGTCCATACCTGGTGCTACCGCATCATTGTAAATGAAACGTGCTCTATCACCACGTTGACCACTGCCGGCATTATCAGCGTTGTTAACCGTAACGTTAGGACTACTAATTGACACAATATCAAAGTTGATAGGTCCAAATAGTGTCTTCGCGCCATTGTTAGTTAAGGTATTATCAAAAGCAAATTCGCTAAGCGAAAAAGTCACATTACTGATCCTTGCTTGAACATCCTTAGTCACATTTTTCGCTTTCAGTTTAGTTTTTGCCGTACCTGATAAGTCAGAAAAACCAACTTGTCCTGAAGCGTTCGTTTTAATAGCTCGAACAACATATTGGTAATCAAAAGCTTCAATACCTTGACCCGCGCCACGACCAAAGCCTTGGCCTTTATCTAAGTAACTTGGTTCAGTAACAAACTCAACATGGGTATAACCATTTGAACTTAAATCACCATCGATATATTCACGACCAGGAACACCGGCAAATAAACGCGCTGGGCTGCCTCCTTTACGTTTTAATACCTGATAACCAATGACATTATCAACACTATCCCACGTCACATTAATGCTGTCTTGATTCACAATATCAGCAACAATATTTTGTGGTGTTGCAGGGGCTGCTTGACCGGCAGTAAATTCACTTACGGCGGTTGAAATCATTTGCACGCCGCCAAGTGGAGCTTGGGCATTTTTACCTAATTCACGAGCAGCATACACACGTTCAATTAGGGCATGGTGTCTACCAAGAGAATTCGCATCAACCGAATTTGCTGGGTATAACATAGCGTCAGCAATTAACACTGCATCACGGGCTTTAACAAAGGTATCTGGCGCACTAACACCTAAGACATACATTGAACCTAAGAAAATACGCTCCCATGTTTCTTTACCTAAGCTAGCTGCTTGCGTTGCGTCACCTGTTACAGGATCAGGACGCACAAAATCTTTAGCTGGGTACATTTCTACCATCAATTCACGTAAATCCCACATTGCGCCGGCATAAATCTCACCGTCTCTGTGTACTTCAAAGGTGTTACCACGAGTCCCTAATTGAGAATAACGCAATTGACTTTGACCACTACGAATATACTCAAAAGAGTCTGGGTCAACATTACCTTCACGTAATACATCTCTTAATTTACAAGCATTAACTGGATAGGTTCCTAAATCTGGCGTTTCACCGATTGTATAAGCCCATAAATCCGCTTGACCTTCGTTTAATGCTCCGCCTTCTGGACTACCTTCAAAACCAGCAATTGGCGTAATAGTCGCATGTGTACCTTCATGAATTGGAACACTAAAGTCTATTGCTAAGTTATTAAAAAGATTACCGTGACCATAAAACGTTGGGTTAACTACCACTTCTTGTCCAGCAACGTCTTGTGAAAGAGGAATAGCAAAGGCATTATCTAAGTTTAACAAGTCGTTTAGAAATTCAGGGTCGCTAGGGTCTTGTGGTGCGTCTAATACATTAGGAATATGTACAACACCCACTAATGGTGTTGACTCATTTGGATATTGATCCGGGAAACTACCACTACCAAAACCGCGCGCATGAACTGCATCACCATCTTTGTGTAAGTAATCCAAATACTCTAATAAGTTAGTAATATAAATAAACTGGCTGATACCATCAAAATGTACTTTTGAGCCTGTGGTATGGTCTTTTTCATCTACGCGGCCATATACTGACGCTTCATCACGATCAAAATAATAAGTACCTAGCGCGGCTTGAGCAAACGGTGAGCTCGTTGGTAAGGCACTGCCAATAAGGGCATGTTTACCTGTCAAGACACCTTCAACACCAGTTACGCGGTTGCTATCATCAAATTTTCTTAATTTAATGCGCAGTAAGTCTTGTGGTTTACCGGTTAAGCCGCCGTCTTCATCTATGATTTCACAATTGTCTTGTAATTCAGCAGTGATTGGTGGAAAGGTTGGGAAATAATCGGCATATTGATCGGTAGGTTCATCACCTTCAGCGGTACGGACCTGATCTTCACGGTAAAGAACGTCGCCAGATTGCGCATCAACCATATATTTAAAAACACCAAATGGGTTAGTTGAATAGTAATAGAACTGCCAAACTAAACTATGGCCTTCACCTGTTTGTACAAAACGTAACTCAGGCATAGGTGTTTTAAATACGCCTAATTTAGTGGCAATAGTTTCAAATGCGGGTGTTAATACATCTAATGCCGCCGCAGGAATATCTTTTTGAAATTGTAATAAATTTTGGCTTGCCGCTAATACCGCAGCTTCTGCAGAAAGTTCAGGCTGACTAGCAACATTAAAGGCTTTTTGATACGGCCCCATAACACCACGAACATTATTATCTGCATCGATAACAACACCGACACCATTACCTTCTACTTTAATGCCATTAAACACTTGGTCGAAACGAACAACTTGACCACCTAAAGCGGGTTTTAAGCGGTTAGCATTAAATTGTAATTGGTCATTACTCAAACCTTCAAAAATATCTTGATGGTCGGCAATAAAATTGCGCGCCATATTTTCTGCAGAGTTACCTGAAGTTTTAATGGCCATCCCCGTCATAGCATCGATTGTTCCAGTCATATCGTTCACTGAAACCTGTGCATTGGGGTTTAACGCTTTAAACTGGTTAATGGCTTGAGTTTGTGTTGTGCTCAATGCCATTAAATGAGTAAACGCTGTATCTTGTAGCTGATTAAGTGTTGGCACGCCAACAACATCAAAATTTAAGATTTTATTTGCTTTCGCACTGTCTGTAATTGCAGCAGCATAAGCGTCGGTGGGTAAAACGGTGAAAGGTGTAGCAAGTGCAAACGCAATAGCGCTAGAGAGTAGTGTAGTTTTCATCTTAATAACCTTTATATTTTTTGCCGCTATAAACGAGAAAATATTCAAACGTTCATGGCCGCTTTATGGGTAAGAAAGTAATTCACCTCTCCACAGTGCCCACTTTTTCAACAAAGGTTAATCGGGTGTTCCCCTCACTCAAGCTAGGTAAAAACCCCTAGTGCTAGTTATACCAAATTGATTAATTAAATTGATATTACTCAAAGTTTAATCATACAGGTATCTTGCCATTAACATCTTCATGGTAAGCTTTAGGATGCATAAAAGGGCCTAAAAATAAAGCCCCTAAATCGCTGTAACCTAGGTAGCTATTGGTAACTTGACCAAATATTATGGTTATAGTGATCAAATAAGTTGTCACTACCTGTCATGATAAATAATAAAAATGGCGCAAATAACGTCGATAAAATTGCTATTACGCTCATCAATCGAAATAGGTGAAATTTTGCTTTCATTTTTTACTCCTTCAATAGTGTTTTATAAGCCAAATTATCAAGCAAAAATCTGTTAAATAAGCCGATTTTTTACCGGTTGAATAGCCGCTGGTAACTCTATTACACCTAAAATCTCTAACAAATTAATTTCAATACCACGAGATATTGCACTCAACGGCAAGTCGTTAGCGGAAAGGCCAAAGGGCTCTTCGAGTTCTTCACTTAACGCATCTAAACCAAAAAATGTGTAGGCGATTATGGCGCAAAATAACGGTGTGATCAGCCCCATTGAGCCAACAATACCAAACGGCAATATTAAACAATAAAGGTAGGCGGTACGTTGCACCAATAGCATATAAGCAAACGGCAGCGGCGTACTTTGAATGCGCTCACAGCCCGCTTGCACAGTAGCCATTGAAGTAATATTATCGTCGATAGATTGGATTAAAAAGTCAGATAATAAATTTTTATGTCGACAAGTACCGAGCTTTTTCCCCATTAAGCGTAACAGTGCGTCAGGTAAATTCTGTGATTTACGCAGCGCTGCTATATCTTCAGGATTAAGATATTTCTCAATATCACTCCATGGATCTGATTGTCGTAATTGATGTCTTAAGGCATGGCTAAAAGCGATCGTCAGATAAATCATCCGTTGCTGTAATTCAGCACCACCTTTGGCACTTTCATCTACATAAGACGTCACTTGACGGGATAAACTGCGCGCGTCAATGACCAGTTGCCCCCATTGCTTGCGTGCTTCCCACCAGCGCTCATAACTGGCATTGTTTCTAAAACCCAGAAATAACGATAAGGCCACACCTAATAGCGCTAATGGTGATAAGGTAAAAGTTGGAAATATAACAGGATAGTAGTATTGTGCAGCAGCAACCGCAGTACCTAACAGGGTAAAAAAGGCGATTTGCCCAAATATAAGTGTCACAACTGAGCCACGTAAAATAAACAACAGTTTAAACGCATTAGGTTTATCTCGAACAATCATTATTGCCTCGACTTAATATTATGTTTATTAGGTGTAGATCAAACGGCTCAGTGTTTACTGAGCAATCAATCCATTAAGCAGAATAGTATGATGAACAACAACGAAAGAGTACCCGTCGTTGTTAGTTCAGGGGGCTATCAGGCACTTTGCCGAGCAATAAATTGCTCGAATGAAATATCATCACTTGCTTCAAGTAATTGCTGCTGTTTTATTGACTTAATCGTCTCACGCTTCAACTGTGCTTCCATCGCGCTAGCTAGGCCACGTTTACTGAAATAAGCTTGATGTTGCTTTGCTTGTGCAAGCATCGAATCGATAAATTCATCGCCGTTATCACCAGAGACCATCATAATAGCTGACGGTGTTAGTTCGCTATTCTCTATCTTAGCCAATTGCTCGATCAGTGCTTGGCTGTGCATTGAGTTTTTATCGCTTATGGCATCATTAGACTGCTCAAAATGTGCATTATCGAGTAAATCAGCTATTGGCTGAAGCTCTGTCAGTAACGCGTTCGCGGCCTTTTTAAATGCAACAGGTTGGCCGTTTTGTGTAAGCATTAACTTAGGATTTCGCCCTTCTCGCACGACACGTTGCTGGTTCGCTTTAATTTCTTCAGATTCCTCAGCGCTCAATTCAGCACTTTCAGACAAAAGACAATACAACAAAAACACATCAAGAAATCGGATCTGTTGGGCATCAATACCCACCGGCAAAAACGGATTAATATCGAGAATACGTACTTCAATGTATTCAACGCCCCGTTCTTTAAGCGCAACTATCGGTTTTTCGCCCGACTGTGTCACACGCTTAGGGCGAATTTCGCTATAATATTCATTTTCAATTTGCAGCACATTGCTATTAATCTGACGATAGCTGCCGTTTACATTAATACCAATTTTTTCATAATCAGAGTAACCCTGCGCGATGGCCTTGGTAACATCGTCGACATAATGGTCTAGATTGATATAGCTAATATTTAAGTTTGCTTGCGCTTCGCTTTGGTAGCCTAGATCACTCATTCGAAGCGAAGTAGCAAACGGTAAGCCAAGAGTGTTTTTGCTGAATTTATCTAACTTATCGGTCTTTTCATCCGCCATAAAGCTATTATCTAAAGTCGGCGAGGCGCCAAATAAATAGACTAATAACCAAGAATGCCGGCGAAAATTACGGATCAAGTCAAAATAGCGCTGCGATGTAAAGGCTTGTATATCACCTTGTTCTCCCCAAACTTGCTGGCAATAAGGCCAAAAATCATCAGGCATTGAAAAGTTATAATGTATGCCCGCTATCGATTGCATTGTCCGACCATAGCGATACGCTAAGCCTTGGCGATAAACATGCTTCATTTGACCGATGTTAGAACTACCATATTGGGCAATGGGTATACTCGCTTCTCCTACCAGTCGGCATGGCATACTGGCAGGCCAAAGGTATTCATCCGGCATGTGGCGCAAGGTAAAATGATGCAAATCACTCAAGTAGTCGATAGTGTCATCAACTTGCTGAAACACAGGAGTGATAAATTCCAACAAAGCTTCAGAGTAATCTGTAGTAATGCTATTGTGCGTTAGCGTGGACCCAAGAGCCTCTGGGTGGCCGGTTTGTGCTATCGTAGCTTTTGATGTAACTCTTAGGCCTTCTTTTTCAATTCCCCGTTGAATTTGGCTTAAAAATGCTAAGCCACTTGGTGATTTGAGGTGTTGCAAACGAGTTTGGAATAAATCGGACAAGAAGGTTTTCCTTTAAAATAAATCAATCTAATACAGTTGAGTCTAATACAGTTGAATCTAACGTTATTTATTTAAGTGCTGAGCATGGAAGCGCAAATGTTCTTCAATAAATGATGAGATAAAATAGTAACTGTGATCATAGCCATCGTGAATAGCCAATTCTAACGGGTAACCATTAACTTTTGCTGCCGCTTCTAAAGCTTCAGGCTTTAGCTGCTCAGCAAGGAAATCATCCGCGCCACCTTGATCAACTTTAGCGGGAATAAACTGACTGGCTTTGCGCATCAATTCACTGGCATCATGGTTGCGCCAAGTTGCTTTATCTTTACCTAAGTAAGCGGTAAAAGCTTTTTTGCCCCAAGGCGCTTTTACGGGATTACAAATCGGACTAAACGCCGACATTGAGCTATAACGTTCAGGGTTTAACATGGCAATAGTTAATGCGCCGTGTCCGCCCATTGAATGGCCACTAATAGCACGTTCATTGGATACCGGAAATGAGGCTTCAATAATGGCAGGTAACTCATTAACTACGTAGTCGTACATCTGGTAATGACGATTCCAAGGTGCTTGGGTTGCATTAACATAAAAGCCCGCGCCCATCCCCAAATCATAACCTTCATCATTGGCAACACCTTCACCACGTGGGCTAGTATCTGGCGCCACAATCGCGATACCTAACTCGGCAGCTATGCGCTGTGCACCGGCTTTTTGCATAAAGTTTTCATCGGTACAGGTTAAGCCCGAAAGCCAATACAACACCGGTACTTTTTCGCCATTAGAGATTTGCGGAGGCAAGTAAATAGCAAAGCGCATCGCGCAATTTAATGTTTTCGATTGATGACTATATTGCTTCTGCCAACCACCAAAGCTTTTGTTTACACTGATATTTTCTATTGTCATGGTAAAACCTCAAAATGATAGAACAAGCTCTCTTAAGAGAGCTTGTTCTTATTGAACTCAACGCATCTTATTGATCAAAATAACGTTTATTTGTCGAAATGGATAACCGTGCGGATACTTTCGCCTTTGTGCATCAAATCAAACGATTCATTAATGTCTTCAAGTGCCATGGTATGGGTAATAAAGTCACTTAATTTAAATTCACCTGCTAAATAACGTTCGACATAATCAGGTAATTCAGTACGACCTTTAACACCGCCAAATGCTGAACCTCTCCATACACGCCCTGTCACAAGTTGGAACGGACGAGTTGAAATTTCTTGACCTGCACCGGCAACACCAATCACTACTGATTCGCCCCAACCTTTATGACAACATTCTAACGCAGAGCGCATTAAGTTCACGTTACCGACACATTCAAACGAGTAATCAACGCCGCCATCGGTGAGCTCAACAATCACGTCTTGAATAGGTTTGTCATAATCTTTCGGATTAATACAATCCGTAGCGCCTAACTTTCTCGCTAACTCAAATTTACTTTCGTTAATATCAATGGCAATAATACGGCCTGCTTTTGCCATTGTTGCGCCAATGACCGCTGACAAACCAATACCGCCAAGACCAAAGATGGCTACGGTTGCGCCCTCTTCAACTTTCGCTGTATTCATTACTGCGCCCATGCCGGTAGTAACACCACAACCAAGCAAACAAACTTCTTCTAAAGGCGCATCTTTATTAACTTTCGCTAACGAAATTTCTGGTAATACTGTGTATTCAGAGAACGTTGAACAACCCATATAATGGAAGATTGGCTGGCCATCTTTGTAAAAGCGTGTAGTGCCATCAGGCATTAAGCCTTTACCTTGGGTTTCACGAATTTTTTGACACAGGTTAGTTTTACCCGATAAACAGAATTTACATTCACCACACTCTGGCGTGTATAAAGGAATAACATGGTCGCCAACTTGAACACTGGTAACACCTTCACCAATTTGCTCAACAATACCACCACCTTCGTGGCCTAAAATTACCGGGAAAATACCTTCTGGATCATCACCTGATAACGTAAAAGCATCAGTATGACATACGCCCGAGGCAATCACTTTAACTAACACTTCGCCTTTGCGCGGTAACATTACATCGACTTCTTCGATAGATAACGGTTGCTTAGGACCCCAAGCAATAGCGGCTTTAGATTTAATAAATTTATCTGTCATAATTATTCTCACTTTTTAATTGTTGATATTTTAATAGTTTCGCACAAAGACTAACTTCGACTATGAAGCCAGTCTACTCTTCTTACTTAATGATGATAATACACCTAACATGTAATTCACCTTTACTAATAGGTAACAATAAAGCAATATTATTACCTATAACACTTACTTACGCTTATTTACACGCTTAGTAACTAACGGGTAAACAAATTAGATGGTTTTAATGACTATGACCTTGAGAAAGACTAATCATTGCAATGCCAATAGCGACGAATGCCATGCCAAACCATGTCGTTAAGTCTAGATGCTGACGGTAAATAACGGTAGATAATAATGTCACCGTGATAATCGCTAACCCTGCCCATAACGCATGCACAATACCAATGGGCATCCCTTTCATTGCTTGCCCTAAAAACATAAAAGCCGCTAAGTGCCCCAATAATACTAGCGCACTGGCACCTGGCTTCGTAAAACCATCGGTTGCTTTTAAGGCTACATGAGACATTGCCTCAGCAATAACCCCTAACAAAAGAAATATCCAACTCATTGCTACGTCCTCTTAAATTTCATGTACTGCAATAGCAATACGTTTAAATTATTTAACTTTGCTTATACTTACTACCAATTGTAATAAATAATCGTTTATTCTTAGGCGTACTAACTTCAACACCTTTATTTCGCGAATAACTTACATCCATCTATGAATATTGACGCTAAGGCATGAGTAATTCCTTTAACGTAATGTAGGTGTTTCTGTTTAGCCAACAACAATAAACATGTGATCCTAAATAGGTAGACTCACTTATCATTAAACGCTTACTCAATACAGATTAGTTTTACTTCTGCTTATGTCTTAAGTAGAGTTCACCTTTGCTTAAGTAAATCACGGTAATTTGTTTTGATGCGGCTATTATATTTATTTCCTAGAAGATGATAATATGCTAATTTGTAAAATCACTTGTACATATAGGTAATAATCATGCAATGGGAAGGTATTAGCGAATTTGTTTATGTCGCCGAGAATGAAAGCTTTACCTTGGCTTCAAAGAAAATGGAGATATCGACCGCGCAAGTTAGCCGCCAAATCAGTGCTTTAGAAAAGCGGCTTAATATCAAATTATTTTATCGTACTACGCGCAAAGTTTCGTTAACGGAAGAAGGACGGGTTTTTTATCAACATTGTCGTAGTGTGCTCGATGGCTTAGATGCTGCTGAGCGAGCCATAACTAATTTACAGTCCAAGCCGCAAGGTAAAATTAAATTAACCGCTCCGGTAACCTATGGCGAGCAGCGCATATTGCCCTTGGTGAATAACTTCATAAAGCGCCATAGCGATGTTGAAGTGTCGGCTTATTTAAGCAACCGACAGATCGACTTATCAGAAGATGGTTATGATTTAGCTATCCGTCTGGGCAAGTTAAGTGACTCGTCAATGATGGCAAAAAAATTAGGCACACGCAGCAACTACCTTTGCGCTTCTCCTCGTTATCTCGACACTCATGGCATACCCCACTCGATATCAGAGTTAAGTAAACACAGCTGTTTATTAGGCACACCTGATTATTGGCACTTTAGCGAATTAGGCAAAGAAAGAAGTGTCCGTGTAAAAGGACGGCTACGCTATAACAATGGCCATTGTTTAACCGATGCGGCTTTAAAAGGCTTAGGTATAGTACAATTACCCGATTATTACGTTCAGCAATATTTGAAAAGTGGCGACTTGGTGTCTTTATTAGACAATTACCGTGCTCCTGATGAAGGCATATGGGCGGTTTATCCACAAAATCGTCATTTATCACCGAGAATTAGATTACTGGTAGATTACTTGGCTGAGCAGCTGCTTTGATGTTATTTATTTCGTGACAGCACAATTAACTGAGTCAGTCATTTTCAAGGCACAGCTTCATCTGTAACATCAAGAACATCAAGAACATCAAGAACATCAAGACGAGATAATTTTAAAGCAGTTTAGCGATAGACTATTACTATAAATAGTCAAACATATTCACCTGTAACTTTACGTGTGGACACCACAATCGGCAACTTAGCTCCGCCACGTTTGTATCCATTAGCTAAGGCTTATCCACGTCTATCTGCGGATGAACAGCCAAATACTACCGCCCTAGCTAACCATACATACAACTATTACAGTACAGTAAAAGTGATTTTACATTTGATGGGATTATAACTTGTAAGAAAAGATATATCATACCTCCATCGAAACGAACCGTAGCCATTTAAAGAAAATCTATGCGCTATATTCGATCAGAAAATAATTCACTTTTACTTTTATAAACGGAGAAATAAAATGAGCGTATTTACTCATGTAACAGTTGGCACTAACGATTTAAACAAGGCTCGCGCCTTCTATGATAACGTTTTAAGCACACTTGGCCTTAAACGTATTGCCGATTTAGATGAAAACGGTTCAATCTGGGGCGTAGACGCACCTTCATTCTTTGTACTTAAGCCAGCGAATGGCCAACCAGCAAGTGTTGGTAACGGTGTTACCGTTAGCTTTGAAGCGCCTAACCGTGCGGCTATCGACGCCTTTCACGCAGCAGCTTTAGCGGCTGGTTGTCCTGATGAAGGCGCACCGGGTACTCGCGATTGGGCTCCTCACGCCTATGCAGCTTACACACGTGATTTAGACGGTAACAAACTTGCTGTTTATTGCTTTAAAGCGGCGTAATTTATAATTCTAGATCCAGTTGATCTTACATTATAATGACAACGGTCTGTTAGCCAATTTGGCTTTCAGGCCGTTTTCTCATGAATAAGTTATAGACTATAGGTTTTTTGAAATTATTATTTTTAGGACAACATTATGAGTATTACCACACCAAAAATTATTATCATTGGCGGTGGTGCTGGCGGATTAGAGCTAGCTACCCAATTAGGCCACAAGCTCGGTAAAAAAAAGCATGCCGATATTCTACTGATTGATAAAAATCGCACCCATATTTGGAAACCGTTACTGCACGAAGTAGCGACCGGATCTATTGACCCCGATTTAGATGGTGTTGTCTACTCTGCTCATTCTGCTAAGCATCATTACCGTTTTCAACTGGGTACATTTTGTAATATTAACCAAAGTAATAAAACCATTACCCTCGCGCCACTTTATGACGAGTTAGGCCACACTATTTTACCCGAGCGCAGTATAACTTATGATCATCTGGTTATTGCTGTAGGCAGCGTAAGTAACGACTTTAATACCCCAGGTATAAAAGAGCACTGCTACTTTTTAGATTCAAATCAACAAGCTGAGCGTTTTCAGCACTCATTACTAGACAGCTTTACTCGCCTTCACCAAGACGATAATCAACAACAATCGCTCAATATTGCTATTGTTGGCGGCGGTGCCACGGGTGTAGAGCTTTCAGCTGAGCTCTATCATGTCTCTGAGTTGTTAAAGTTATACGGCTTAACGAATATGTCATCTAAGCGTTTACATATTCATTTAATTGAAGCCGGCCCCCGTATTTTACCCGCCTTACCTGAACGCATTGCGACCAGTGCAAAACGCGAGCTATTAAAATTAGGCGTTAATGTACGTGAACATACACAAGTAAAAGAGGCTACCGAGCAAGGCTTTATTACCCAAAAAGACGAAATGATTAATGCGGATATTATGTTATGGGCTGCGGGTATAAAAGCACCTGACTTTATCAAAGACTTAGGTATTTTTGAGCTCACTCGCAGTAATCATATACAAGTAAATCAATTTTTACAAAGCACGGTTGATGACAATATTTTTGTTTTAGGTGATTGCTGCGCCTTTACCCAACCAGATGGAAAACAAGTACCGCCGCGCGCGCAATCGGCGCATCAAATGGCGCAATGTATTGAAAAAAACTTGCTTGCGACGTTAAAAAACCACCCTCTTTGTGCCTTTGAATATAACGACCATGGCTCACTAGTTAACCTGTCGCGCTATGGCACCGTGGGGAATTTAATGGGCAACCTGACCAGCAATAGCTTTTTTATTGAAGGTAAAATTGCTCGCTTTATGTATCTTTCATTATATCGCATGCATCAGCGCGCTATTCACGGCAGTGCTAAAACCATTGCTTTGTGGATCAGCGAAAAAATACTGCGCGTCGTGCGTCCAAAAATGAAGTTACATTAAGGTTAGTTTAAAATCCCCTAAACATTAGCTTAATCTGAAGCAGTCTCTAAACAACGCCGTGGTAATTTGATTACCGCGGCGTTAATGCTTAAAAGCGTACCTCACTTTACTCATACTTTAACCCATCTGCTAGGCAAATCAGCCACTGTCCCATTTTATTTCTTGCCATAATTTAACCTGTTATACCAATCTGCACAAAGATGTGATCTAATGTGTTTTTATTTTGGATGCAGACACCACGCTTTGGAACAACTCACCTCAGTAGATTTACTCAAATTATCAAGAAAGGAAAAAGATGGGCGAAAGCGTATGCGTTTGCTTGCTGTTTCATACTTTTTAGATGGTCTCAGCAGAACGGATATTTCAACGACATTAAAAGTCGCTCGTTCAAGTGTTAATCGTTGGGTCACTGCTTATTTGACGAAGGGCTTGTCGGGCCTTGATAGTGTTAGCCCGAAAGGAAGACCTTCTATGCTTTCTCCAAAGCAACTAAGCCAACTTGCTCAATACGTTGAAAATCAGAGTTGCTCAACGGAGGGAGGTCGACTTATGGGACAAGATTTTTGTACCTTTATTAAGGAAGAATTCGACATAGATTATCATCGAGATCATGTATATAAAATACTGAAAAAACTAGGGTATTCATGGATAACAAGTCGCTCTAAACACCCTAAGCAATCACAAAGCGTCCAAGACGTTTTTAAAAAGCTTCCAGATGGAAACGATCCTTAACATCCCCTTTAATATTAGCTTAGATAAAGTTGATGTTTGGTTTCAAGATGAAGCACGCTTTGGCCAGCAAAATACAACAACAAGGTTATGGGCGAAAACGGGCAGTAGACCTAGAGCAGTAAGACAACAACAGTTCGAATATGCATACATGTTCGGGGCTGTTTGTCCTTCGACGGGCGCTACAGAGGCATTGATCTCACCCGTGATGAACAAAGACGTAATGAAAAAGCATTTAAAACAAATATCACGAGCCACACCCGAAGGTAGATATGCTGTTGTAGTAATGGATGGAGCTGGTTGGCATACAGAAGACACATTTGAAGATTTAAAAAATCTAGTCATGATCAAGTTACCTCCTTATTCCCCAGAGTTAAATCCAATTGAGCAGGTATGGCAATGGCTAAGACAAAATTGCCTAGCCAATAGATGCTTTAATGGCTATGAAAATATAGTTGATGAATGCAGCAATGCTTGGAATATCTTCAGAAGTGACGTAAAAAGAGTAATGTCGTTATGTAATCGTGACTGGATTAATCTGATTTAATGCTTATGCAGATTGGTATTAACCTGATAAAATCCTGACTTTCTATGCTTTTAACATTATTACCTATAAGTAAAAGTCATTTGATTTTTATGGTGGTTATCATTTCTCATAAACAATGTAAAGTAGCCGCCATGAGTCAGATAGCAGCAATGCATCGGCTCTATAGTATTAATTACTATTAAAATTAAACATACGATTTATGTACCCGCTGCCACTTCAAGATGCAGCTTTTAGCAAGTAGTACGGGTATAGATACTGATTTTTCAGTACACCATATTAGGAATAAAAAAATGACTCAGTCTGTAAATGAAAATATCGCAACTAAACTAGCTCAAAAGCCGAGTATTCAACTGTTTAAAGCGGGTACGTTTAAGTTAAACGACCTAGCGGGCTTACTTGAAGTTAATAATCTGAAAAGCCAGATGGCAGAAGTTACTGTCACCGATAATTCAAATGGCTTAACCGTAGGTTTCTTTGCCATGCAACCTGGCGTTGAGTTCGAATTTGTTTATGAATTTGTCGAATACAAAGTCATCACGAAAGGCAAGATTGTGATGCGCGACTTACAAGGCAACAAATATGTAGCAGAAGTAGGTGACGTAATACTGTTCACCCCTAACGTTACCGTTATCTTTGATGCTGAAAGTGATGGTGAAGCCGTTTATACCGCACACCGCACCGCAGACAAAATGTTTGCACCTAAATAATTTTATTAATTTTTCTAAGGAATACACTATGAGCATATATACACATACAACACTTGGCACTAATGACTTAAACAAAGCCCGCGCCTTCTACGATAACGTTTTAAGCACCATTGGTCTTAAGCGAATTGCCGATTTAGATGAAAACGGTTCAATCTGGGGCGTAGACGCACCTTCATTCTTTGTACTAAAACCTGCCAACGGCCAGCCTGCAACTGTAGGAAATGGCACTATGGTTAGCTTTGAAGCGCCTAACCGTGCGGCTATCGATGCCTTTCACGCAGCAGCTTTAGCGGCTGGTTGTCCTGATGAAGGCGCACCGGGTACTCGCGATTGGGCTCCTCACGCCTATGCAGCTTACACTCGTGATTTAGACGGTAACAAACTTGCTGTTTACTGTTTTAAAGCCGCTTAACGTTAGCGTAAGTTACTTATAGCTATTAAAAATAGTCGTGAGAAAAACAGACAAAAAACACCGATTTATCGGTGTTTTTTACTTTAAAGACAGTCATCATTTATACTGGCTTATACTAAACTGTATCGGGTATTGCAGTGAAAATCAGTAATTCACAGCGCTGACTTCCTCTTCACTTTGAGTGCCGTAACAGCTATTCTTTTCTATTTTCAAATAGCCTAATTACCTCGCGCACTTCGACAACATGAAAGGCGCGGTTCGACTGGTCTTCGACTTAGCGACTTTCATCGGTGGACCTTGGGCAACAATCAAGCCACCTTCATCACCAGCACCGGGGCCAATATCGATAACCCAGTCGCTACTCTTGGCAACCTGCATATCATGTTCGACCATGATGACAGTGTTTCCGGCGTCAACGAGTCCATTTAATTGCGCCATCAACATCGACACATCTGCCGGATGTAAGCCATTTGTTGGTTCATCAAGCACGTAAAGCGTATCACCGCGTTGCGTGCGCTGTAATTCGGTGGCAAGCTTGATCCGCTGCGCTTCGCCCCCTGATAATTCAGTTGCCGGTTGTCCGAGTCGTAAATAGCCTAATCCAACTTGAAGCAATGCATCTAATGCCCGTAACACTGGCGTTTCATCGGTAAAAAATTCGTACGCAGCTTCGACGGTCAAATCAAGCACTTCAGCGATATTTTTCTCCCGATAGGTGATTTCTAACGTCTTATCATTATATCTCTGACCACGGCAAATCGGACAAGGTGAATAGACGCTGGGAAGAAACAGCAGCTCTACCCTAACAAAACCAACCCCTTCACAATTCGAGCAGCGCCCCTTAACCACATTGAACGAAAAACGTCCGACATCATACCGGCGGGCTTTCGATTTTCGGGTCGAGGCAAACAACTTGCGCACGTGATCAAACAGGCTAGTGTAAGTGGCAAGGTTTGAGCGTGGCGTCCGACCAATCGCTTTCTGGTCAACTGTTACCAGTCTTCGTATATGCTGCATACCATCAATAATCTGTCCGCCCGTTATCGTTTCAAGCTCCTGTTCCAGCAGTTCGGCCTCACCATTGGGCGCTTCAACAATACTTTTCTGTCCCAGCGCATCATAAATAAGTTCAACCAGTGCTTGGCTTACCAGGCTTGACTTGCCCGAACCTGACACACCCGTAACCGTCGTCATGACGCTTAGCGGAAAATCAACATTGAGCCCTTGAAGGTTGTTTCGCTCTATACCCGCCAACTTCAACCAATCTGTCGGCTGCCGCGGTGTGTGTTTCGCTGCATCATCAGGGGTAAAAAGGTAGCGACTGGTGTGTGAGTGACTAATATCTCTCAAACCGTCAAATGGACCACTGTAAATAACTTCGCCGCCATGGGTTCCCGCTTCTGGCCCAACGTCCACAATCCAGTCGGCATGGCAAATAACACTGACGTCATGTTCAACGACGAATAAAGAATTGCCTGCGAGTATCAGTTCATCCAACGCACCTAACAATGCTTGAGTATCAGCAGGATGTAAACCTGCCGACGGTTCATCAAGCACATAGACAACGCCGAACAGTTTCGATCGAATTTGGGTTGCCAAGCGCAAACGTTGCAGCTCACCTGGCGACAAGGTTGGCGTACTGCGTTCGAGTGACAGGCCCCCCAAACCTAGTCGCGTGAGTGCTTCAACACGGGATAAAATATCGCGGGTAATTCGCTGAGCAACAATGGATTTTTCTGGATGTAGTTCACTGTCTGCCGGATTTACATTAGCTGCATCTCCCAACAATCGAGTCAGTTCGGTTAGCGTCAACTGCGACAATTCACCAATATCGAGGCCAGCAAACTTCACCGATAACGATGCAGCTTTAAGTTTCTTGCCATGGCAATCTGGACACTCAGAAATTTGCATAAACTGGGCAACACGTTTTTTAGTGCGCTGGCTTTGTGTGGTAGCAAATGATTGTAAAATGAAGCTTTTAGCACTAGTGAACTTCCCCATGTAATGAGGTTCTTCACCGCTTTCGATCGCCGCGTTAATTTGGGCAAAATTGTATTCTGGATAAACGGGGACAACAGGCGTTTCCTCAGTAAACAGGATCCAATCACGTATTTTTTTCGGTAACAACTTCCACGGTTTATCAATGTCGTAGCCGAGGGTAACCAATATGCGGCTCAGATTTTTACCTTGCCACGCCGGTGGCCACGCAGCAATGGCGCGTTCTCGAATCGTCTTGGTATCGTCGGGAACGAGCAGCTTTTCCGTCACTTCAAAAACACGGCCAATACCATGGCAACGGGCACACGCTCCTTCCGGTGTGTTGGGTGAGAACGCATCTGCATACAATATTTTCTGGCCACGCGGATATTTCCCTGCCCGGGAGTAGAGCATACGCAGTGCATTAGAAATCGTGGTAACACTACCGACAGATGATCGCACCGACGGCGTGCCCCGCTGTTGTTGTAGAGCGACCGCCGGCGGCAGTCCCTCGATGACATCGACGTCCGGTTCATCAACTTGGTCAATCAAACGTCGCGCATAGGGCGACACTGAATCGAGATAACGACGTTGTGATTCCGCAAACAAGGTGCCAAAAGCCAGCGACGACTTTCCAGAGCCAGAAATGCCAGTAAAAACCACCAGTGCATTACGCGGTAAGTCAACGTCAATATTTTTCAAGTTATGAACGCGTGCACCCCGCACCTGAATACATTGGTCGGGATCACAGGAAATAGCCTTGCTCTTATTTCGATCGTGGGGGGGATTTTTTTTTGTGATGGCCATAAAACTGTTACTCCGTTTTACCGTGCTTTACAATGTTAATCCGCTTGGCTGTATCTACCAAACTCTAGGACTGATTTAATACGATCTTAACATATCCAAAGCACTGTCGATGAATATATCTAATGGAATACTTATACCAAGGGAATTGATCACTTGCCTAATTCAAATGATATTAAAGAGTGTTAGTGATGGCGCATGCTAAGCATCGGCGACCGATTATAAAAATCGTAATTTCTCACCAAAAATCAGACTGTTTGTTGATTACTGAACTGTTGATATAAACTCATTGGATTAAATATGGGTCGTTAGAAAATACTAAATAGCATGACTCATCATTAAATAATAAAAGGACAATCAGAGGTTGGCATTGCAATATTAGTTATGCTTCTCCTTAAACATCAAAGCATCACCAGCTTCAAGCAGTTCCTCGATTGTGGCATGTTTTTCTGGGTCGAACGTTACAATACCATGTGAAAATGTTATGTCGTACTCACGATTTTCAGCGCTATTTAATTGATCTAAAGAGCCTTTAAAGCGTTGAACAAACTCTTCTGCAATTAACCTTGTTGTATTTGTTAGTAAGACGGCGAATTCATCCCCACCTAAACGGGCAAAAACATCAGAATCGCGGCAAGTACTTTTCAGCGTATTAGCAAATGTAATTAAAGCACTGTCGCCTTCTGCATGACCATAATTGTCGTTAATACTCTTGAATTTATCTAAATCGAAGAATAGTAAAGTTTCAGACGTTTTATAACGAATAGCACTATTGATAATTTGTTCCGCTAACATCAGAAAACCACGACGATTAGAAATATTTGTCAGCTCGTCCACAGTTGCCATTTGCAATGCTGATATTTCAAGCTCTACTGTCGCAGCAAGATCGCTCAATGCTTGTATATCGTTTTCGTCAAATTGTCTTGATTTACTGTCGATAATGCAAAGTGTTCCTAGCATACTGCCATTTGGTGCTTGCAAAGGACAACCGGCATAAAAGCGAATTTTTGGCTCACCGATAACCCAAGGGTTATCGTAAAAGCGCTCATCTTCCAAGGTATTAGGAACGATGAAAACTTCACGCCCCAAAATGGCATGACCACAAAAAGAAATATCTCGTTCAGCCTCTCGAACTGGCAAGCCAACACAAGACTTAAACCATATCCGCTCTTCATCGACCAAGCTCACCACTGCAATTGGCACGTTAAACATTTTTTGTGCCATGCGAGTTAGTCGATCAAACCTTTCATCCTGTTGGGTATCCAGGATATTAAGTAACTTAAGCGTTTCATTTCGCGCTTGTTCATCTTCTGGAAGCTTTGGTTTTGTCATAAATATTGAAAAACTCTTTTATATCGATTTGATTAATTAAGTGATCTACTTTTTCATAAGGGAAAAAGGATAATGACAAGGCATAAAGTTAGTCAGTCAGTCAGTAGTTATGCTACTTATCAATTTTATAACGCCGTCATTATTAATTTTAACCATTAAAATGAGCCGTTAATTAATCAACTTGGTATTATACCTATAAAGATAAAAATCAAGCCTGAATCTGCATTAATTTTTAATTACTTTGAAGAGTATGCCTTACTATCCAAAATCGCAAGCGCTTCGCGGGATATCTGCTTTTTTCATACAAAACAGTTTAATTATATTCATTCACAATGATAAAAACCGTCCTTGAACTGTCGCACTTAATGTTTGTTTTAGCTTAAAACCAGCTGATTAATGACTATAAAAATACCAAAGATAACTACAAGTTTAACGATTTATAAAATGCTTTATTTTTCTAAACAGGTAAATGCGGAAATAACCCTATGGCTTGTTTAATAATTTCGGTTTTTTGACTTTTCGCTAAATAAACAGCAAATATTTCTCGATGATAAACCGGTGCACTTTCTACCACGAACAAATTATTCGCTTCTACTTGCTCAAAAGTCATTTGCCTAGGCAAGTGTGCACTGCCACCCGCTTGTAAAATATAATTTAAGGCAATGCGTGGTTGGCTCATAAAGTGTTTAGCCGGTGCCCCATCTTGAGATTCACGCATATGCAGGGTATTAACCGACTCGCCATAATCCACCATAATGTAATTATCTACATTCATTCCTTCAATGTGTTCAGGATCCGTTGTCACTAGATGCAGTGGCACCGTGGCTACTTTTTCTGTCACTAAATCTTCGATAAATGGTGGCTCAAATAAAAAGGCAATATCGACCGTGCGGTTAATAACATTTTTTCTTAATTCCATTGGTGAGTATGTACTGGTAAATAAGCTCACTGAGTCCAAGTTACGATGAATTTTTTGCAGCCAACCTTGTAAAACAATATCCCAGATAGAGTTCATTGAACCAATAGCAAGTTGTTGGGAATCATGCTCTGCTACGCCAACATCGTGCTTGGTTTTTTGCCACATGAAAAGAATTTCATTGGCATGCTTTATTAATCTGTGTCCTTCAGTGGTTAATTTTAAATGTTTATGACTGCGATCAAACAGCAAAACACCCAAGTCATCTTCTAATAACTTTATTCTTGCACTAACCGCGGACTGAGTAATAAAAAGATTTTCAGAAGCAACCCTAAAATGTAAAGTACGACTTACTTCTAAAAATGTCGTTAATAATTCAAATTTCATAAAAACCCTCTCTAATCAATTTTTTTGATTAAACCAGTCAAAATATTGCGTTTTATTATTCTAAAGCATGACTATACACTCTACTTACACATTTACCTCACTTTATTTATAAAAGTGGGAAAGTCGGACATATAATTATGAAAGTTGCAATCTTATCAAGAAATAAAAATCTATATTCTACAAAACGTTTAAAAGAAGCTGGCGAAGCCATGGGTCATGAAGTTGATGTTATTGACACTTTGCATTGTTATATGGATATCACCAGTAGTAATTCAAAAGTACGTTACCACGGTAAAGAGTTACCGATGTACGATGCTATTATCCCTCGCATTGGTGCTTCAGTAACATTTTACGGTACTGCTGTTGCTCGACAATTTGAAATGATGGGCACATTTAATATTAATGAGTCTGTTGCTATTAGTCGCTCACGCGATAAGTTACGTTCATTACAGTTATTGTCACGTAAAGGCATTGGTATGCCGCGTACGGGTTTTGCTAGTAAGCCAGATAACGCTAAAGATTTAATTAAAAACGTGGGTGGCGCACCCGTCGTAATTAAATTATTAGAAGGTACGCAAGGTATTGGTGTAGTTTTAGCCGACACTGCAAAAGCTGCAGAAGCTATTATCGAAGCGTTTATGGGCTTAAAAGCTAACATTTTAGTGCAAGAGTTTATTAAAGAAGCTGGCGGTGCTGATATACGTTGTTTAGTTATTGGCGGTAAAGTTGTAGCAGCCATGAAACGTCAAGGCGCTGAAGGTGAATTCCGCTCAAACTTACATCGCGGCGGCAGTGCTGAAGTGGTTAAATTGTCAAAAGCTGAGCGTGATACAGCGATTAGTGCGGCAAAAGCAATGGGCTTGAACATGTGTGGTGTAGATTTATTACGTTCACAGAATGGTCCTATGGTGATGGAGGTTAACTCTTCTCCTGGTTTAGAAGGCATAGAAAAAGCAACAGGTAAAAATATTGCAGGTATGATTTTTGAATTTTTAGAAAAAAATGCCAAGCCACATGCCAATAAAACTCGCGGTAAAGGGTAACTAATATGAAGGATATATTAAAGATTGGTGAGTTTGAAATATTACCCGGTGAACAGCGCAAAATTGAATTGCCTGTCGCCAAACTGTACACCGATGCTAACGTTTCATTACCTGTTCATATTATTCGAGCAAAAAAACCGGGCCCGACAATTTTTATAAGTGCTGCCGTGCATGGTGACGAATTAAATGGTATTGAAATTATCCGTCGCTTGATCAGCGAAAAGAAATTTAGGATCACCCATGGAACAGTAATAGCGGTACCTATGGTCAATGTTTATGGTGTAGTGAACCAAAGCCGTTATATGCCTGACCGCAGAGATCTTAATCGTTGTTTCCCAGGCTCAGCGAAAGGTTCTTTGGCCGGCCGAATAGCACACATTTTTCTTAATGAAATTGTTAAGCATTGTGATTACGGTATTGATTTACACACAGGTGCAATTCACCGTTCAAATTTACCGCAAATTCGCGCTGATTTGTCTTGTGCAGATACTAAAGAGCTTGCCATGGTGTTTGGCGTACCCGTTGTATTGAATTCCAACATTATTGATGGTTCTTTAAGGGAAGCAGCCGTAAAACATAAAACTAAAGTGCTACTTTATGAAGCCGGTGAAGCATTGCGTTTTGATGAGTATTCAATTCGTGCTGGCATGAAAGGCATTACTAACGTGCTAAAACATTTAGGCATGCGTAAAGCGTCAACTACGCGTAAAAAGGTAATCGAGCCGTTTGTTGCTAACAGTAGTCAATGGTTAAGAGCAAATGGTAGTGGTATTGTTAATCATCGCGTTAAGTTGGGAGACCAAATTAAAAAAGGGGATATTTTAGCTGAAATTGGTAGCCCCTATGGCGACATTTTAGATGTAGTTAAAGCGAGTAGAGCCGGTATATTAATTGGTCAACAAAACATTCCTTTGGTACAAGAAGGGGAAGCTATGTTCCATATTGCCTATTTTGAAGAAGATGATAAACATATCTCCCAGCAAATAGAGAGCTCTCAGGACAACTTATTACCGCAAAGCAGCATGTGAGAGGGGTAACGTAATATGACTAAAAAGCAAAAAGCAATTATAGGCCGTTTGGAAACAATTGCGCTACCTGAGTTAGCAATAGCAGATATACAGGTGCGCGTAGACACAGGAGCTAAAACCTCCTCTCTACATGTCGACAACATTGTTAAGTTTAAAAAAAATGGCAAAATAATGGTGAGGTTTGACCTGCACCCTGATGCTTACAATGTTGATGAAATAGTTTCTTGTGAAGCACCGATACATGACATCAGAAGAGTTAAATCTTCAAATGGTACCTCCGAGCAAAGATATGTAATATCAACACCGGTACAACTAGGTGAAACACTCTGGCCAATTGAAATAACCTTAACCGACCGCTCAGACATGAGTTATTTAATGTTATTTGGCCGTGAAGCCATAGGTACTAAATTCCTTGTTGATCCATCAAAAGTATTTGTAAGCTCATAACTTATTAAATTTTATTGAGGCGTTTGTATGACAATTGAACAGGCAATAGCACAAATTAAAGCTGTACTCTCTTACAACGTGATGACGGTATCAGATCAACTAGTGACATTAGGGGATATTCTTTTTATCCCCTTACTCATAGGGATCGGTTTATTGTTAAGTAAGTGGTTAATTAGGTTAATCAGTAAGCGCTTAAGAAATAAAAAAACCGATCCTAATGTCATTCATCTAGTGGAACGAATTTTATTCGTAATTGCAATAACGGTCATCATCATCAGCATATTAGACTTTATCAATGTGCCGATAGCCGCCTTTGCATTTTTATCTGGTGCCGTTGCAATCGGCTTTGGTTTTGGTGCACAAAACATCATCAACAACTTTATCAGTGGTTGGATTTTAATGTGGGAACGCCCTATCCGTATTGGCGACTTTTTAGAAGTTGAAGAAACTAAAGGGCTTGTTGAAGAAATTAATACTCGCTCGACACGGATAAAACGAGTAGACGGAGTGCATTTATTAATACCTAACAGTAAATTATTAGAAAATACCGTGGTTAACTGGACTTTAGTAGACCCGTTTGTTCGATGTTCTGTGACTGTTGGGGTTGCTTATGGCTCGCCAGCTAGAAAAGTTGCCGAGTTAATTATGCAAGCAACAACCGAGCAAACTGAAGTATTAAAAGAGCCTAAGCCCGTTGTTACATTTGATGACTTTGGCGATAATGCTTTAATGTTTCAGGTTACCTTTTGGATAAGCTCACAAGCTGAAAGTGGCTTAAGAATATCTAAAAGTAACGTAAGGTTTCGCTTGGAAGAGTTATTTGAAGAAAGTGATATTGTGGTCGCCTACCCGCAACGTGACATTCATATTGACGGTTCATTAAAGTTAATCAAAAGTGAAGTACAAGCGGATTAAATAAAGCGGCATAAACCGTTTCACAGCTAATTAATATTCATTGTTACCAATTAACTAGCTGTGAAACGACCAACGGTTAGGTGTTAATTTGAATAACTCGTATTCAAAACAATAACCGCCCCCATATTGTCTAATAAACGATATACGTAGTACGATAATAGTGCAATAAACAACGCTATTGTTGCCTGTTTTACTCATCGTATTATGACATTGCTAAAATTATAATTTATAACAAATCAGACACTTCAAAACTGATAATTTTAGCTATTTTTTTTATTTTCGAACCACAGTGCCATAAAATCAGCGGTCAATTTTTGCTCTATCCCAAGCGCTTTTTCTGTTGGACAAAAAATTGAAAATACCACCTGTGTATCACCAAGCTCAGAAGTAGATATTTGAATATGAGGCTCAGGACCAGCAATCTTGATATCTAAACGATTTTCTATTAATTGATTGTAGCGCATAGCCACTTCTTTAAATTCAATACAGTATAAATTTGCCTTTTCATGCAGCGTATCAATAAAAATAAAGGGATTAACGCTATCGTCTCGCACGATAGTGAAGTGATGCATTGCATAGCGCTTTAAAAAGTTAAGGTTCTTTATGACTGAGGTAATTAGCTGGCTATTTGGCACATATAAGGTTTTACCTGTATATTGATAATCGTGCTTATTAACCTCTAAAAGGGTGAGTTTTGCCCAGTCATTAGAGTGCACTTCACCATAATACTTGCCTACCTGTATCCAATCACCAATACGAAAAGGACGGCTTGATAAAATATATATAAAGCCAATAAAGCATTGAATAAACTCTCTGGTGGCAAGTACGATAGCGACAATAAATGCGGCGATTGAAAAAGCAAACTTTTGAATTTCACTCGACCAAATATTAAAGATAAAAACAATAACTAATAAGGTAAATATATTATTTACCATATTAATCTTTAATCTTTTACTCTTCTTCGACTTTCTTTTTATCAACCTGATTATGATTGCTTTGACGACAAAAAAAGCAATAATAAATAATATGGTTAATAAAAATTTATTCTCTAATAAAAATTCGATAATAGTTTCAAGATATAAAATAATAATGACCTTACTAGTGCTTAATGATTGTTTGCATTGTTATCAACTTAAGCTAAGTAAGCTAAAGTTGATACTCAAAAAACGTTATCTAACCATCAACTACTTTTTGATTGATTTTCTGTAAATGTAACAAGGTGCCTTCTACACCTAGCTTGTTAAAACTTGCGTTTATTTCTGCTTGCTTAGTTTGCAATAAGCTTATGCCTTCAACCTCAATATCAAAAAACAGCCAGGCTTGCTCATTGGACTGTAATAATTTTACAACCGCTTTATTCGTTTTTGTTTTTCCAACAATCGTGACATCTACCATCGCCAGTTTACCACTTTTAGAAAGTGTGCTTTGACCAACATGAATAACTTCATTATTGTATTTATTTAATAAATTACTGTAGGTGTTAATAAGCTGCAGAGATAATTCAGTTATAAAAGCTTCTTTAAGCTCATCTGGCACCTTAGGCATATTTTTATTTAGCACTTTGTAAGTAAAGTATCGAGCATCAAGCTCGGGTAATAAATACTGACTTAAAACATCTCTAATATTAGTTTTGGTTAATGCTTCAGTTTGCTTTAACTTAATCAGTGCAGATTCAACCTGACTAAATACCTCCTGAACCTTAGTTTTAGCATCTTCAGTTGACGCAAAAACAGTCGCAGAGATTAAAAGCGCTATAGTAATAATAACAACACTGATTAAATTGATGTTAATAGCACGTTTGGTTTTCATTTTATTGCTCAGTAGATCAAGTATATGAACTATTATAGTGATTCTCGTCAAGCTATCAAACGTATTAATTTACTCAGGTTAATTAAATAATTTTGTTAAAGTAGTTGCTGTAACAAAAATATAAACTAATAGTTTTTTTAATTAAATCTCAGAGATATAAGCCTGCAAGCAAAGTGGACCGGCTTAGCAGAATTAAATTAAGTTTTGTCGTTGCCAAAGTCCTATGAATTTAAACTTATCATATGATCTACCTGCTTAGTTTGTCCGTATTTTAGGTAAGTTTACTATAAAAGTATTTCTATTGTTTAATAACTACTCAGCAGAATACAGCTATTGTTAGCAGTGACACTCACCACATCATTATAAACATCAATAGTCTAGTAATACGCTGATTTATATATTATCTTAGTGATATAGTTAGCTTTGTTATTGATGTATTTTCATCAACATAAATTAAATTTTAGATGAATACCCTTAACTGGTAATAAAATTTAACTACATTGATCAGGCTTGTAGTATGTGTATTTATTTTGCACCAAGGACAGGCAGGTATATTTACCTGAAGTAATTAACACAGTAGATCGAGAGACATTTAATGAAAAATAACGCGACTGAAGTGAATCATGCGGATATTGAACGTCAGAAGTTAATTGACTCGAGCAAATTTCACGGTATTCATTGGTTAATACTAGCGCTGTCATCCATATTAACGGTTGGTGCATGGTATATTGCATCCGAGCAAGTTAATAAAAGAATAGCTGAGCGTTTTGAGCGCGAATCTTTGCACGTTATAGAACTTGTTAAAGAGAGAATGCAGTTATATGAGCACGCATTATGGGGAGCTGTTGCTCATGTTGATGCGAGCGAAAATGATGTTACTAATCAGCAATGGGAAAACTATAGTAACAGTCTTCGAATAGACAAAACCTACCCTGGTATTAACGGTTTAGGCTTAATTTATAATGTTAAAGCTGAGCAACGAAATAGCTTTATTGCAAAGCATCAAAAAAATAGACCCAACTTTTTCATCCACCCAACACATAATGAGCATGAACTTTGGCCCATAACTTTTATAGAGCCAATGGCTACAAATGAACAAGCTGTAGGGTTAGATATAGCGTTTGAAGAAAATAGGTACTTTGGTGTCCAAAAAGCAAGAGATACCGGTTTAGCGCAATTAACCGGCCCCATTACTCTCGTGCAAGATGCGAAAAAAACGCCTGGTTTTCTCTTTTACGCGCCGTTTTTTAAAAAAGGCTTGCCGCATAATTCAGTCAATACTCGTCGAGCGTCAATTCAAGGTGTAGCTTATGCACCTTTTATTATGTCTAAACTTATTTCGGGTACGCTTGCTGTTGACCAGCGACATGTTACCTTAAAAATTAGCGACACGGGCCTATTATTATATAATGATAGGAATAACTCACTTGCCGATAAAATAGATCCAAACCCCCTGTTTATCGATAAAGTTGAAGTAGGTTTCTATGGTCGTATCTGGCAATTTACTATCAGTTCAAATTTAAGTTTTCGCGAAGCTTCTGGCTCAAGTCAGCCATATTTTATCTTAGCTGGTGGTGTTTTAATTGACCTTTTACTTTTAGCTTTATTCATTGTACTTTCGAGATCAAACAAACAAGCACTGCTCTACGCGGACGAAATTACCCGAGAGCTAAAAATTAAAACTCAACGTTTAATTAAGTCAAACCAAGACCTTGAACAATTTGCTTATGTAGCATCGCATGACTTAAAGTCGCCGCTAAATGCCATGCGAAAATTAGTCAGCTGGATCGGTGAAGACTGTGAAGATATATTGCCAGACAGCTCTAAAGAACACTTAAAACTGTTGAATAATCGCAGTGAAAGAATGAATAAATTACTTGATGACTTACTCGATTATGCCCGTATTGGCCGTCAAGAATTTAAACCTAAGCCAGTAGATTTAAAAGAAACAGCTCATGAGATTTTTAGCTTATTAGATCATCCAACAACGTTTACCTTATCAGTAGAAAAGCAAATATTACTTCTACCTAAAACACCTATAGAAATTGTGCTACGAAATCTCATTTCAAATGCTATAAAGCATCACGATAAATCTTCTGGCCATATCATAATTCACTACAAAGTCGTTGACGACATGCATCATATTAGTGTGCAAGACGATGGTCCGGGTATCCCAAGCGAGTTATTTGAAAAAGCAGTAGAAATGTTCCAAACTTTACGACCGAGAGATAAAGTTGAAGGCAGTGGTATGGGTTTGTCGTTATCAAAGAAAACTATTGAACATTATGGTGGCAGTTTAATTATCAAGTCCGACGGTACTACAGGGACGACCATAGTGGTATTATGGCCAATAACAACGGAGAAATAATCAACTTAGCAATGGTATTAAATGAGTTCAACGGATAATAAAATGAGTGAAAAAACAAAAGAAGTAACGCTATTTTTAATAGAAGACGACGATATTGACGCCATGTCTATAACCCGTGCTTTTAAAAAAATGTGTATTGGCAATGAGATAATAAGAGCAACTGACGGCCTTGAAGGATTAGAAATGTTGCGCAGCGGCGCAGTACCGTCACCGTATATTATCTTGCTTGATTTACAAATGCCGCGTTTAAATGGTTTTGAGTTTTTAGATGAAATTCGCCAAGACCCGAAATTTGCCAAGAGTATTGTTTTTGTTTTAACCACCTCAAAATCTGATGAAGATATGACGGCCAGTTACAAAAAAAATATCGCGGGTTACTTTGTAAAAGAGCAAGTAGGCGAAGGCTTTCTAGATATCGTAAAAATGCTCAAAGGCTATTGGAAAATAGTCCATTTTCCAGAGAGCTAAATCATTCAGCTCGATGTAATTACCATGACAAAAAGAGAGTTATCTTTGAATATTTTAATTGTTGATGATGATATCGTCGATCGCGAAAGTATCAAGCGAACATTAAATCAATCGACCACCCTTTGCCACTTTGTTGAAACTGAGTCGGTTGATGAAGGTTTAGCTGCTTTTGCAGAGCAAAATTTTGATGTGATATTACTCGACTATCGCATGCCACAACGTGACGGTATTGAGTTATTATTAGAATTACGTAATGCATCGTTAGATAATAATGTTGCAATTATTATGCTCAGTAACTCTGAAGAATCTGAATTAGCATTAGAATGTGTCAGAGCGGGTGCTCAAGACTTTTTATTGAAATCAGAAGTAACTACATCGAGGTTACAACGTGCAATTTTACAAGCTCAAGCTCGTTTTGAATTAGAACAAAAACTCCACCATAGTTATCACCAAGCAAAAAAACTCGCAGAGCAGGACTCTTTAACCGGGTTGGCTAATCGTTATTCTTTTGAAGAAGCATTGCATTTGTCTATAACGCAACAACCGCGTGATAATTCCACATTAGCACTTATCCTCTTTGACCTTGATAATTTCAAGTATATTAACGACACGCATGGTCACGATGTTGGCGACGAAATATTGAAACAAGTCGCACAAAGAGTTAATCATTGTTTACGTGGCAATGAAGTATTCGCACGCTTAGGTGGAGACGAATTTGCCATTATATTAAGTAACTTACATAACGTCGACAATGTAACGAGAGTATCCAAGCGGATATTAGCTTGTTTAGATGAAGCGTTTAATATTTCAGATATCGTAATTAAAATGGGCGCCAGCATTGGTATCGCCATTTACCCTAACAACAGTACTGTCGCCAATGAGTTACTTAAATATGCTGATATTGCGATGTATCGCGCGAAAAAATCGGGTAGAAATCAAATATGTTATTTTGAAGAGGAGATGCAAGCGCAGTTTCTGCAACGATACCAAATTGAAGCTAATTTAATTGGTGCTGTCGAGCGTAATGAATTTGTCTTACATTACCAACCCATATTTGAAACAGCGACTAAAAACATTATTGGTTTTGAAGCGTTAATTCGATGGAGTTTTCAAAATAAACTGCATTTTCCAGATAGTTTTATTTCTATCGCTGAATGCTCTCACGCCATTATTGATATTGGCCGTTGGGTTATAACACAAGCCATATATCAACTATCAATATGGAATTTACGCAACGGTAAAACTTTTACCATTTCCATAAATTTATCAAGTATACAATTAGCTGATAAAACCTTGGTTAGTTTCATCAAAAACATGATAGAAAAGTATCATGTGCCAGCTAATTTAATAGAATTTGAATTAACCGAAACTGCCTTACTTGACAATAGTAAGCAAGCGGTTGGCGTACTTGAGTCACTGAGTGATTTAGGCTGTCAAATTGCATTAGATGATTTTGGTAGTGGGTTTTCTTCAGTATCACATTTACAAAATTTTCCTATTGATACAGTAAAAATTGATAAATCGTTAATACTAGCATCTGAGCAACCCAAAGCCAGAGCATTAGTAGCAGGACTTTCAGCTATGCTGCACTCATTGGAGTTAGATATAGTCGCAGAAGGCATTGAAAATAAACAAAGCTTAGCTTTCTGCCAACAACTTAATATACAGCGTGCACAAGGCTATTACTTTTCTCAACCTTTAACCGCTGAATGTATAGAAAAAACTTATCTTTGACACGTTTTATAGTCAAATTACCTTTGTGAAGTATTACACAGACTTAGAGACAATATATTGATTGCATTTTGTTATGTAAAAACTTAATCTGATCTTCAAGGTATAGCCTAACGCACTGTACCTTAAGCAGTTGATTTAATTTTTCAATAGTTATTTTAATAGTCATAATAATTGAATAAAATTGGTTTAAATATCCTCATGAAACATACTTATTCATGTGTTACAAAAACATAGTTTTAAAAGGAATTTATGAAAAATCGCTTTTTAAATATTTCAAAATTGGCCCTTGCGATTTTAGTACTTTGCACTCAAGCAAACGCCGATTCATTTTTAGTTCAAGATCAACAAGGGTTACCGCTTAAAAATGTGGTTTTAGAATTCACGGTAAATTCCGCTTCAACATCTTTAGTGTCTGGGCCAAAAACGTTAATTATGGATCAGGTTGATAAGCTATTTAAACCTGACGTTTTGGTTATTCACCAAGGCGACTTTGTTGACTTCCCCAACAGTGACAACATCAGGCATCATGTTTACTCATTTTCCTCAGTAAACCCTTTTGAATTAAAACTTTACTCAGGAAGACCAGAAGCCCCTTTACAATTTAATAATGCCGGTGTTGCCGTCTTAGGCTGCAACATACATGACTCTATGGTGGGTTACATTTATATTGCGACTTCAAAATATGTATTAATGACAGATGAGCAAGGTTTAGCCACACTCGATAATACGGTTAAATATGAAAGCGTGAATGTCTGGCATGCCAGTGCACTTACTAGCATTAAAAATATCACTTATGATGACATAACCAAAAAAGCAAACGACAACGCGTTATTTGTTATTGACCTCGTTGTTCAGTCACCTGAACCAAGAAATACATTCCAAAGTATTTTTAATCAGAATGGCGAATAAAACTTCTTTACGTAGGCAAATTACTCTACTGGGTGTGTCACTGGTTATTTTGACCGTGGCCAGTCTATTAGCTGTGTCTATTTGGAAATCAATATCCTCACATAGTCAACAAATAGACCAACGAATTACCAGTGCTGAAAATGTCTTAATAGAATATTTACAGGCCAAAGAAGAATTATTGCTGACTGCATCAAAAGTGCTAACAGCAGACTTTGGCTTTAAGCAAGCAGTTGCGACCCGGGACAAAGGCACAATCGCCAGTGTATTAGACAATCATAGCTCGCGAATTAACGCCAGTTTAATGGTACTGAGTGATTTAAACGATAATATTATATCTTCAAGTAATAACCAGCTTACCTTTGACTCGGTCTTTACTGAAAGTTTAATTAACGTAAAACAAAACTTAAATAAAACCCAGTTAATGTTATTGGGTGGTAATTTATATCAACTTATTGTTTTACCCGTAGATGCACCAAGAACCATTGCGTACTCCATAATAGGTTTTCAAATAGATCAGGCTTTCGTTAACGAATTAAAAAGATTAATGGCTATTGAAGTTAGTTTTTTTTATAACGACGGCCTCATCATTTCAACTTTACCCTATACCGATACTAGTCATACCGAACATTTTAGAAAAACGGATAATTCATGGTTGCTGTTTGAACGAAAACTCTATGAAAATAAAGCAATAGCATTTACTAATACTCACCATCAGACATATATTGCGCAACTATCTGTAGATTTAACGCCAAGTTATATCGAGCTTGATAAGTTAGTCGCCATTACCTTGTTTATATCACTGTTAATCATCGCTATTACTGCTTTTGCTAGTAGTTTGATTGCCAAAAATCTAACTAAACCACTGCATCAGTTAACGCGCTTAAGTCGCGACTTTGCTCAAGGTAAGTATGAGCACAGCGGAATGATGACTGAAGGTAGTGTTGAAGTTTTAAAGGTTTATACCAGCTTTATTAAAATGGGCCGAAAAATTGAACAGCGTGAAATTAAAATTAATTATCAGGCCAAGCATGACTCGTTAACCGATGTTTATAATCGCGCGACATTTCTTGAAACACTAACGCAACATATGGCCGCACATGATCACGACAAACAGACGTCATTATTGGTCATGGCAATTAATGTGCGATATTTTAAACGTATCAACGATAGTTTAGGCTCTGAAATAGGCGATATTACGCTTAAAGCTATTGCTGAGCGTATTAAAAGTATTTACCAAGAAAAAACCATTATGGTAGGTCGATTTTCGGGTACCGAGTTCTGTTTGGTGATCAACATAGAACATAATGAAAGTTATGACGATATCGTTGAAAAATTTTTATCGCAGCTAAGAGCACCATTACAAGTTAATAAACTCTGGCTGAATTTAAATTATCGTATCGGCACTTGCCTTTTCCCAGAACGCAGTAGCAATGCTAAAGAGTTAGTAAGAAGAACCACCATTGCCTTAGAAGCAGCAAGGCATGAAAACACAACGATAAGGGCCTACAAAGATGGTGAGGATGAAGCGTATTTAGAGCGATTAAACTTACTTGAAGAACTTAGAGAGGCAATGAAACACGATAGCGGCGAATTGTTCATGGTATATCAACCTAAACTAAATTTAGATAACGGAAAAATAGAAAAAGTAGAGTCGCTCATTCGCTGGATAAAGCCTGACGGACAATTTGTTTCTCCTGAGTTGTTTATTCATCTAGCTGAGCAATCAGGTCTTATAATCAAATTAACCCAGTGGGTAATTGATACCGTGCTTAAACAGCAGCAAGAGTGGCTTACTGAGAATATAAGGCTCAAAGTTGCTATAAATATTTCAGCACAAGATATTGCTCATGCCGACTTTATTGATTATATTTTTGAAAAAATTTCCCAATATAAAATTGACCCTAAGCTGATTACTTTAGAAATAACCGAACGCGATATTATGACTAACGAAGATTTAGTGGTCAGTCGACTTAAGCAATTGAAGCAGACCGGTATACAGATTTCTGTCGACGACTATGGCATTGGTCAATCGTCTTTAGGTAAATTAAAACAATTGCCTATTGATGAGTTAAAAATAGATAAAGCTTTTATACTCGAACTAGATAAATCTGAAAAAGACCAATTCATCGTTAAATCTACTATTGAATTAAGCCATAAACTAGGTATAAGTGTGGTCGCTGAAGGTGTAGAGAATAAAGCGTCTCTAGATATGCTTGCAGAGATGAAATGTAACCACGTGCAAGGTTACTTTATTTCTCGTCCAATAAAGTCAGCAGACTTACTAACGTGGTTAAACACTTATGAATAAATTATCTCCCCTACTTTATGCCTGTTTTTTTACTGTATTTTCTGCTAATTGTTTAGCCGAAGGTAAAATTCTTGCCACACCAGGAGTTTCTCAAATTGAAGGTTCAGGTGGTGGCGGTATTGTACCTTGGGCACAATTAGCCGGTTACGCTACCGAAGAAAGCATCTCGATTAGTGCCGCATGCAGCCGTGTAACCGTTAAAGACTTTTCTTTAAACAGTTGCGGTGTACAAGCAAATTTATATGACAAAATAGAATTGTCGTATGCCAAACAAACCTTTGAGGTGACCCCTCTTAAACTTGATTTAAAACAAACGATTATTGGCGCTAAGATTAATTTATTTGGTGATTTAGTCTATTCTACTTTGCCTCAAGTGAGTTTAGGCATTCAATCGAAACAATTAAAAACCAGTGATATCGCCTTTGCTTTGGGTGCAGAAAAAGATTCAGGTACCGATGTTTACCTAGCGGCAAGCAAATTACATTTAGGTTTTATTAACGGATACAATTGGTTATGGAACATAACTGCAAGACATACCAAAAGTAACCAAATAGGTTTATTGGGCTTTGGTGGCGCTAATGAAAATAAAAAAATTCAATTAGAGGCATCTACCGCTGTTTTATTAAACCGACATTTAGCCGTTGGCGTTGAATTTAGACAAAAGCCTGACAACTTAAATTTGGGCGAAGATCACTGGAAAGATGTTTTTGTGGCCTGGTTTCCAAATAAACATTTTAGCGTTACGTTGGCCTATGTAGATTTAGGTCGTATCGCTGCCATTGACAAGCAAACTGGCTGGTATTTATCTACTATGTGGTATTTATAATGAAAATAAAAAAAGTAACTAAATTCTTAATTTTAATACTGATTACAGGATGTATATCTTGCTCTTCACCTAACAATATTAATAACGAGAGCACCCCAAGTCTGTATCAAAAAATTGGTGAAAAGCCTGCAATTGATATGATCATTAATAATTTAGTCAATATTATTGGTCAAGATAAAGTTATTTTTTCGCATTTTGCCCAAAGTAATGTGACCCATTTTAAAGAGAAACTCTCGGTGTATTTATGCCACATAACCGATGGGCCATGTGAATATAATGGTGATACGATGCAAGATATTCATCGAGGCATGTATATTGATACCAACCAATTTAATCACTTTGTTGAGCTTTTTATCGGCGCTATGGATGCATCAGATATTAGCTACCCTATCCAAAACGAATTATTAGCACGATTAGCTCCGCTAAGAGAAAGTATTTTCAAAATGTAATAATTAAACGCTAAAGTAATTTATACCAATTTGATTAATTAAGTGAGCTACTTTTTCATAAGGAAAAATGAGCAACTAATTAATCAACTAGCTATTACACGCCAACGATTTTAGTGCTAGCGAAATAATGCCAACTAGCGCTGACTATGCTGCAATAGCCGTTTTACTTATGACAACGAAGACTGCATTATATTGTGATTATACAAGGTGCTCAGTTACTTTTCACTGTCACCAATTTCAGTACCTTTATCAAGCGTAGTAGCCACAGGAAATGGCTTAGTTGCCGTTCCTGCATATAAACTAACATGAGGGAATGGTATTTCAATGCCTTGCTGATCAAAAGCCTTCTTTATCTCGGTATACATACTATTTTTCAAAGCCAGAAAATTTTCTCGCCTTGCCCACACAGAAAACTGAATATCGATCGATGAACTACCAAAACCCGTTAAGATGAAAACAGGGGCTGGCTCTTCTAAACAAATTAAATTTTTCGCCGCAATATCAAGCAGTATTTTCCGTACCTTTTCTATATCTTCTTTATAAGCAATACCCAGTTTTAAATCAGCACGTCTAATCGGGTATTTAGTCATAGTGGTTACGGCACTTTTGATCATACTTTCATTGGGAATGCGGACAAATAAATTATCAAATGTACGTAACTTTACTGAGAGTAAATCGATAGAAATGACTTCACCGGTAATGTCATTTACCTTGATAACATCGGTAATAGAGAATGGCCGCTCAATCATCAGGAATAAACCACTGATTAAGTTTGAAGCGGACGTTTGCGACGCAAAGCCTAAGGCCACGGTAAAAATACCCGCAGCGCCTAGTAATATGCTTAAATCAATACCTACGTTATCTAACGCTGAAATAGTCACCAAAACTAAAATACTGTAAAAAATTGACCTTTTCAAAAATAATTGACCATGAGCAGTCATTTTATGTTTTACAATTTTTACTACGGCACTACTGATTAATCGAGCAAAGATAAAACCAATAATGAATAATAAAAGTGCTTGGCTCAATGCAAATAAATGCGAGGCTTTAAGAAGTTCGATAAACGCTACGATATCTTTCACAATAATTCTCTTTGTTAAGCAAATAAACTACTAATACTGCGTATGAGTATACTTTGTCCGGTTGCGACTCTCGGGTTACTAATTAACGTCGAAGATAGCGCTTCAACCGGTGCATGTTTGTCAAGGTGCAATTCTACGTTGTCTACATGACTCCCTCGATGAACCGACATGCCCGTTGTCCAAAGTTGATGCTCTTCATCGGCATACAAATGCAATAATGTTACCGGCACATTAATACGTTCTATTGTTAAAGGTTGGTCATGGTTATTAATTACACTAATCGGCGTAATTGCTCGATGCGGACGTTTTTCTATATTCGTAAGTTGAATGCGTGCCGCGGTATATTTTGCGTAACATATTTGTCCAACTCGGGTAGAGGGACCAAACCATGAGTCAGAGGGTCGCCAAAAAGGTAAATCAAGCAAACATTCACCTTTAGGCTCTAATTTAGCAGAGAACCAAATTGGCGTGCTAACGTAAAGCCTTGCCTTTTCGCCTGCCAGTAAAGTTAGCGGAGTATCTGGGCGCGCCACCACAGAACGGTCAGCTAATAACGGTAATACCTGTACTTTTTCTGAGGTATGTTGTTGTAAATACCGGCCAAACTTTGCTTGCTCAATACAGCAATTATCATCGAGTTCACCAACAACCATGGGCTCGTCACTTTCAGTATCAGTTTCTAAATTCCAGCTATTCCATTCATTTTCTAGGCGTTTTAAAATGATGGTTCTCTCGCCAAGTTGCCAACACCGTTGTTGTTGAAGGCTAAAAGTAAACTCGCCCCACCATGCATTATTAGCCATTTTATCTTCTCTATTTTACTTGCGCGTTAACTCATTAAAAAGCGATTATTTACTAATGATAATCTCAAAATTAAGCTTATTTTTCAATTAACAATGTCTTTCAACAAAATCTTTATATATTTATAGATTATGCTATCTTAAGTCACTTGTGTATATACCCAATACCGCTTATAAACTGGCTGTTACCCATTAACCATCCAAGGAACGTTTCATGACAACATTACACATTGTTTTGTCAGATTTGGAAGTCACTCATGCCATTCTTGCTAAAATAACCAAACTGCAGAATAAATATTCAGCGAATGTTGTTTGGTATTTACATCATCATCAACGATTTTTTGATCGTCTTTATTTTTCTAATGAATTGGCCGATATTTCAGATGATTTGCAAGCAAGTCATCAAAGCAAAGTTGCTCAAATCGGGCTTAAAATAACAAAGTACTTTCCGAAAAGTAGCATTAATATCTGCAAGGACAAATACTGGTCAAAACAACTGAACAACAACGCTAACAGTCTCGATAAAACGGTTATTATTCGTTCAAAGACAGGTCTTACCTCGGCTGATAATCAGTATATTAGTGACAATAAAAGTACAATATTTATATTAAATCAAGAAAAGTGGTTTTCTGATGGTAAAGCAATAGGGGCAATTGACCCTTTTCATGAAGATGATGAGGAAAATATATCAGCTCGAAACGTCGTAGACTTTATGAGGCATTGGAGCTCAGCCAGCGAGCAAACCGAACCACTTTTATTACACGTTATTCACATCCCACCTTTAGCGATTGAATATGAAAAAAAGATCGAAGCTCTGCACAAAGAACAAATTTATCGTTTCGCTAAAACAGTAAAATGTCCAAAGAATTTATTAACCTTTACTCGCGGAACACCCGAAGATGCTTTATTAAGCTACGCTGACAACAATAAAATAGATTTAATTGTACTAGGTTGTAGAGAGCACAGTTTATTTGATAAGTGGCTCAATGGCTCAACAATTTCAGCGCTGATCAGCCATCAGCAATGCGATATAGTTTTAATTAATACCCCTTAAATGAGCTGAGGATGTGACTGATGAATATACTAACGGTTTTTCATTAGTCACATCAATTACTGTTAACTTATATGCACTAAACTCTACATATTCAATATAAAAAATAAATCGCCAAACCCCCACAACAAGGTACCGGTAATAAGTAAAGAGACTTCGAGAATGCCAAGTTGTAATCTAACGGCTTGTAATATTTTCTCCGCTTTTTCTTCAAAGTCGTCTTCTATGATTTGAATTTCGTTCTCTATATTTTCGGCAGATACTTTTAGCTTACGAAGTTTTCTTTTAGCGCGAGCCAGTGTTATACGATGATGAAAATTAAGTCGGCCAATTAATAATCGCTCCTGTATTATGCCACCTAATCCCGACCAAACACCCAGTACTGCAATTAAACAACCACTGCGAGAAAGCCATTCCAAACCAGCAAATTGTATTATTGATAAATAGATCCCAAGCGCCGCTATTAGAATGGCTAATAACCAATTAATAAATGGATGACGTTGAGGAACAGTTACTGCGGCTACTAAAGCTTCTGGGGTCTGCTCAGCTGGATCTGTTGACATAAGTTACCTTTTTATTTTTTATTTTATGTGGCACGTTAATCGTTGTCTTTGTCTTTTTTTGTATCTTTGGCAGGTGAAAACTGCTTTTTATAGTTAATGTTAGCACTTATCTCATCTCCACTGATCGCTTCAAAAGATATACTCGGCGAAAGTTTATATTCTATGCTCCAGCCTGCTTGAACGCCGCTGTCAGAATCAATACTGGTACCATAACCAACATTTAAGCGGTCATTAATTTTCGCAGCAATATCAACTCGAGTACTGTTACCATTATTGCCGCTTTTACTGGTAAATTCGACATCTTTAAGTCCTAATTGATCACCAATTTTTTGCACTAATTTATTGGCACTCTCCACACCTAAGCTGATGGCTGCACTCGTCAATGCATTACCTTCTTGTTGTGATAAAGAGTTTAAATTACGACCGGTAATTAGTAATGACAATACATTTTCATCTGCCATCGTTGGCTCTGAGAATAAGGTTAAGCGCGGTTTCTGCAATGTGCCATCAGCAATAATACCAACTTTTATATCATCAACTATCCGAATTGCTCGAAATTGAATACTTGGGTTTGCAGCCGTGCCAAGAAACAGTAATTGTCCCTGCTCAATAGTTAAGGTTTGTTTATAAGCTTCAAATTTACCATCTTTTAAATCTAAACGACCATTAAGGGTTAAAGGATGACCCGAAAGCAGTGTTGAGGATAAGTTGCCCTGTATTTCACTTGATAAACCAAAGCCGCTGACTCGAACGTTATTACCTGCTGAAAGAGTTAGCGAAATATTATAATCGAATGGAGAGTCTTTTACGCTTAAGGCTTTTTCATCAACAATAACTTGGTCTTCTGACACATTAATAGCTGGCTTTGGCAAAGACGATATTTTAATATCTGCTTGGTCAACAACCAAGTTCCCGTCAACCGTTAAGAAATTGTCTTGGTAATTTGCCTTCAACGTCGGCGAAACAATTAATTTATTATCACTATTATTAACGAGGGTAACTTGTTGCCCTTCAACAGTTAGATTAGCTTTTATTGGCGAAGATAACTTTGCATCGCCAGCAATTGTTAAGGCTCCTTGCGGATTTTGCAGTTCACCCAATAATATAATGCTGTCTTGTTGGCTACTTAACTTTATTTTACTGTTACTGATATCTAAGCCATATTCATCAATAATTAATTGATTAATAGCAAGCGAACCCTCTCCGTCAAATAACGGTTTTTGCCAAGTACCTGCTAAAGTAAAGTTTTGCACTAAGCTGATATCTATTTTATCAATACTTTTTTGCCAGTGCTTGAGCCAGTCAAACTCTTTTATATTAAGTGATAAGTCACCACCAATGTTAGCAGAATCAACCAATGGCCAATCACTGTTTAGTTCAGCCGTTATTTCATCTACGCCGGGTAAGCGGATATTCAAACTCGTGTTTACTTTATCTTGCTGCCATTTACCTTGCAGCTTCACCAGTGCGATAGTTAGTATGCGTTTTGATAACGCCGTTTCATCTTTACTGTTTTCATCCGGAATACTTAAAGTAATATCAGTCTGTTCTAGATCAAAATCGACTTTATAGTCCGGCGTAATCGACATCAAGATCTGACCTTCAGGCATAACAATATTAGATTGCCACTGTGGTAAATTTACCAAGGTATTTATAGTTTGCCATTGTGTGGTTATTGCAATGTTATTTTGCTGCTGCTGGGAACTTAGCGTTAACGCTTGTGCATGCACTTGAACTTGTGAAGATTGCCATTTAAAACTAGGAATTGTTATATTGGCACTAACCTTTTCCAATTGTTTACCTTTCCCTACTAAAGCTAAGTTGCCCGTCACAGTTCCTTCAACTACCTGTAAATGACTTTGCGGTTGTGCGAGTAGTATTGATTGCCATGCTTGGAGTTGCTCAAAAACCGGTGACACTGCCCATTGTTCGAAAAACAAATCAGCTGACCACTGCTGATTTGAATTCTCAGCGTTAAGACATAATTTACCACTACCGCTAAGGCATAGATTTTTAATGCGCTGCGTATCAGCACTCAGCCTTAGTTGTTCAGACGCGACTAAAAATGTTTCTTTTTGATTTAGCGCCTCAAACTCAAGGTTATCGATTTGCCACATAGTAGTAGCTAAATCACTATCGAGGGTCAAAGGCTTAGTGTTTTTTTGCAACAGTTGGCCGTCAAGGGTTAAATTAACCGATGTATTTTCTGCTAATTTTGCGCTGACGAGTAAATGATGTTTTTCTGGTAATCCAGAAAACTTTAATGACGGCACCGCCACAGCGTTATCACTTATATTGAAAGAGTCTGCTGTCATGTCCGCCAACCAGCGTTTGCCTAAATCTATTGACCATTGAATATTTTTACCGTCAAAACTTGCCAAAGCTAGCTGTTCTATTTTACCTTCGCTGGTAACCAACCAAGTAGACTTCAGCTTTTCTATTTGCCAACTTGCTTTGATATTATTAACCTGCAGCGCATTTTCCAATATTAATGAGCGACCTTCAACGTGCCCTTTTAGCCATAAGTTTTCAGTGTTTGGATTATCAACATTTAGCTCGCCTTGTAATGCAGCGGTTAACTCACCGAATATAATTTCATTACTTTTAAACTTAAAAGCGCCCTGCTCGATGTTCATATCTAGATTGGCTAGAACTGGCCATGATTGCTTTACCGCTGAACTATCGTTATTAATCGCATCAGGAAATACTTGCTGTATAGATGAGGCTACCTGTGCTTCTTTGAGCTCACTTTTTAATAACAAAGTAGCTGTTGCACTCGAACGCCAATCAAGCACACTCGCGAGTTCTGTACTCACATCTACCGTAATAGGTTCAAACGTTTGCCAAGTTGCTTGTGCTTGCAAGTTAGCCGTTAATTTAGGCCAAGTAAGTGCAAAATTTGCTTTGACTTGTTCGACAGAGAGATTTTCATTAGCCAATGCTACTTGTTGTTTTTCAGCTATTAATTTGCCATTTTTTAAAAACAAACCTTGATTATAAAACCAATCGCTAGTTACCAGCAATTGATTAGGTGATTGCAATTTCAAGGTGAATTTTGATGATTCGCTTAAGCGCCCTTTTGATTTGACGTTGGCAGAAAGTTTTGACCCTTGGACATTAATTGCCAGCTGATGTTGCCATTTTTTGCGCATATCAATATAGCCAGATACCGAAATTTTATGATCATCAAAGGTAAGGTTTAAGGCACTGACACTCGCTTTACTGCCTGCTAGTGCTATTTTTTTTACGTCTAGCGCAGTAATAGTGTACTGGACACTTGCTTCAGGTGTATTTTCATTAGCTGACGTTATTTCAGGTGTCGTTGCTTTATAGTTTATAGCGGCAATACTAACTTGTTTAACTTTGATTTCAACCGGCAATTGTACTGTGCTAAGTTCTGGTAAAGCATCTTGTGGATTGGTCGTCTTTTTATCGCTAATTATTGACACATCTAACGAGCTTAAATTGATGTTATCGCAAGTTACTAACCTATCAATTAAAGTCAGCCATTGGCAGTCAACTGCGATATCTTTAACGTGCAAAGTTGTCCCAGGTTCTTGCCAATTAAGCTCTGTTAAATATATGCGCGAGCTTAATGTGCCGCTAACTTTACCTATACTCAAAGCTTGTGGTTGAAATTGTGCACCGCGTTTAACTAACCACTGCAAACCTGATTCAGTAGTATAAAGCCATGTCAGTATTAGCAGTACAATAGCAATTAACACGGTTGACACTAGGCTGAACCACTTTAACATTGCTTTCTTTTTGAAGTAGTTCATAGATCCGGCCCAATAGTAATATGAAAGCGCCACCCCTTGTTACCATCAAGTGCCTTAGCAATGTCTAGCCGAATGGCACCAATAGGTGTTACCCACCTTAAACCTGTGCCCACTGACTTTTGCAATTCCCAATCTTTCCAGTCATTAAAAGCATTACCCTGATCGGTAAATATCGCCCAACGAAAGCTTTCATTAAACAAATAATCAATTTCAACGCCTGAGGATAATAGGTGTTTGCCGCCAATAGGGGTTTCATTATCGATGGGCGACAAACTTTGATGTTCATACCCTCTGACAGAGACATCACCACCAGCAAAAAAACGATAGGTAGACGGCATGGAACGATTAAATTCTTCAGTATCCATCCAAGTTGTGCCTAATCTAGCACGCAACAACAAACGCCAGTCGTCATTTAACGACCAGATACGTTTTATTTTTTGGTCAGTTTGTAAAAACTTGATATCAGGGTTGCTCAGTTGTTCGCTACTGAAACGAATAGTACTTTGCCAACGCCAACCTTCAATTGCTGAAAAGGGATCAGTAACACTGTAGTAGTTTAATTGCCATGAAGGCACAATATATTTAAGATTCTGATTTACATCTGCCTCAGACTCTAATTGCTCTTGTGCCATCGCAATTGACCATTGACTTGACCAATGAAGATCAATTTTATTCGCTAAAATAGATTCTAAGGTGAGTATTTTGCTACGGCCTATTTCCTCATTTTTAATTTCATAGCTCAGTAGATTTATCCACTTGCTACTGGCTTTATCTAACGGTATTTCATATTGAAATGTTGCGTGTATATCAGCATTATCTAGTTTTACTTTATTAAAATCGACCGAAGCAACATATTGATGAGCTTTATTGTTTACCCGTCTATTTCGCCAACTAACACCTAGCTTTCCTCCACTGTCTGTACCATAACCCAGTAGCGTTTTCAGTTCATATTTCTCAGTATCAATTATTGAAAGGTTAATATCGACCTGATGGGTCACATGGTTAACAGATTGCTCAACAACCACTGATTTAAAAAACCCAGAACGATTAAGTGCCTGCTGGCTTGAAATAATATCGAGCTGACTGTATGCGTCACCTGGGCGAATAGTTGAATAACTATTAACTAAGTCATGAGATAAAACTGTCCCCTCAATGCTAATGCTCTTAATGGTATAACGAGCCCCGCAGTTGAATATCCACTTAACATTCGCTTGATGTTTTGCGATATCGACATTTAATGCACTAGCGGTAAATGTTGCATTCAACAGACCTAATTCTTGTGATACCCGTTCTATCGTTGATTTAAATTGACTGTATTCACCATGGTTAATTACCTTGCCTTTTAAAAAAGGATGTTTACCAACAAGTTTTGATATTTCCTCAACTTCAGTCTCACAGTTGAGCACAATACTAGTACTGTTCCAGCGCACAGGTTCTTGTAATTCAACCGTTAATGCTTTGCCTTGTTTATCGTCGGCCAAGGTTAACGTAGGTTGGTAATAGCCCAATGCTTGCAATGCGCTGCGAGCTTTAATTAAAATATAAGAGTCAGATTGTGGAAAGCCCAGCAAAGACAGGGGAATAATATTTTCATTAGTACTTAAATTACGCAAAATATTAGTTTTAAAGGCCGCTTCCACGCCAATAATATTAAGGTGAGTACCTAGCTTAGCGTCGGGTTCTGCTGACTGTACTTTAAAGGTACTAACCAACATAAACACAGAAATTAAGCTATAAATAACTCGAGTACTGTAGGGATAATTCAGATATTTCAATATTTTTCCATGGTTGATTAACGGGTGCAGTTTCTCAGCAGGTCATAATTATGACGACTTTGTAACATGAGTTCATTAAATAATTACTATTTACTTCAAATTGGAAGAAAACGTATTCGCTATAAAATAAAGTAGTTTACACTACTATCAAAACACCTAGTTTTTTACCTTAACTTTATCAACAATCATCGACATTTATAAGCAGTAACTTTAAATGTAAATTTACCCATTTACTCCAATATTATTTTTAAAAGGTTAACACCTATGCATATGGACCCATTTCTACCGCAAGCGGTTGGCGCTATTTTCTTTATATTACTGCTAGGTTTTATCTTGAAATTTTTTCGCCAACCGCATGTGGTTGCGTACTTAATTGCAGGGATTGTTATTGGGCCTTGGGGCGTTGGTTTAGTCACCGACATTGATAGTATTTCGCGTTTAGGTACTGCTGGTGTGGTTTTACTGCTCTTTTTTGTCGGCATGGAGACTGACATCCATAAATTAGTTGAAAACTGGAAGCTAATTATTTTCGGCACTCTAATGCAAATTTTATTAAGTGTGGCTTGTGTTTGGTTACTAGGGCTGTGGTTTGATTGGAGTTTAGCCAGAATTGTATTAATTGGCTTTGTTATTAGCTTAAGTAGTACCGCTATTGTTATTAAATTATTGCAAGATAATGGCATGCTTTCTTCAAGTTTAGGGCAAAGCGCTTTAGGTATTTTACTCGCGCAAGACTTAGCAATTATTCCTATGCTGATCATCATAGGTTTGCTAGGTGCTGGTAATATCGACAATGTCCAATTAGTTAAGCAAGGTGTCGGCACCATATGTGCCATCGTGCTATTTGGCTTTATCATCACCCGTAAACAGGTGCACTTACCACTGTCAAAATGGCTAAAAGATGATAAAGAATTACAGCTTTTTGCGGCATTAGGTATTTGTTTTGGCTTGGCTACGCTAACAGCATGGTTTGAACTATCGACGGCTTTGGGCGCTTTTATTGCCGGTATGCTAGTCGGCGCTGCGAAGGAAACGCTTTGGGTTCATCGTACATTAGACTCTTTCAAAGTATTATTTGTCGCGTTATTTTTTGTCTCTGTAGGCATGTTGCTTGATGTTAGCTTTCTTATCAGTCATTGGCAGCAAACTGCTATTCTGGTCATGGCTGCACTGGTCACCAATATTTTTATCAATGCTATTATTTTAAAACTGTCTAAATTTAGTTGGAAAGAAAGTCTTTATGCAGGGGTGTTGTTGTCACAAATTGGAGAGTTTAGTTTTGTGTTGGCAGCGGTTGGTTATCAGGCCAATATTATTAATGATTACGGTTATCAATTAGCCTTATGTGTTATTTCACTGTCTTTACTCACGAGTCCTATTTGGATCGGCATGAGTAAAAAATGGCTTAAATTCAATCATAACCCGGCCAAAGAGTCAGTCTAATTAAAAATTTGGAGTTTTGTAACATCAAGAGTTATATCGTTACTCACGGTATAACTCTTGATTCAACGGCTTGAGACTCAGGTTTAAGGTTCAGGCTTAAGATTCAGGCTTAAAGGTTACTATAACCAACGTTTTTTCTTAAACACCACGAGTAATACCACTGAAACCACAGCCATTACACCTAATAAAATGAAATAACCATTATCAGCTTTTAGCTCAGGTATATACTCAAAGTTCATGCCATAGATACCGGCAAGAAAGGTTAAAGGTACAAATAACGCCGTAATAACGGTTAACACCCGCATCGTGGCATTCAATTGGTGCGATGTTACTGACATGTAGCCGTTAATTAAATCACCACAAATATCGTAATACATTTGTGACAAACTTAGCAGACGGTCTAAACGTTCGCGCAAATCGGTAACCGTATGGGTTTCTTTATCGGTAATTAAGTCAGTATCCTCATCGTCGACATAAGCTTTCAAGGTTTCGCCCATGTTAACGTGATAATTAAAGGTACGCCTTATTTTCACCAGTTGTGAGCGGTATGAGGTAATTTGCTTCATCATTTGGTCATTACCGCTTAACTGGAAATCATCTTCAATTCTTTCTAGCTCAGCTTCAAAATTAAACATTTCCTTAAGATAGAAGCCACAGCTGCTGTGGAAAAGTTTAAGTGCTAAATGTATTGGACTGCGTTTAAGGTGTTTTTCACCGACTTCGCTAAATAATTCATTAATCGCTAAAGAGCTTTTTGGGTGTCGGGTTATTAACACACGTTTACCGATAAACAAGCTTACTTGTAAATGGTTAAAATTAAGGCTGTCTTCATTGGCTACTATGCCGCGATACAGCATAAAGATATAATCTTTAAACAATTCGATTTTAGGAGGATGGCGCTCACGAAGCGCATCACTAATCGCAAGGGGATGGCAGTTAAATTCCGTTAGTATCTGTGTTTCTTCTTTTATTTCAACGTTATCAAGATCAATCCACAGTGTAGTATCTTCGTTTTTTTGCCATTGACTTATTAATTCACTACTACCAATTACGGTTTTTTCCGTCGGTGATATCAACATACATTTTATCATTATATAATCTCTATATGCCCCGCATTGAACGGGATGTTTTATTAACCCTGATCCTTGTATCATTTGATGGTTAGGCACAAAGTCAGTAACAAAGAAAACTTTCAAAAGAAGTTAACTAATTGTATTTAAAGTTAACTGATTTCCTCTTGATTGTAATACAATTAACTATAAATACGAATAAAATTAACATCATAATAGCTAATCGTAGATGTTATACAGATACTCAACTAATAAAGATCATATCCCGTTATTAAAACGGTTTTAAGGATAAACGAATGTTAGAAAATGCCATTGATAAATTATCCTTAGTCATCGACGATATTCTCATTGCAGAGCACGAGCAAGACATTGCTACCATTATGCTCGCTGCAAATGAAACACTAGTGGCTGAACAATTTGCCTTGTTGATTGAAGCCCTGCCGCAAGATAAACGCTTAAGTGTTTGGGCTACTTATCCAGAAGAAACGCAAAGAGCTGCTTTTGTTGATATGGGGCAAGGCACAAGAACAAGCCTAATACAGGCATTAAGCGATGAAGAATGTTTCGATTTACTTGCTCAACTAGACGTTGATGATGTAATTGAAATTGCAGAAGAAATACCCAGTCGTTTATTAAAATATGCGATAAAAAGCTTAGACGACTCACAACGTAAGTTATACCAACAAGCACAGCAATTTAGCGTTGATGAAGTCGGCCATTGGTTAGACTACAATTATGTTCGCATTTCGGAAAAGCTTAAAATAACCAGTGCTCAGTTACTGTTACAAAAAGGTTTATCACCATATACCGAAGACTTTTATGCGGTAAATAAAGAAGGCGTTTTAACTGGTACTGTCGACATCAATAGTTTGATTCAAAGTGATGGTGAAAACACCTTAAAAACACTTTTTTCGCCTGAAATAATCAAACTTAATGGTCATGACGAATTAACAGCGGCCGCAGAAGCGGTAATATTATCAGGCAAAATGTCGTTACCAGTAGTTGATGAAAACGATCATTTTCTTGGTCGCTTTACTGTTGAAACGGCTTATCAAGTAAAACAAGAAACGCAGACAGAGCAAATCAATAGTGCTGCGGGTTTAACTACCGACGAAGATTTATTTTCGAGCGTTAGAACCAGTGCGAAAAACCGTGGTATTTGGCTTGGCATTAATTTGTTGACGGCTTTTTTAGCCTCTTGGTTTATTGGTTTTTTTGAAGCAACACTACAACAAGTAGTCGCTTTAGCGGTATTAATGCCAGTAGTCGCGTCTATGGGTGGGGTTTCTGGTAGTCAAACCTTAACTGTAATTGTTCGAGGTATGGCATTAGGCCAAATAACAGAACAAAACAGAAAGGTGCTGCTGCGAAAAGAATTAAAAGTTGGTGGGCTAAATGGCATAATTTGGTCTGTTGTTATTGGTGCTATCACCTACTTTTGGTTTGACAGTGCAGAATTAAGTTTAGTTATTGCTTTAGCAATCTTATTAAATTTACTGACGGCGTCAGCATCCGGCGTTATGATCCCGGCTATATTAAACAAATTGAATATTGACCCTGCTTTATCTGGCTCAGTTATTTTAACCACAGTAACTGATATTGTTGGTTTTGTTGTGTTTTTAGGATTAGGTAGCTTACTGCTACTATAGAAAAGTAAAAGAGGATTTAAGTAATGCCCGTAGAAACTATCACCTGGATTGCTATTGTGTTTTGTATTTCACAATCAGCTATTTTTTCAGGATTAAATTTAGCCTTTTTTTCTCTCAGCAGATTACAGCTAGAAGTTGAAGCGAATAAAGGCAATAAAGCAGCAAAAATTGTCTTAACGCTGAGAAACGATTCTAATTTTTTACTTGCGACTATTTTATGGGGCAATGTCGGTATTAATGTTTTATTAACCATGTTGTCAGATTCGGTATTGGCCGGTGTTGGTGCGTTTCTATTTTCAACGATAGCCATTACCATCATAGGTGAGATAACCCCCCAAGCATACTTTTCTCGTAATGCTTTAAAAATGGGTAGCATGCTGGCACCTATTATTCGTTTCTATCAATTTGTGCTTTATCCTGTTGCGCGTCCAAGTGCTTTGATACTTGACGCTTGGTTGGGCAAAGAAGGTATTACCTATTTAGGCGAGAGTGAATTAGGTAACATCATTAAAGAGCATATACGAGCTGAAGAAGCAGACTTGAATCATGTTGAAGGTATTGGTGCATTAAACTTTTTTGCTTTAGATGAAATTAAAGTAACAGAAGAAGGTGAAGTGATAGACCCTCACTCTATTATCGCCTTACCGACAAAACTTGATTTACCTATTTTGCCAGATACCTATACAGGTCCAAACGATCCGTTTTTAACCATGCTTAACCAGTCAGGCCATAGTTGGGTGGTTATTACCAACCTTGAAGGTACCCCGTTATTGGTTATTGATGCAGATGGCTTCTTGCGTAGCGCGCTGTTTCAGTCAGAAACTTTTGACCCTTATAACTTTTGCCATCGCCCGGTTGTTATTACCGATGAAACAACCTCGTTGAATGAAGCTATTTTAAAAATGAAAGTGAATACGTCAACTGATAAGAACTTTGATGGTGTGATAGAGCACGATGTACTGCTGGTCTGGGGTGAAACTAGACGAATTATTACCGGTGCAGATATTTTTGGTCGCTTACTTAAAGGCATGTTGCCATTAGTGCAACACAACGAGAAAGTAGCAGAGTTGATTAACGCTAAGAAGTGAATATAGCTCTATAAGATGCCCTTTCGAAAAATTAACTTCGGCTATATATTTAGCCGAAGTTTTTCTATTAAACTCTGATTAACGAAAGCTGACAGCAAACCGATAACAATATAATTAATCAATATAATTAATTCGCTACTTACACCAAGTTAATTAATCAAATGGGTATTACTCTGGTTTTAAAGCAAGCACATCAGATTTTAATAAACTCAATATTTTCTCCGCTGTATTACCTAACACTTTGGCTTTTAAACCTTTCCGGCCAACTGTTCCGATAACGACTAGCCCTGCTTTTTGTTTGGCTGCAATACTGGGGATCACTTTTTCAGGATCGCCTGCTTTAATGAAAAAATTAGCCACAGGAATTCCGTATTCAGTGGCCAACTTTTCAATTTTAGCCTTTAAGGATTTTTCTGCTTTTCTTTCCAATTCGTCTTTGTAATGTATGCCTAAATCACGTAATACTTTCGAAAACAGTACGGTATAGCATACAAATAACTCAGCCTCATTGGTTTCGGCAAATAATTTCGCTGCTTTTAATATTTGATGATTAAGTGCTTGTTTGCTTTTGCGTTTTGTTTCTAGGTCAACAGCGGCTAAAACATTAGGCGATTTACGCCACTTATTATCGCTAACAATAAATACCGGTGCTGGACATTCACGTAATAATTGCCAATCGGTTGAAGTGTACAAAAACGTCTCACTACGATTTGCAGTTTTTACCACCATCAGTGGGTTTTGCTCTTTTGCGTAGCTATTTATCCAATCGTAAATACGTTTTTCCCACACCACTTCAAAGCTGTAGTTAATGCCTTTAGGAATTAAAGTCGCGAGTGATTTTTTTGCCTCATCACTCACAGCATCAAGTAATGCTTGTTTTATGTTTTGGGGATCATCTTGAATAAGCCGTAAACTTTGATAACAAAAATAAACAATATGCAAAGAATTGCTGGTGTTTTTAGCCAATTCACAAGCGCGTTGAATGGCGACTGGTTTGCTATCCGATAAATCGGCGACAACGAAGATACTGTTCATAAAGTCCTCTTTTATTAATGTGTATATAATAAAAGTAGCATACAAAATTTTTATTTTCTTTGATATAAAACAACTATTTAATAAAAATAATGTTTAAGTGCATTAGAAAACCAAATTTTAACTAAATTAAACTTATACACTCAACGAACAAACCGTAATTTTAAGTGTTCTTTATCGCTAGCTTGCTAATTTGTTTAATGATCAAGCCAGTTATCACAACCGGCAATAAGGACAATAAGCCAAAAATAAAATTACCGCTGACAAAAATTAAAATGCTTGATAACAAAAAGCACAAAACGACAGTGGTTGCGCCAACTAACGTTATGGCTTTATGAGTAAATAAAGCACCTCCAGAGAGTACAACAGCCGACAAAATTTGAATGACACCAAAAAGTGTAATGGTGAAGTCATTAAACATGAAACCTTGCAGAAATTGTACTTCTTGGGGGCTGTGAGTAACCTTAGCTATACCCGCGGCTAGACTTAATAATGCGATAATGACGATCAGTAAATTAATAACAGTTTTCATTTAAACTCCGTGCACTAACGTTTGTTATAAGGCCCTTTATTACAAGGTCCTTTTATTACAAAGTTCTTATTAACTTATATGCTAACCAGTGGTGTTAACTAAACTCAACCGCATAACTCAACGGTTAAATCTTAAGGCACTATTAACTGTCACATTCAAGCGAACTGTCACACTCAAGCTAACTGTCACACTCAAGCTTCGCTTTATATTTTTTACTGGCATAAATATATAAAAAAACTGCAATAACGATATTAAATATACATCGTAATATTTCAGCTAATTGAAAGTTCAAGGTAACTAAAGAATAGAGCAAATCAATCGTTGATCCCAAACCCAATATAATGGCTAAAATCATAAATATTTTTTCTAAAGACATTGAGTTAGACATAATTACCAAAATTTGTGTACATACCTAATATTATCGAACTATACACTTTATAGTTTTTAAATGAAAATGAACAAATGCTTAATGCCTTACCGTATTTATAACTCTGTGCATACACAGAATTAGCCTACCAACTTACTCACCACCTTTACATTATTATGCAGGGTTTTATGAACTGGACATTTATCTGCTATTTCTAGAAATCGTGTTTGTTGCGCGGTATCTAACTCTCCAACAAAACTAATTTCACGCACGATAGCTTCAATACCTTGACCTTGATTTTCGCATTCTTGGCAATCTTGTTGATAATCTCGGCTATGTTTTAACTCAACTTTGATATGCTTTATGGCAAGTTTTTTACGCGTCGCGTACATGCGAAGTGTCATGGCAGTGCAAGCACCTAAGCCCGCAAGTAGGTGTTCGTAGGGATCAGGCCCCATATTATCGCCGCCTGCACTTTGCGGTTCATCAGCAAGCCAGTAGTGGCTATTCGTACTTACGTGTTGGGTAAATTTATGATTTTTTTCTTCGACAATTACATGCCCTTTGACCACGTTAACTTTCTCATCGGCGGACTTGTTATCACCTGCATTAATTTCAGTACTATTTTGAGTATTACTTGGGACTGAAATATATCGCCCTGCCCATGAAGCTATTATGTCTGCAGCATATTCGGCGTCAGGTTTATTGGTTAATAAGTGATCGGCACCATCTAAGCTGACAAAACTTTTGGGGTGCAATGCCGCTTGATATATTTTCTCCGCTTCACTGATATTGACTGTGCTGTCAATTGGAGAGTGCATGACTAAGAGCGCCTTTCTTAATTGACCAATGTGGCTGGTATTGTAGCGTTTAATATCATCTAAAAATTGTTTCTCGATAGTAAACACACGCCCTGCTAAATTGACTTCAGCTTTGCCATTTTTTTCAATATCATCAATTTGTAGCGCAAAGTTATGAGCAACATGCTGTGCATCTGACGGAGCCCCAATAGTAACAACGGCCATAGCCTCTTCAACATGCTGAGCAACATTAAGCACCGCCGCACCGCCTAAGCTATGGCCAATGAGTAGTCGAGGCGCTTGATATTCAGCACGGAGAAAATTCGCTGCAGCAATTAAATCTTTTATATTTGACGAGAAGTTACTATTAGCAAAGTCACCATCACTATTGCCTAAACCGGTAAAATCAAACCTTAACACGGCAATACCTTTACGCATTAAAGCTCGACTAATTCTTGATGCCGCTGCAATGTCTTTGCCACAGGTAAAACAATGCGCGAATAAGGCATAAAATTTCACATCTGATTCAGGCGTTTCAAGTAATCCACTGAGTTTGTGTTCACCGCTGATAAATTCAACTTTTTTACGCATATATTACCCTTTTAGTTAGTTCGTCTATTCGTCACATTTCTGCGCTACTGGAATTGACCGTAAGGTTTTAAGAAAAATTTCTTTTATCATAATACTAGCTAAACTTTTACGATACATTGCATATAATTTTGTATAAAATATACCGGTATTAATCAAATTCTTTAAGGAACAAGTATGACTATAGGTGTGGGCGGCTCTACCGCGAAAATTGAACTTGAGAAGTTAGTCGATATGACCGGTCAAGTCCAGGCTATAACTGAGGCTGAATTAAAACAGCGCATTGCGAAAGCGCAAACAATAATGGCTGAAAATAACATTGCAGCCACCTATATTGATGCCGGAACAAACTTATATTACTTTACAGGAACGCGATGGTACGCCAGTGAACGTATGGTGGGCGCTATTATTCCTCAACAGGGAGAAATTAAATATATTACACCGTTCTTTGAAGTGAATACGCTTAGTCAATATATGACGATAAAGGGCGAAATAAAAGGTTGGCAAGAACATGAAAGCCCTTATCACCTCGTTCAGCAAACCTTAGCTGAAGTCGGTATTACTTCAGGCCGATTAGCTATTGATGAGTCTGCCGCTTTTTTTATTGCTGACGGTATTAAAAAAGCCGCCCCCGACTTAGAACTTGTTGATGCAAAATGTGTAACAGCCGGTTGTCGTGCAGAAAAGTCAGACGCTGAAATAGCCTTATTGCAACAAGCCAAAGATATGACCATAGAGGTTCATAAAGCGGTAGCACGTATATTACATGTCGGTATTACTACTCAAGAAGTCACTAGTTTTATCGACCAAGCACATCGTAAAGTGGGCGCACCTGCCGGCTCATATTTTTGTATTGTGCTCTTTGGTGAAGATTCATCTTATCCACACGGTGTTAAATCACCAAAAACCTTAGAAAATAATGACATTGTATTAATTGACACCGGCTGCCAGGTTGAAGGATATAACTCTGACATTACACGTACTTACGTTTTTGGCGAGCCAAACCAGCGCCAACGTGACATGTGGCAAATAGAAAAACTAGCACAGAAAGCGGCCTTTGATGCGGCCAAAATTGGCGTAGCTTGTGGTGATGTGGATGTTGCAGCAAGAGATTATTTAGCAAGTCAAGATTTAGGGCCAGATTATCAAACACCTGGCTGCCCTCACAGAACTGGGCATGGTGTAGGTTTAGACATTCACGAATGGCCTTACCTAGTGCGAAGCGATAGAACACCACTAACTAAAGGGATGTGTTTTTCCAATGAACCTATGTTGGTAATACCTAATGAGTTTGGTATTCGATTGGAAGACCATTTTTATATGACTGACACGGGCGCTAAGTGGTTTACTGAGCCTTCATATTCGATCGACGACCCGTTTGGCTATCAACAAGCTTAAACAAAACTCCAACTAAATTGGTTATTTTTATGTTAGAAGTCAGGATTAAATACCTCGTTTATCCTGACTGCTAAAAACTAATACACTTTGTAGTAGTAAATAGATTGGCGTATGTCTTTGGCTTTGGATAGAATCAATACATTATAATTTTTGATATCGAGCTTATGCACGCATTTTTAGAATACATTCCGTTAGTTATTTTTTTCGTTTTTTATAAGTTTGCCGATATTTATTGGGCAACTGCCTCATTAATCGTTGCATCTGCTATACAAATAGCCTATTTCTTAATACGAAAACAGCCAATTCCAAAAAGAAATCTAATTTTCTTTGGCCTAATCGCCGTATTTGGTGGCCTGACTATTTATATGCATGACGATACCTTTTTAAAATGGAAAGTAACTATTATCCAAGGTATTTTTGCTATTGCGCTTATTGTTAGTCAAAAAATATTTAATAAAAATATTATGAAAGAGTTTTTAGGTGAAGCCTTAACCCTACCCGAAAACATCTGGAATAGATTAAATCTTGCATGGGCGCTGTTCTTTGCGCTATGTGGTTTCCTCAATTGGTACATTGCCTTTAACTTTAGTCTAGAAACCTGGGTTAACTTTAAAGTATTTGGCTTAACGGCATTAACTTTTGTGTTTGCTATTGGCTCGATAATATCATTGTATAAATACATGCCTGAAGACAAAGCAGAAGAAAAGCAAGAATAGCTTGGCATGCGTTTTTCGCGGCTTTTAATTAAACAATAATTTTTTGGATGTAAAATGTTTTATCTTATCTATAGTGAAGATGTTGAAAATAGCTTAGCGCTGCGTATGAGTGTACGTGAAAATCATTTAGATCGACTACGTGCGTTACAAGATCAAGGCAAGCTACTTGTAGCGGGCCCTTGCCCTGCTATTGATAGTGAAAACCCAGGTGATGCAGGCTTTACTGGTTCACTTATTATCGCAGAATTTGACAGTTTAGACGCTGCTAAACTGTGGGCAGACGCAGACCCTTACATAGCCGCGGGCGTTTATAAGAACGTTACCGTTAAACCGTACAAAAAAGTACTTCCAGCATAAGTATTGATTTTTAGCCATGAATAATAAAAATGTCAGTAAATACATCTTGGCAAGCTTACTACTATTTTCTAATGTGGTATTGGCTAAAAATAACGTAGCAAAGTGTGAAACAAAAATGGACACTTTATCCGAAGTGTCCCGTTGTTTGGATGGTACTAAAGTAAAAAAAGATCGAGAGTTACAAACTTGGGTAAATAATCAAATTTTTATCTTAGAAGAGTTAGCTGCTCATAACGGTCGCCGTACTTCGCTCGATATGTTTAAGCGCTCGCAACGTAATTTTATTAGCTATCGGGAAAATAACTGTCGGTGGCAATATTTAGTGGTTGCGCCTGATGAAGGCGCCGCTATTGCCTATAAAAAATGTTATATAACCTTGACACAGTATCGCATTGAAGAATTAACCCACCTTAATAAATAATTATTTTTGTATTATGACCTCTGGTTCAAAAAACGTCTTATCATCATGATAAAATTCCATAACTTACGCTCACCCATAGACTAAGTTATTCCTTGATTAAGTTATTCATCGCTTGATATATAACATGTTGTTAACATTATACAATCATGACAAACTAGCTTCACTTAATTTAATGAAGTAAATTTATGTACGCGCACAAAAACATCTGCCTTTACAGTTTTCTCATATTATTAATTATTAATCTTGTGGGCTGCGCTACCAAGCCTATGGACCCCTCAGAGCCGCTATCGCTAACAACTGCACGTTATGGTCACGCCGTTGTTAATGACGGAAACAAAATATATGTCATTGCGGGTGCTAACCAGTCTGGCTTCCTTTCTGATATAGAGGTTATTGACCCATCTACGAATAAAATTAATGTCTTGGCGAATAAAGTTATCCCAAGAAGATACTTTTCAGCGGTCTGGGATGGTAAGCATTCGATATATATATTAGGTGGCGTTAGCCTGAAAAATAAAAAGTTTCGGTATGAAAAGCGAGTTGAGATATTTGATACCCGCACAAATACAGTAAGTTTTGCTAAACCTATGCCTTTGCCAACACGGATCAACAGCGCAGTATTACTAAATGAGAAAATTTTTGTTCTAGGGGGCGCATACCCTAAAAATGGCAAATTAACCGCTAGTGCTTTAGTGACTGTGTTTGATATTAAAAATGACAATTGGAAGAGATCAGCTAATATGCCTACGGCAAAAACCACTCGGGCATTTATTAAAGGTAACTTTGTGTATGTTGTTGGTGGTTACGACAGCGTTTCATCTCTTGATGTATTTGAACGTTTTGACCCGATAATAAACCAATGGCTTACGCTCCCCCCATTACCTGTTAAAATAAGCGCTCACAGCATAAGCCTCATTGAAAATAAACTATTTATTTTTGGCGACTATAACAACTTAACCTCTACTTATCGTTATGATTTTGATGCTAACAAGTGGGAAAAAATAGATATAGACTATAAAGCTAGTCGCCATAATGCCACAACAACGCTAGGTGAAAGCACCTATGTTATAGGGGGTAATACCGGTACAAAAGGCCCGTTCCTAAATTATATTCAAGTATTTAAGCTGTAACCGAAAAACTTGACTATCGGTCTATATAAAGGTTTATCAACACTTTATCAGTAAATTTAAACTAAAGATAATTTTAGCCGTTCATATTATATATAGTTATTTTTGCGACTATAAATGTAGTTTTTGGTAAGATAAGAGTCGCAATAAAGCTTGATATACAACACAATTTACCCTAAATTATGGTTTGATTGCACATGAATGATTAGATTCAATATCTACGATGCTAAAATTTACAGATCATTAAATATTTAAAGTCACTTTTACAATCGCATGCTATTCACTGGGCTATTTTGTAAGGTATACCACAACCTAAAATTCAGTCTTTGCATATTTTAATATGTTATTGATATTTGTATTTTTTAAAATATCAAATGACACAACTTATACCAATCTGCACAAAGATGTGATCTAATGTGTTTTTATTTTGGATGCAGACACCACGCTTTGGAACAACTCACCTCAGTAGATTTACTCAAATTATCAAGAAAGGAAAAAGATGGGCGAAAGCGTATGCGTTTGCTTGCTGTTTCATACTTTTTAGATGGTCTCAGCAGAACGGATATTTCAACGACATTAAAAGTCGCTCGTTCAAGTGTTAATCGTTGGGTCACTGCTTATTTGACGAAGGGCTTGTCGGGCCTTGATAGTGTTAGCCCGAAAGGAAGACCTTCTATGCTTTCTCCAAAGCAACTAAGCCAACTTGCTCAATACGTTGAAAATCAGAGTTGCTCAACGGAGGGAGGTCGACTTATGGGACAAGATTTTTGTACCTTTATTAAGGAAGAATTCGACATAGATTATCATCGAGATCATGTATATAAAATACTGAAAAAACTAGGGTATTCATGGATAACAAGTCGCTCTAAACACCCTAAGCAATCACAAAGCGTCCAAGACGTTTTTAAAAAGCTTCCAGATGGAAACGATCCTTAACATCCCCTTTAATATTAGCTTAGATAAAGTTGATGTTTGGTTTCAAGATGAAGCACGCTTTGGCCAGCAAAATACAACAACAAGGTTATGGGCGAAAACGGGCAGTAGACCTAGAGCAGTAAGACAACAACAGTTCGAATATGCATACATGTTCGGGGCTGTTTGTCCTTCGACGGGCGCTACAGAGGCATTGATCTCACCCGTGATGAACAAAGACGTAATGAAAAAGCATTTAAAACAAATATCACGAGCCACACCCGAAGGTAGATATGCTGTTGTAGTAATGGATGGAGCTGGTTGGCATACAGAAGACACATTTGAAGATTTAAAAAATCTAGTCATGATCAAGTTACCTCCTTATTCCCCAGAGTTAAATCCAATTGAGCAGGTATGGCAATGGCTAAGACAAAATTGCCTAGCCAATAGATGCTTTAATGGCTATGAAAATATAGTTGATGAATGCAGCAATGCTTGGAATATCTTCAGAAGTGACGTAAAAAGAGTAATGTCGTTATGTAATCGTGACTGGATTAATCTGATTTAATGCTTATGCAGATTGGTATTACAAGTTATTAATTGAACTACCTTATGGAAATATTATCAAGTCTTTCAGTTTATTTAAGTAACCCGCGTACCTCTTTAAATAAGAAACTATTAAAGATTTGCACAACCATTAAAGCTGCTATTCCTGAATGTGATCGTGTAAGTATTTGGCTATTCTGTAGCGACTATTCTGAAATGCTTACATTGATGTGTGTCGACGAAAAAGGTCAACAGTCGATAGGTGAACATCTAATTGCAAGTGATTATAAAGATTACTTTATTCATATTATAGAGAATGAGTTTTTAGTTGCTTCCGATGCAAGAGAAAATGAGATATCAAAATGTTTTAACAATGGCTATTTTAAAGCACACGACATCCGCTCTTTATTGGATATTACTTTCAAAAAAGACTTTATTCCTTTAGGTATAATTTGCTGTGAACGCACAGGTGATACAACAGAGTGGCAACCAGAAGATATTAAAATACTTAAAAGCATTTCTGTAAAGGCATCGCTATTTATTAGTGATAATGTTTCCGATACTTATGCTAGTAAATCCAAAGAAGGTATAATTAAACTGCTAAATAGTTAATTTTATTTATGAACAATTAACCCTAAATAAATATGTTATTCAAGCGGTTATAAATCACATATATTCTGTAAAAAATCACCTTCTAACTTGGTAACGACTTAAAGCCGCATCAATAATTCCGGCTAATATCAAAGCGACTAAAAGTAACTGGCCGGCAATGGCAGCAAAAATATCAGGCGCTTTCATTAAAGTTGACATCAGCGAGTCTTCGTAATAAAAAAACCATTGATGATCGCCAGGAAATATCACAGTGTGCAAATAATAGAATATGTGTGTAAAGCCCCATACTCCCAGCATAGAAACCACCAACAAAACCAAACAGACTAACGATACTAACTTTTGTTTTCCTGTTGGCATTCTCCTTATTGAACTGAGGCTTAATAGCTTTAGCTTACCAAAATATAATAGTAAAAAACTGAACATAAAAGTTAAATTAAACCACCAAATAGATTCGACATTATCGAGTAAATTAGCAACATCTTGTAGGTGTTGCACTTCACTTTTAGTTAATAATTTTTTTACTCCAGCCTGTTGACTTACATAACTAATATCGACTAAACCATCACCGTGTTTGTGAATAGATTGAACAATATCGGCAAACTTTGTTACATGTAATTTAATATCATTAACCGGAAAGTCACGTTTACCTTGCGTATTCTTAGGCACATTGGTGCTAATCACCTCATTAATTTGTAATGTGGAATACCAAAAGCCGTATAGAAAGTTAGTTGCTTTACTCGCTTGCCAACTTATACCTAAAGAAAAAATGAGTAATGTTAAAGCAAAAATACACCAAATACATTGTCGAATGAATACATGTTTAAACATGGAGATTATGAAGCCTTTTTGATCATTGAGCGGAAAATTTTGTCCATCTAACTTGATAAATATGCATGCCCTTTACCGAGAAATTGGTGTTCGAATAACTCAATATTATAGTAATGCTAAAGCACATAATAACAGTAGCATAACCCAATAAAAGAAAACTGAATTCATTAAATATTTCTTACATATATTTATCACAAACCATGGTCAATTGTATTATTTCAATACAAAACACATGCATTAGTGACAACTGGATAATTACATCAGTTTAGCCACCCAATTACATCAAAACTGCAAGTCATTATCATCCAATATTACCACCAAATGACATCTGCTGTAGCCACTGAATTACATTAGATTTTCCGCTAATAAATAAGTTCACTTTGTGCATAGCTATCATCAGGATTTGCGTAAATAACGTCAGTTGATCCGACAAATCAGTCATTGGGGATTAGGGTAACTGGCTTAAAGACAAAAACTTCACAAATCCGACCTGATTTAGCCTTGAATTCACTACAAACAATAGTCCGCTTGGCCACCACAGCGGTCACTCAAACTTTAAATAATAAGGGCGGGAAATACGACAATTGCGGTCATAAATAAACATAAGTAAAGCTTGTATTCCCCCAATTTCACCAATTTCACCAATGTTGGTTGCAAACGCATTGTTTAGGAAGAGTTACGCAAAAGACATAAAAAAACCGTCAATCACGACGGCTTTGACATACAGTTAAGTATTTCCTACATACATAGTCCCCAATTAATACCATCATCACTACATTCTGTGGTGCGTGTATTATCTTCATGTTTCGTTATACGAACCCATTCATTGTCATTATTCGTATCAATCTGAACATCACTAGTTGTTTTGCGTTTACGCCAGTAACTCGCATCAATCTCTACAGCAGAATCAAATTCATAAGGAAGTGTATTCATATACGTAAACACATCAGTAGGGTCGAGAGCATCTGCTTTATCAACAACATTTATCCACGTCGATAACTCGTTAAAACTATCTTTATCATCACGGAAGAAAAATACGCCGAAGTAGTTATGATCGTCTACTGAGTAACTGACTCTAAACGACCTTTCATCAGGGGAATCTATAGCATCAGGAATACAAGTTTCAATTGTCGGGTGATTCGCTGATGGTATCGAGTTGCTGATCTCGTATGTAATATCGTAGTTTTTAAGTATGACTCTTTCAATTACCCCACAACGATAAGTTAAGTTATCGTTGACATAAATATCATTCCTAATACTCAATACACCATTGTAATTTTGATCGCCCCAAGAAGAATCTACTCTTTCAAGCTTCGATAAAACATAATCAACTTGATCTAAAGCGCCTGTATCTTTTAATTTAACATCCTCGATCAATGTTTTATTCTCAAGAAATATAATCTCATCTCTATACCAGGCATGGTCTAAATTGTATAGCTCATCATTTTCTTTGCTCTGGTAAACGACAACACGAACTTCAGTTGCATTAGGGTATTGCTCATTCAAATCCAACGTATATTTGTAAGCGGCCTTTAAGCCTTTAACTATCTCTTGAGCGGCAACATACGCAAAAGAATTATCATCTAAGATGAAATCAGCAAACATTTGCTCTTCGGACAAATTATAATGAGTAACAGCATTTAAAATAACACTTTCAACAACTGCTTTAATTTCATTGCGCAAAGCAATGTCGTCCATTAAATCTGAGCAACTAAGGTTACCTTTACCACTTCCTTGTAGCTTGCTTCGTAATAAGCCCCAAATACTCGACGTTAATGGTGAAATATGACGCAACTCATCATCAGATAACGTATCTATTGATGGTGGCAAGGCCATTTGGTAAGCGTCAGTTACGATTCCAGTGTCAGCATCTACAGCTCCCACAGGCACATCAACATATATAGTAGAGTATGGTAGGCACTGTTTCTGCTCTTCAGTAAACTCAAAGCTATAATCGCCCGCTTCGCCAGATAGAGTAGAAGGCTCAGTTTGTTCATCAAATTTGCCATTCCCGTTATAATCTAACCAAACAGTTGCACCTAATACATAACCATCAATAACTTTACCTGCAATGGTTGTGAGCTTTTCAATAACCGTCACGGCTCTAGTGACAGAAGATGAATTACCAGAGCTATCAGTCGCTGTATAAGTTAATTGATATGAGCCAATAGTAGATGTGCTCACCTCTCCATCAACGATAACGGATACATCACCATCGACATTGTCTAGTGCTGTCGCACCTGCATCAACATACACCTCACCAAACTCAACTGTGACTTCAGTATCACCTGTTAGGGTTATTACAGGGGCGATAGTATCAACCACATTAACCATTCTTGTAGCTGATGACGTATTGTCTGAATTGTCTGTTGCCGAATAAACTAATTCGTATACACCAATAATTGACGTATCTACCGCGCCATTAACCATCACAGTAATATCACCATCGGCATTATCTAGCGCTGTTGCTCCTACATCCTCAAACAAAGCCTCGAATTGAACCGTCATTAATGCTTCACCTGCCAATGTGATAACAGGAGCAACACTATCAACCACATTAATCGCTCTAGTTGCAGACGATGAATTACCAGAACTATCGGTCGCTGTGAAGGTTAATTTATATGAACCAACCGAAGATGTGTCCACCTCGCCATCAACGGTAACAGTTACATCACCATCAGCATTATCAATCGCAGCCGCACCTGCATCAACATAAGTGTCATCATATTGAACGGTGATTTGTGCATCACCTGCCAGTGTTATAACAGGGGCAATAGTATCAGTAACAACAGGAGTAGAGGATGAAGAATCACTCCCCCCCCCACAAGCAGAAAGAAGAGAGGCGAAAGCAAGGGTATAAAATAACCGCATAAATTTCCTTATAAAATATTTTATTGGAGCCACCTACGGCGGCAGAGTTTAAGTGCACTATAAACTAATAGAAAAAACAAGTCGTTATAACATTCTAACTCTATTAAAGCGATAAGTTTTTGCAGTGGTCAAAGGGGTCGTTGGTCACTATTTTATAGCAATAGTTACTTGAATTAATATTCCAATAATGTCGGCAATAGGTTCAAATATTCCAATAATAAATCAAATACCGACGGCAGCTTTGAGTTTAAACCAGCCCCACAAGTGGCAGAAAATTTTGGCTAATATTGCCCTAAATACGCCCCTGAATTTGCAAAGGCTTACTGTCCGCAATTTGGCTATCAGTTGTTCTAAAGAACAACTGATAGCTAACTTCGGCACTATAAAGCGCACAACGTGACCTTTAAATCTAGTGATTCCAACGACAGCAATAGGCTCCAAATGGCCCTTTCATATAATCAATCTAATGACTGCTTTATAAAGTTTCTTCATTTGTTAAGTGGCAACGCTGTATGTAATTGTATGGCCATAGTTGATGAAATTGGGTGGCAGCCACACGTTATTTTCCAATAACTTATTAGGGTTGAAAACAGCATAATAATTGAAGAAATTTAACGCTGAATATCTAATTGTCTTTTTGTCTTATAACAAATTATGTATTCCCTTTATCCCTAACACTAGTCAATTTTAGAATATGGCTGTAATACCATTTATTAGCTAGGTCGACTCTAGACGAAGGAAACAGCGCTAAACAGGTTATTCTTTAATTAATAACGCTGTAATAAAATTTTTGACGCAGAATAACGAGTGGGATAAATATAAATCACATGCAACAGAAATAGATCAAATAATACTTGAAATAACAGCTCAATCGATATACTGTATGTTTATACAGTATATCGAGGTTGGTACTATGATTAACATCAATAAAATAGATTTAGAACTAAATAACAGTAGCTTAGCTATAAATAACGCTGTAGAAAGTCCGCGTGAAATAAGTTTATCTTCTACATGGTGTAATATAGTACCTGTGAATAGTCCTTATGACTTATCTGAAAAATACCAAGATATTTGTCAAAATCATCATGATGATAACAAATGGATTTTAATGATTAATCCTGAAAACAATTCACTAGAACAACTCTCTAGTATGGGTAAAATTAATCCTGAAAAAATACTAAGAGTTAATGCAAATAAGGTTAATGTCAGCCTAGAGCATATTAAAAATACGTTATTAAAGGGTACTTGTTCAGCGATGATTTTGTCAGATACTAATTATAATGAAGCTCAACTAAGAGAAATATCGCGTTGTGCTGCTTTAGGAAAAACCCACTGTATTTTATTACAAAAAACAGATTCTCAACAAACCAAGCAACTTCATTAATTCACTAAATTAGTTCAATGGGAGTATGCTAGCAATAGGTTAATCTGTAGATATTAATAGTATCCGCATTGCGGTTATCAATAGGGCAAAAAAAAGGCCTGAAAAAGCTATAAATGATTAAACCATACTGGTGGTCATGATAAACTAGCTAAAATTTTAATAGCAATAGCCTATTTACATGTTATGTCCATGCGGCTCAGAACAAGCCTATACTGAATGTTGCCAACCATTTGTAATGGCAAGTAAACCCGTTAATTCCCCCGAACAACTAATGCGTTCACGCTACTCTGCCTATGCAAGTAAACAAGCAGAGTATATTTACCTCACTTATGCAAAGTCTAGCCAAGTTGAGCAATCAGTTGAAGATATTGCACAATGGGCTGCACAAACAACATGGTTAAAGTTAATTATTCACTATGCCAGTGATCATCAAAAAAATTTAGCTCGCAATGAGAATGCTCAAGTAGAGTTTTCCGCCTTTTATCAGCACAACGGTCAAATTTGGCAAATGCGAGAAATATCTAATTTTGTGATGGAAGATGGTAAGTGGCGATATCTTGATGGTGATGTCTCAGATAGCAAATTGTGTAATAAGCCCAAAAGAAATGAACTTTGTTTTTGTGGCAGTAATAAAAAGTTTAAGCAATGTTGTGCAAAGAATTTTTAGGCAACAGCATTCATTAATGGCGCTTTCACAATCGTTGTTTGTACTGCAGCTAACCAAGCCTGAGCATTAAAATCAGCCCTTTGTTGTGTTTTTTCAATTGATTTATCTTGGTGTTTTTGTTGGCAATACAAACTTGTATTAGTCATAACAGACTGACTTATATGTTTGGCATCGTCACGAAATACTAAAGGTTTAGGGTTAAGCGAGTTAGTTAACCGTAGATGTTCTAACTGCTGTAATTCTATTAAGCTGGCCTGATTATACATACTTATATCTTCAACGTTATTTAACGCGATAGGCGCTTCTTTGGGTAATTGAAAATATTTTCGTAGTTGCGCTGATGTCGTGATTTTTTCAGCAGTTTGTGAAAGTGGTAACTTGAATTGGCTATGCGCTCTAACATCGTCTGTTAGCATAGCGAGTAGAAGAGAAAAATCAGCACGACGATCATGTTGAACACTTTCGCTAAGCTGCTCGCCTAACTGAAGTTCATGAACAAGTATGTCGTTTGATAAAGCGTCTAGTGTCAAAATAATCTACTGTTTTACTGCTGATAATATTACTATCGGCAGCGTAATAAATTACTTTAATATTTCAGATAACTAATAATTAATTTTTACAATAATTACAATCTGTTGGACAATTTTTGTGCACTAAGCAATAACATGCTTAATTGGCCAACTTAATATAAAAGTCGCTCCGCCATGTTCACTGTCAACAACGGAAGCACTACCGCCATGCCATTCCATAATCCGGCATACAATGGCTAGACCTAAACCAAAGCCACCTGTTTCTCGGTTACGAGATGTATCACCGCGAGAAAAAGCGTCAAATATAGTACATTTAAAGTCATCAGACACTCCTTCACCATTATCAGTAACTTTTATTTGACAGTGATCATCTTTTTGCATGATGGTGATGTCTATTTCACCTTTACCGTATTTTATAGCATTTGAAATGTAATTATTTAAAGCTCGTCCGATAAATTGACGGTCAGCCTGAACGCTAACATCTCCAAGCATATTAATAATATTAAAATTTTGATCAAATTGTTGATAATTACTGACCTGCTTTTCAACAATTTCAACCAATGACTCTTCATTGAAGTTCAGTTCTGGTCTGTCACTATCGAAACTAGCATAAATCAACATTTCATTAATTAATTGCTCTAACTCACAAATATCTTTGCTAATAGCGGTGCGATATTTTTCTTGTTTAGCTTTATCATCGGTGCAGCCTAACATTTGCAAGGCAAATTTAGTGCGCGCCAAAGGGGTACGTAATTCATGTGCAACCGCAGTTGATAACTCTTTATGAGCATCAATTAAACGCTTGATTCTACTGGCCATAGTATTAAATGCAGTTACCATGGGCTCAGTCATCTTAGAACTTGCTTTGGGTGCTACAACATCAAAACTTTCTTGACCAAAGTCGATGGCTGTTTTTCTTAATTGATCCAAGTCACGAGATAGAGGCCGTAACCAAAAAAACAATATACAAGCTAAACATGCTAACAGAATAACGCGAATTAATGCTTCTACTCTAGGCCTAGTAGGCATTTTAGCTGGTCCTAAAACAATCACCGTGCCAGCACTGTTAATTCTGTGATGAATTTCTACGGCGTCATTATCATAATATATATGGGTATTATCTTCTTTAATAACGTCATTACGTTGATGGCTAATTATTTTTTCTTGTTGCTCTGACATTAACTTTAACGGTAACTGCCATTGCTTTGCAGCACCAGATATTATCTCTTGCCATTCATTTTCTGGATGTTTTTCTAAATAATTAGAAAGCGATAACAACATGCTTTTATAGCCAGTATAGGATTCAATATCTTGTTCAAGATATGAACTCCACACTTCATCTAGCATCCAGGAGAATACGATAAAAATAGAGATAATAAGAAAATATAAGCTGAAGAATGAGCGACCAAGTTTCATCAAAATGCCTAAAAAGAGAGGAGAATTACTGATGAGATGGCGTAGCAGCCCATCAGCTTACACAATGTAATAATGATTAACTCCACGCATCTGGAACAAATAGATAACCTTGTCCCCAGATGGTTTTAATACGAAAAGGTGTTTCATTACTATCATGCAATTTTTTACGTAAGCGCGATATACGAACATCAACACTTCTATCCATGCCATCGTACTCACGACCAACAACCGCTTTATAAATATAATCACGATTTTGTACTTCGCCTGAGCGACTAGCTAATAACCAAAGTAAATCAAATTCTTGGCTAGTAAGGTCTACATTTTTTCCATGCAATGTCACTTGTCTAGAGCCACGGCTAATATGTAGTTCTCCACAATCAATTTCAGCGTTTTCTTTACCTTCAGAAGGCAGTTGACCACGGCGTAATAGCGCATTTACACGCGCTAATAGTACTCTTGGCTCTACTGGCTTAATGACATAGTCATCAGCACCAATTTCTAAACCTAGTACTTGATCAAAGTCAGTACCTTTCGCTGTAAGCATTAAAATCGGGCCTTTGTAGCCAGGTCGTAAGTCTTTACATACCGCAAAACCATCTTTACCCGGTAGCATAATGTCTAAAATTATTAAGTCTGGCACGAATTTATCAACTCGTTTTTCGACCGTATCTCCTCTGAATTCTTGCTTAACGTGATAGCCTTCACTTTCTAAAAACTCAGCGACTAAATCCGACAACTGGCGATCATCCTCAACGAGTAATATCTTCTTAACTGACAATTTACTATCTGACATTAACTTGCTCCTACTTTGTTACGCTGCATTAACAGCATTTCATGGTTGTATTATCAACACGGTTCAATGTATACGCTAGCTAATAAATAACAACCATTGAAAGTATGAATGACTCTAATATTTATAAGCTTAAAATGTTTATGGTAAATTAACAACGCCATGTACAAGGTGTTACGGCAATAGCACAACTTATTACCCCGTGATTACACTTAATTACAATAGGCGTAACAATCTGATTTTATAGTTTTTTTACAATAAAAAGCACAAAAATACAATATAAGTGTGCTGATAAAAATACAAATTTTTACTTAGTTGCGAATACAAATTATTATACAATTCATTTGCCTTCTTCTCTTTGTAAAATCTAAATATTTGTTATGACCATTCACGCCGCTAAAATAAAAAAAACGATTATAAAAAGATCAAATCTAGAAGAGTTAAAAGCAAAAAAATCTCTATATTCTGTCATGCTTGTCGTGCTATTTAGCAGTGCGGGCATCGCCTTACCCTACCCGATATTAGCACCTATTTTTCTTAATGAAATTAGCCCGTTAACTACCTTCTATGACTTACCCAGCAAAATATTACTGGGTATTATTCTGGCTATATATCCTTTAGGTGTTATTTTAGGAAGCTCAGTGCTCGGCGCTGCATCAGGCATTTATGGTCGAAAGAAAACCTTAATCATCACGTTAGTATTAACTTCCATTAGTTATGTATTATCGGCTTTAGCCGTTATCTCTGAGAGCTTCCTGCTGCTTATTTTAGCGCGATTTCTTACCGGTGTTTTCTCTGGCAACATTAGTATAGCCAAAGCAGTCGCGGTAGATTTATCACCAACGCTTGATAAAACTTACACCTTTAACCTTGTTAATGCTACGGGTTATTTAGGTTGGTTACTTGGCCCTTTAGCCGGTGGATTACTTGCAGTATATGGCTTAGAAACCGTTTTCTATTTCGCAGCCGTTGCCATAATTATTGCTCTCATCAGTGTTGCATGTTTACTACATGCTGATGCCATTAACCCAACTATTAGCAAGATAAAATTTTCACAACTGTTTAGTAAACAAAACTCATTCGCCCTACTGTCCAATGATAAAATTAGACGTATCTTTATCATTTATTTACTGGCCACACTCGGTTTAAATGCCTATTACGAGTTTTATCCCGTTTGGTTAGTTGAGAAATTTGATTTCAACAGCCCTGACATCGGCTATATCACGGTAGTGTTAACTTTGTTTATGACCATAACCAGTGTCTTTTTTGTTAAAAAATTAAAATATTTACTAGGACTGAAATTTGGCGCTATTGTAGGAATGCTATTAATGGCTGCGTTATTTAGTTTGCACCCATTACTAACAGAAAATAATGTTTGGCCCATCTATGCCATAACAGGCATAGCTATAGCAATTTTTAATGGTTTATTACCGGTGTATATTTCTGAGCAATATAGCGATATTGAACAAGGTCAACTTATGGGGTTGATCACCACCACATTTAGTGTTGCTAATGTACTCATGGCACTTATCGGTAGCCTATTAGCATTGTTTGGTGCCCATTGGGCAATATTATTTGGTGCAGTTTTACTTATCATAGCCTCTGTCGACTTTCACTTTAGCCAAGAAGATATTCGATAAGTGCGATTAGCCCTATTTTAACGCTATTTTTTCATAGGTAGTTCTGCTATTAGTTAACAACCATCGCGAAAATAAAACCAATATAGATAGGGTACCTATACACTTTTAATAACTATTTTAAACTTTCTTCAAGTGCTGATTAATCTTCTAAATAAAAAGGTCTTATTCTATAGTAAACCTCGCCCTTATTGCTGAATTTCATCGTAATATGACTACTGCTAATGCATGAGTTCTGGTAGCATAAGCGCAAAATAATTATCGAGCTTTTAAATGAAAATCATCTCCTTTAACATTAATGGTCTGCGTGCACGTTTACATCAGTTGCAGGCAATTATAGACAAACATCAACCTGATATTATTGGCCTACAAGAAATTAAAGTGCATGACGAAGTTTTCCCGTTGGCTGATGTTGAAGCCATGGGCTATCACGTATATTTTCATGGCCAAAAAGCACATTATGGCGTTGCTATGTTGTGTAAAAAAGCGGCTGATGTTGTCACAAAAGGTTTTCCGTCTGATGATGACGAAGCTCAGAAACGTATGATCATGGTGCAAACAACCGACGAGAATGGTGAAAAAATAACGGTATTAAATGGTTACTTTCCACAAGGTGACAATATTGCCCATGAAACTAAATACCCTTACAAGCGCCAGTTTTATAAAGATTTAATGCAATACTTAAATGATAACCATACGCCTGATGAAAATGTTGTTGTTATGGGAGATATTAATATTTCACCTACTGATTTAGACATAGGTATTGGTGAGCCAAATAAAAAGCGTTGGTTAAAAACGGGAAAATGTAGCTTTCAGCCAGAAGAAAGAGAATGGTTAGCTACGCTAATGAATTGGGGCTTTACTGATACCTTTAGAGCCTTACACCCGACCCGTGAAGAAAGATATTCCTGGTTTGATTATCGTTCTCGCGGCTTTGATGATAATCGGGGTTTACGTATTGATGTGGTGCTAGCAACTGAGAAGCTTGCTAAACGTTGTATAGAGTCCGATGTTGACTATGAACTTAGAGGCATCGAAAAGCCTTCTGATCACGCTCCTATCTGGTCTACGTTTAGTAAGTAAAAGTTTTCTAACATACAACTTAAAGGGCTTATGCCCTTTTCTTTTTTAAAAACATAGTATTAATAATTATGACTATAGCTGACTATGCTTGCCCTTTATGTAGTTTACCACTGCTCAATCAAGCGAAGATTTTTCGCTGTGAAAATAATCATAGCTTTGATCTTGCGAAAGAAAACTATTTAAATTTACTGCCCGTACAATTTAAACATTCAAAAAATCCCGGTGATAACAAGGCAATGGTAAATGCTAGACGGGCATTTTTAGAAAAAGGGTATTATCAACCCCTTGTGGACAGGTTGGTCGCTTTATATCAGGAAAAAATAATTACTGATGCCGATAAACCCACTATTGTGCTTGATGCTGGTTGTGGCGAAGGGTTTTATACTCATCAACATAAAACTGCTGAAAATACGGTTTACGGTGTTGATATTGCTAAAGAAGCAATAAAAAAAGCCGGTAAGAAATACCCTCAATGTCACTTTAGTGTTGCGACATTATCAAAGTTACCTTTTGCCGAGAGTTTGTTTTCTTGGATAGTATCGGTTTATGCGCCAATTTTAGAACAGGAATTCACGCGAGTTTTATCCAATGGTGGCTTTTTGTTAACAGTTACACCAGCGAAACAGCATTTAATGCAACTAAAACAGCATATTTATGACGACGCTAAAGAACATGATGTAGAAAAATTACCCATTGCACATTTAGCACTGGTACATCAAGAAAATATCTCTTATCAAATGCACTTAAAAACCGGTCAAGACACGCTAAATTTACTGGCTATGACCCCTTTTGCTTTTAAGGCGAGTGAAGAGGTTAAGCAAAAATTATCAAATCAAACTGACTTTATCTGTCAGGCTGACTTTCTTATCCGCCTTTATCAAAAACAGGGCTAAAAAAAATGCGATACATATTTACTGTATCGCACTATTTTAATAACTCTCAACAAGGTTATTTCTGTTAAGACGTTTTGTAACGGTTTTGATAAGTTAAGTTCAATAATTGAGCTAGGTCTAAGTAGCGTGGTCGTTGAGTTGAAAGTTTAATCTCACCACCACTTTGATTAACGCGAGCAACACTTTCTTTGTACCAATTTTCTAGAGCTGGAGGCAGAAATTTATCAGCTTTCATTCCCATAAAAATCATTGCTTGTAATGGAAAACTTAAAATACAAAGGGTATATAGCAGTGCTTGCGGTAAAACAGCCATGCTACCAAAATACACCTGCATAATTAAACAAAATAGCGCCAAGCCTGGCATAATTTTACATACCAAACGACTGATTTTTACCGCTTGATACTCAGCAAAGTATTCACCGAGCTCTGCGCGGGTCGGCCATAAATTCATATATTTTCGGCCAAGTAATATAATTTCTAATATAGATAACTTCATAATCGATACACTACAACAGAGGTTAATCAAAAGATAGCACAAACTTGTTACCCATTCGTACTGCAGATCTGCTAAGAGGACCGCTATTGCTGATATTTTATTGCATAACAGCAATATTTCAATCACTTATTAGTCAAGTCGTTGCAATCGTGACATTACTTAAATATTAAAATTAAACTATCAAGGGTAATGCACTATTCTATTTATTGGGGGGAATATTAGCATAGCTATTAATTAATTAACTGGCCTACCTTAGCAGGAGGAAAACGGCTAAATATCTTTTACCCCATAAAAATGATCAGATAATTTATGCTCTTAATATTAGCATAGCTTCAGCTGCTAAGAGTTAATTACGTGTTATAAACTCATCCTACTCATCAGGCTTTGATTCAGTTATATACAGGAGCTATACATTGGGTGCAATTTGTACACATTAGTAGTCATCCAACAAAAATATCAATATATAGCAAGATTTCCCCTATGAATAAGTTAATCTTTAGCAGCTTTATTCATTAGTACTACATTTTCCTAACTTATCTATCAGCTTTTGTATATATTTTTATACCGGTATTTTTTAACCACCTAATTAAATACCTATAAAACATGTAGTTATGCACTTAAACAATAGTTGCACACAATGATATCCACAGGTTATGTGGATATCATTAAATGCACAATATTAACACTAGTACAATTAATCCACGCTATAAGCCCTTCTAGACATAGGAATACGCTTGCTTGATAGCAATAATCAAATTAGTACACAGTAAACACAGGTTAACCAGTTAAAAACTATAGTCTTCGGCCTCTAGGGCACAATACGGTAATAGTTTAACCGCTAGAGTTAATGCTCATTAAACGCTATAGTAGCGACATTAACATCTAAATAAACTAAGTTGATTTATGAGTATTTTGACCCTGCGCCGTTTATCGGAAACATTTTCTATTCATAGTTTACGACGTGAAAGCTTAATACCCGATGTAGTATTTAATGCACCAATTTTCTTCTTAGCAAAAACCTATGACGAAATTTCAATTGTTTTACCAGAGCACATTGAAATTGATAGTGAAGAAGCTGAACATGGCTGGCAAGCATTTGAAGTAGTTGGACCCCTCGACTTTACCTTAACCGGTATTATGTCGAACATATCAACGGTCTTAGCAAATGAAAATATCAGTATTTTTGCTATTTCGACTTTTGATACCGACTACGTTTTAGTAAAATCAGATAAATTTGAAGCTGCAAAAACTGCACTTATAAACCATAACTATCAAGTGATATAACTCAGGAAATATAATGACAATACTGTATGGCATTAAAAACTGCGATAGCGTAAAAAAAGCAAAAAAATGGTTAGAGCAAGAAAATATCCCTTACCAATTCCACGACTTTCGAACTGATGGTTTCAGCTCTTCATTATTAGAAGAATTTACAAACTCTGTGGATTTAAGTGCTTTGTTAAATAAGCGCAGTACTACTTTTCGTAATTTATCTGAAGACATTAAAAACAACCTGACCGATGAAGTGATGACCGAGGCTATTTTAGCGCAACCCACATTAATAAAACGCCCGCTACTTAAGCATAACCAAGCATTTTTGGTTGGCTTTAAAGATAGTCAATATCAAGAAACTTTGCTTTAGGTACACGTATCATTATGAAAAAACATAGTAATTGCACTATTTCATTAGCCCAAGCGTTGATTGAACGCCCTTCTGTTACCCCTGAAGACTTCGGCTGTCAGCAACTAATGTCTGAGCGTTTAGCCAAGTTAGGTTTTAATAATGAAAGTATGGTATTTGAAGATACCACCAATTTATGGTCTCGACGAGGTAACTCAGGGCCAGTATTTTGTTTTGCTGGCCACACAGACGTTGTGCCAGCAGGAAATTTAGAGAGCTGGAAAACCCCACCTTTTGATCCTGTTATTGCTGACGGTATGCTTTATGGCCGTGGTGCTGCTGATATGAAAGGAAGCTTAGCTGCAATGATAGTAGCAACAGAACGTTTTGTTGCTGATCACCCTAACCATTCAGGCTCAATTGCATTTTTGATCACAAGTGATGAAGAAGGCCCATTTATAAATGGCACTACCCGTGTTATTGATACGCTCGAAGCACGAAATGAAAAAATTGATTACTGTATAGTTGGTGAGCCTTCTAGTACAAGCAAGCTGGGTGACGTTGTAAAAAATGGCCGTCGTGGTTCAATATCTGGTGAATTAACTATTCATGGGAAGCAAGGCCATGTTGCGTATCCTGATCACGTCATTAACCCCATTCATAAAGCCATGCCCGCTTTAGGCGCGTTGAGTGAATTGCATTGGGATAATGGTAATGAATATTTTCCGCCGACAAGCTTTCAATTATCTAACATTCAATCCGGCACTGGCGCTACCAATGTGGTTCCAGGGCATTTAACTGCACTGTTTAATTTACGTTATAGCACTGAATTAATAGCAGAAATGATCGTTGATAAAGTTGAAGCATTATTAACACAGCATCAACTAGACTTTGACATTAACTGGGTATTTAACGGCCAACCATTCATTACTGAGCCAAGCACGTTGGTTGACTCTGTCGTTCAAGCCATTAAAACTTGCTGTAATATAACACCAGAGCTTTCTACCAGCGGTGGCACGTCAGACGGAAGATTTATTGCACCAACTGGCGCACAAGTTGTAGAGCTTGGTCCTTGTAATGCCACTATTCATCAAGTTAATGAATGTGTTGCTGTACAAGACTTGATTTTATTGACCGATGTCTACTATCAAACCTTGGTTAATGCTTTAATCAATGATGCGTAAAATGACTGAACTTGAGCTAATATTAACGGGAAAAACTGAAAATCATATTCATTGGTTAACCGATAACATTGGCATTCATCATGAAATGTTGTCGGCATTTACGCAACTACAACTCGCCGCACAAAACGCAGGTATAGCGCTAACAATAGCTAGTGGCTTTCGCAGTTTTGAACGACAATTATCGATTTGGCAAAATAAGTTTTCGGGTATTACCGCCATCAAAAATGCCTCGAATCAAATAGTAGCGATTGATCAAGTCAGTGAACGTGAAAAGATACACGCTATTATGTTATTCTCTGCGCTGCCAGGTGCTAGTCGCCACCATTGGGGCTGCGACATTGACGTTTATGCAAAAAATTTATTACCTGCAGAGCAATCTTTAGCCCTAGAACCATGGGAATACCAAGCTTCAGGACACTTCTATCCGTTAACGGTTTGGCTTGCTGAACATGCAAAAGCGTTTGGTTTCTTTTTGCCTTACGATAAGTTTCGCGGTGGTGTTGCTCAAGAGCCTTGGCACCTTTCATACATGCCATTATCTCAACACTATCAACAAGCATATACTGAAGCACTTTTGGCTGAAACATTACTCAATAGTGAAATTAAAGGTAAAGACTTACTTCTTGCGTTATTACCAGAGCTTTATCAACGTTATATTGTCAATATAGCCAATAATTAAACGCGTTCGAGTGACTGCAATTAGCCGTGCTGCAGAAAGCATTATAATGTGATTAGTAGAAGGTTTAATTAAAGATACTGTTGATATTGTTTATACATTTATTCGGAGTTTTAATTTATGTTCAGCATATTAAATGAAGCTTGGGTCGCCCCAACTATCGTTATTATTGCATTAGTTATTTTAATAGGTAATTTAAGTACTTTTCAAAAAAGTGCTAAAACACCATTACGTAAAAAAAGCTTGAACGACTTAAAAGAAACCATACCAAGAACGCAAAAGTCGCCTCATAAAATGCCAACAGTAACCAAAGATACTGTTCATAGTCATAAAACAAAAAACTCCGATTAACGGAGTTTTTTTATGCAACAATACAAGCTAAAGCAATAGTTATTTTAAAGACTAAAAAACATCTTTAAATGACAAACCGGCTTCCATTACGTCAAATATTTTCTCTAAAGTCGCTTCAGGTAAAGCACTACCTTCTTCGTCATATAGAGTAACTGAAGATTTATCGGCCACTTTCTCTACTTGAAATTGGTACTTACCATTTGGTAGTTCGACTACCGGTAGGCTGTCACCCCAAATGCTATTCCAAAAACTCGCTTCAGGTTTAATGTAATCAACATAATAAATTTTAGTTGTCTCATTTAAATCTGTGATACTAAAGCCATGATCTTCAAAAAATAACGGTAGGTTAGACCATAATAAATCTACATCAATTTCTACAATATAAGCAGCTTCACCAGAAACGTTCTCACCTAAACTAACAAAAGTTTGATTAGCACGTAGTAAACGATTTTCTTGCTGTTTTAAACGATATTGAAAATCAACTTGCGCTATAATTTCATTAAGCATGTTCATTTCAGCGCGTTGCTGATCAATAATATCGATACGCTTACTGCCGCCTATCTGATCTGTTTTCAGGTAATCAAGCAATTCAACAACTAATGAAACGCTTCGGCCATGAGATTTACTTTCAAGTGTATAGCGATACCGAATACTCTCAGAAATTGCTATTGATTTAAAAGGCCATGTGCCTGTTTCTACTTCTTTGTTATACCAGTCTGATTCAAAAACCAAACCAGCTTCATCTGTTTGTTTTAATTCAATATTATCTGTCGCTAACTGACTTTCTAGTGCTTTGGTAATAAAACCTTTAAGGTCTTCATTTTCGAGCACTTGATCAAACCACACTTTAGAAGTCGACGTGGTGTTTTCTGTTCGCGTTGACGCCGCGATAGGTAAAACAAGTGATGGTGCACGCACATCAACATCTGCACCAATGGGGCCTTCATGGTTTATTTCATCAGTTACAAAATAGGTGTTAACTTGTTTAGGTTTAGCTAAACCTGCAGGTATTTTTAACGCTGTTGCTTCTTTTTGTTCCGCGTATTCAAAATCGCCTACCGCTTGCTTATTATTTACAGTACCGCAGCTAGCCACTGCGACACTTAATAATGAAAAATAAAATATCTTGCGATTCATTAACACTCCCGAGGATACAAATCTGAATCTTTCTAAATTTAATTTTGCTTGTTTAGTATTTATAAGTAACATTTTTAGTCTTTACGACACACTAAAAGTCTAATGTCGTAAAGTTCAAGCAATACATCTATAACGCCGTTTTGATTACTGAATCAGGGCTAAGTTCCCTAAACTCATCTCTTTTATTTAAAAGCCGCTAAATTAAAGGAAATAGCGCTAAATTGAGCAGCGCACCATGGTACTTGCCTGAAAATACAAACACAAGATATTGAGGCATATTTATCTTAAAAAGAGCGAAATAATCCAATATTTTAATCGTAACTTTATCGGAAAGTTACTCTTATAGGTTTTCTATGGAAGAGTTTGTCTGCTGTCTGAATTTGCTTTAAATTTTTTAGCCTTATCAATAGTAACTTTCAAAGTCAAAGCAAGCTCACTTATGTTTTGTTCGTTTCATCTGTTCAAAATAACAACAGCATTGTTTTGAACAATGCCTTATTAAAATAAATGCCATATCTGTTGTTAGTACACCTGCATATAAAATAGCACAGTGAATTTACAAAATAGTTAACACATCGCTATATCTGAAGTGAAGCCATAAAGAAGGCATCTCAACAACGAGTTAATGTAAATTTTTTAAATAATTTACGGCTTGATAAACAGGTGAGTAATTGAATTAATAATATTAACTATCAAACGATAGTTAATATTATTATGACCATCTTAAAGAGGAAAAGCCTAGTTATTTAAATATCACTTTGATTCTAAGCGATATTTTTCTTGGTTACGTGAGACCTTAAAAGCTTTATTGATTGCCGATAACATGGTGCTAAACATTACAGCGAAAATAATAGCTTCATTAGAAAAAAGTCGAATACCGGGATATTTATCGAATAATACCGTTATTGAAATTGAAACGACAAATCCGATCAACGAATATATAAGCCAGACCTTTACGGGTGAATTCATATTTTATACTTCCTTGTTATAAAACCTTTAGATAAAGGTAGTTGATTAAAAATAAAAATGTAAATAATCAACTATCCAAGGTGCCGTTTATTGTTAATGTTAAGATTTTTTATGACTGCCATCACACATTGGCTGATTATTGGTTGATTTACAGCCACAAAAATATACTTTAGTGGACTCTTTGGCGGTATATTTCACAGGAGTAAATTCAGAACCTTTATGTGAACCATCACAAAATGGCTGGTTTTCACTTTGCCCACATGCACACCAGAAATAAGTTTTTTCTGCCTCTACCTCAATGCCATATGGAGTGTCTGATGCTCTTACTGGTTTACTCATAGGTATTCTCCGTAGTTAGTTTTCTAGATATTGTTTTCTAGATATTGTTTTCTAGATATTGTTTTCTAGATATTGTTTTCTAGATAATAAATTTAAATTTGCTAACGTCTGAATTCAGCTTAGCAATAATTCACCAAGAGCCAAGTAACTATTTCATCTTTTGGTATTTTAGTGGTTTGGTTATATGATTTTTCGCATAGTAAAAATGGGTATTAACTCTGCGAACACCTTTTTACCGTGTTAATTAAATTTCGCTTATTGCTAAGTTTAATTAACCCTGCGCCACTGACGTTAGCTTTAGCCCTATAACTTACGTTATAATAGCGTTTTTAATATCTCAGCTAGGTTAATTGATGAGCGAATATTTAGTTTTAACGGCCATGGGGCCAGATCGCAAAGGTAGTGTCAGTGACTTAACCAAACTAGCCAGCGAATGTGGTTGTAATATTTTAGACAGTAGAATGGCAATATTTGGCTTAGAATTTACGCTAATCATGCTACTGATGGGGACGAATAAAGCTATTCATCAATTAGAAAGTAAGCTACCCGCTGTGGCGCATAAACTTGAACTTATTACCATGATGAAAAGAACTTCAGGTTATCGCGATCAAGATTTTGTCCATCATTACCAAGTTGATTATGCTGGTATAGATCAACCTGGTGTTTTGAAATCCGTGACAGCATTTTTTGCCACACGCAATATTGATATATCGTCATTAAAGTCTGAAATTAATCAGAAGAGTAATCACATGAGTGCCTCAATTTTAATTGCGCTGATGGAAGAAACCAGTATCGAACAACTTGAAAGCGACTTCTTAGAATTGTGTGAACAATTTGACGTACAGGGCTGTATTAAAAAAGTTCAATCAAACCAGCTAGATTAACTTATTGAACAACTTTCAATGAAGATAAATATTAAAATTCAAGGTATTAAAGAAACTAATCGATAGCTATCAAGTTTACGCGAGATGAATACATTTATTATTTAGACCAATAGAAGTTATAACGTTAATTAATCTTATTTTTATTATATTTATTTTAGAGGGATACAATGAACACATTAGTTGTAGGCGATAACGCGCCACTTTTCACATTAAAAGATGAAAATGACCAAGACATTAAACTTGCAGATTTTATCGGAAAAAAACAAGTATTAGTCTATTTCTATCCTAAAGCAATGACACCGGGTTGTACTGTGCAAGCACAAGGGCTTCGCGACAGTAAATCAGCTTTAGATAGCTTAAATACTCAAGTATTTGGTATTAGTCCAGATGAGCCAAAAAAGTTAGCTAAATTTTGTGTGCGCGACGAACTTAACTTTAGCTTATTGTCAGACCCTGATCATAGTGTTGCTGATGCATTTGGTGTGTGGGGCTTAAAGAAATTTATGGGCCGTGAATACGATGGTATTCACCGTTTGAGCTTTTTAATTGGTCTTGATGGTAAAATTAGCCATGTGTTTAACAAGTTTAAAACCAAAGATCATCACGAAGTTGTTCTAGATGTACTTAACAAGCTTTAATTACAGCACTATTACTGCTTAAAAAAGTAATTAAATAGCAAAAAGGCTTAACAATTAATTTGTTAAGCCTTTTTATTTGCAAGATGCACATGACGCCGCTGTTACTTGCACATGAAAGCGTGCCGATATACCCGTAACTAGTACGGATAAATTAAAATATATTAACCGACTTCTGCTGCAAGCTGAATTGGCTGCTGATAATTTTTTGCATCTAAAAATCCAGGCTTTGCTAAAGCAGTATCTGTTAACTGATTCACAACATCACCTATGACAATTAAGGTAGGCGGTGTTATTTTATGCTCTGCAACTAAATCAGCAAGTGTCGATATTTTACCACGAAAAATTTGTTGTTCAGGCTGTGTGCCTTTGCGAATTAAAGCTGCAGGCGTATTAGCGTCGCGACCATGTTTGATTAACTGCTCTGTAATACTTGGCAAGGTATTAATTCCCATATAAAACACAACCGTTTGACTACTAGAACTTAAACTTTGCCATGGTAGATTAAGTTGTCCATCGTTTTGCATATGCCCCGTTATAAACGTACAACCTTGTGCCACACCTCGGTGTGTTAAAGGAATACCGGCATAAGTGGTGCAGCCAGATGCGGCCGTAATACCCGGACAAAGATGACAGCTAACACCATTTTTTAATAAATATTCAGCTTCTTCACCGCCACGACCAAATATAAACGGGTCACCGCCTTTAAGTCGCAATACTCTTCTACCTTGTTGTGCATATTGCAGTAACAATTCATTAATTTTATCTTGTGGAACACAATGTTTGGCCTGCTCTTTACCAACATACAAACGCTCACAGTCGTCAGGTAAAAGCGCCATAATTTCATCGCTAACTAAACGGTCATAAATGGCAACATCTGCCTGCTCAATAAAGCGCAGAGCACGTATAGTCAATAATTCTGCGTCACCGGGACCTGAGCCAACTAGTGCTACTTCACCAGGTTGTAAAATAGATTTTCTATTTACGTTTTTCAAAAGCTTTATACTCTATTGATTTTTATCAGAAAAAGCATCGTAATATACGACATCCCCTACCACGGTTATTCTATTATAGAATAAAAAGACCTAGCCTTATAAAATTTTATTCGATAACTTAGTGCGAATTAACCTAAGTTATTTTATTTACACTCTAATCAAACAAATATGGCTTAAGGGTTCAATAAAAAGGACGTGATAAAAGGGATATACGCGATAAGTTGTTGGTCAAAATAGGAGGACATTAAATTAAGTAACAAAACCTGGCTAACCCAGTTAGTGAGAAGAAGGCATAGGCTTAGCGTAGATATTTAGAATAGTCGCGGCTAAAAGCTAAAAATGTAAACTTGATAATATCCCAAACTAATCATTAAACGTTCAAGCAAAGTATTATTAAAGCAGTTTAATAAAATCAAAAATATAAGCCCATAAAACCAGGCTTATATTTATTCCTAGGCGGTATAAAAATCACTAAATGTCAGTGATGCCCTCACCTTGAGTTGTTGTTGACCAAGCATTAAGCACAGCCTTAACAAGCGTAGCTAATGGAATAGCAAAAAATACGCCCCAAAAGCCCCATAATCCGCCAAACAATATTACCGCTATAATAATAGTTACCGGGTGTAAATTTACCGCTTCAGAAAACAATAAAGGGACTAACAAATTACCATCTAGCGCTTGGATAATACCGTACGCTATCATCACGTAGCCAAATTCAGCGCTAGTCCCAAATTGAAATAAGGCCACAAGCAAAACAGGTAAGGTTACAATCGTCGCACCGACATAAGGTACTAATACCGATAATCCCACTAATACGCCTAGTAATACCGGGTAATTAAGGCCCAAAACAATAAATGCGATGGTTGATGCCGTACCAATTATAATAATTTCAATTAATTTACCGCGAATATAATTCATAATTTGTTGGTTCATTTCACTACCAACTTGTTTTGCCATTCGGCGATCTTTAGGCAAAAATTTGCGTAAACTATCAAAAAGCACACTTTTATCTTTTAGAAAGAAAAATACCATTAACGGTACTAAAATCAGATATATCAACAGTGCAACAACATTAGAAATTGAGCCAAGAGACGCTTTCAGGGCCATTTGCCCCCATTCAATAAGCTTATCATTGACTAAAGTAATAACATGGCCAATTTGCTCGGCACTAACTAACTCAGGGTACTGCTCTGGCAACGCTAATAAATAGGTATGCCCTTTCCCAACCATTTGCGGAACTTCTTGCAGTAAATTACTACTTTGTTGCCATATAACCGGCATAAGGCCCAAAATACCTATTAAGCTTAACCCCACAAAAGCTGAGACCACGATCACTACGGATAAACCACGAGATAGCCCGAGCTGCGAGAGTTTATTCACCGGTAAATCTAATAAAAAAGCAATTGCCACAGCAACAAATACGGGCATTAATAAACTACTAAAAAAGTAAACGAACAAAAAAGTACAAATTAAAATAACCATTAAGGTTACCGCACTTGGATCTGAAAAATTTCTTTTGTACCAATCGCTAAACAGTGAAACCATAATATTTACTTTTCCATTCTTATCTTTAATTCAACAATATATTTATCAACATTACGCTGTTCAAAATAAAATCCTTTTTTGATTAACAATTTAGGAATATCTCTTTTAGAACCATTATCGCAAATGCGTATTAAACAACTATCAATCGGTGTTAACTTTCTGAGTAACAAGCGTAAATTTACCAAAGGTACTGGGCATTTATCTTGAGTGGCATCGTATTCGTAAATCATAAATAAAATATGCGTAGAGCTTTAGTTTGATTATCTAATTTGCGACAATTGATTACAATGACAATTGTAAATTCTTTTGATGTATTTTTAATAATTTAAAGGGGTTAAAGAGATTAAATGAGCGAGCTTTCTGATAATCCGAGTCTTAAAGAGATATACGCCTACAAAAAAAAGATAAACTGGGGTGATATCCCCTCTATTTATCAATTAGCGTCAAATTCAATTAGTGAAATTGACGGTATTTTATCGCACGGTTTTAATAATGCATTTACACAGTTGCTAGACCAAAGTAATTGGAATGTAAATTTTAAAACGTCAGAAAGCGATATAGTTGGCAAGGTAACAACACCTAAGCCGAAGATTTCGCTGTATCATAATATTAATGAACAACATTATGAGTTACATTGTTATCCAGTAATCAATAATGAGTCAGTGCTTGAAGCACAGTATAATAACCCACGTTGTTCATTTATAGAATGGACACCACAAACAATGCAAATATTGTTTAGATTGAACTCATTGATACCTTTTATTGTCTACACCCTTCAAAAGGGAGATATAGCAGATTATGCCCTTATTCGTTATGCCAACCAGCGTGTTGATGAGTTGATTACCTTGCTAAGCCAATCCTTTGACATTACTGATATCAAAGGATTTTCAATTGCTGATTTTTGTAAAGAAGTTTATCGTAAACACTCACAATCTTAATCATCTGGTCGCGTAATACACTTGAATATATGGAAAAATAAATTTGTTTAAATTAAAGCCGCTTATTGTTGCACTTGCCATTACCTCTTCAATCACAAGCAGTGTATTTGCCGCGAACAAAGAAACCAACAAAAATAAATTACCCGAAATAGGCTCAGCGGGTGTCAGTGTGTTGTCTATCGAAAAAGAACGCCAAATTGGTGGCGAAATGATGCGGCAAATTCGCGCGACTCAACCGATATTAAATGACCCCGTATTAACCGAATATATCAACGACCTGGGCAACCGCATGGTACGCAACGCCAAAGACGTTAACTATAGTTTTGAATTTTTTGTCATACGTAATCAAGAATTAAATGCTTTTGCCTTTTTTGGTGGTCACATTGCCATTCACAGTGGCTTGATCACGACCGCAAGTACTGAAAGTGAACTGGCTTCGGTTGTCGCACACGAAATATCTCATGTCACCCAACGCCATTTGGCAAGAAGACTAGAATCACAAAACAGATCACAACCGTTAACTATGGCCGCTATGGTGTCTAGCGTTTTGCTAACGTTAATAAACCCTACTGTTGGCATGGCAGCCCTCAGTACAACAATGGCGGCATCACAACAAGCTAGCATTAACTACACCCGAGGAAATGAACAAGAAGCTGATAGAGTTGGCATTATGTTACTGGTTAATAGTGGTTTTAATCCACAAGGTGCGCCTGACTTTTTCAGCAAAATGGCAGAAAAATACCGCTATACATCAAAACCACCCGCCATGTTATTAACGCATCCTTTACCTGAATCTAGAATTTCAGATGCCCGAATAAGAGCACATAACTTTTCACCTCGGCCACTCGCACCAAGCTTGCAATTCGAGTTAGCTAAAGCCCGCATAATGGCAAGGTATGAAGGCAATGCTAAAGATAACATTATTAACTTTAAGCAAAGTTTAGAGAAACAGAACTATGCCATTGAAGCAGCGGCAAAATACGGTCTTGCGCTCTCACATTATGAAGCTAAAAACTATCAAACGGCTATCAATCAACTTGAAGCCTTATTACGCGACGACAACCGGAATCTCTTTTATGTTGACGCCCTAACCGATGCCTATATTGCGATAAAAGCTTTCGACAAAGCCATCGCTATGCTTGGCGAGTTAAATTTGTTAATGCCTAATAACCAAGTGGTAACATTAAACCTCGCCAACGTATTAAATGAAGCAGAGCAATATAGTAAAGCAGAAATACTATTACAAAATTTCTTGGTACTCAGCCCCAAAAACTTTATTGCCAATGATTTATTAACCGAAGTATATAGAAAACAAGATAAGAAGGCCCTGATGCATGCCAGCAAAGCCGAAGTGTATGCGTTATTTGGCGCTTACCCAAAAGCCGTTGATGAATTACAAACAGCTTATAACTTTGTTGAAGAAAACCCGTTATTACAAAAACGCATGAAAGGCCGGATATTACAATTACAAGAACAGCAAGAAAAGCTTAAGCGTCTTTAAAAAATCAGTTAAAATAGCGCTAATTGAACTATTTAAAATAATCTAAGAGAAAAAACATGTTAACTATTTATCACAACCCTCGTTGCTCTAAAAGCCGACAAACACTAGCACTTATCGAAGAACAAAAGCATGAGGTCACTATTGTTGAATATTTAAAAACGCCGCTTAGCATTGCAGAAATTGAAAGCTTAATGTCGTTACTAAAAGTATCGCCAAAAGATATGATGCGAACAAAAGAAGCTGAATTTAAAGAGCAAAATTTAGCTAACGCTGATGATAAAACGTTAATAGCCGCGATGGCAGCAACACCAAAATTAATTGAACGCCCTATTGTGACTGATAACACCCGAGCCATTATTGGTCGTCCGCCTGAAAATGTACTTACGCTCATGCAGGCTGATAAATAAAGATGACAACTCAACCTCGTTTTTCAACAACTACGCTTAAGAAAATAACCTTATTTGGCTACTTTTCCTTGTTGTTTTACATGCCTTTTTGGCTTGTTTTTATCAGCGATGACTCCGCACTTTCAGTGCCACTAACGTTGGTGTTTTTTACCTTACCTTTGTTATTTCCACTCAAAGGCTTGGTTCAGGGCAACCCTTACACTTATGCTTGGTCAAATTTTATTGTGATGATTTATTTTTTACATAGTTTAACCACTTTATGGGTTTCAGCCGATGAAAAGTTATGGGCAGTGGGCGAATTATTCTTTGCCACAATTATGTTTATTGCTGGCAGTTATTATGCAAAATATCGCGGCCAAGAACTTGGTTTAAGTATTCGTAAAAAGAAAGAATAATGTCACTGCTTTCATCTGCAAAAAATAAATGGATATTCGACAGCTAATTTACTGCTGTAAAATTTAATCATTTTCTTTAAAAACATAGCACTAAAAAGGTTATACACCTACATTAGTGCTATTTTCCTTTTACATTCAGTACATTCAGTACATTCAATACAATAATTAATCAACTTGGTATGATACTAATTTCATTTACACATTGGCTTACGTTACCTCCAGAGGTAACGGTAAATATAAGGCATTTAGTTTAATAACTCATCAATAAGGACAATACATCTCCAGTATTGTCTAATCAGCGCATCCATTCAGCGATATATATAAAATGTATTAATCTAGTAGTTAATTGTTTTAAATAGTAAAAATAATCAACTATGTGTGAGATAAGTATAAATACATTCAACCTTTACTATCAGAACAAAATTGTTTAAAAATAGGTCTGAAGATTAATACTGTAAACTATCAGCGTTATTTTGAAGTAAATTTACCTTTAATGGGTCTTTACTATATCCATGTAATAAACAGAGGCACGAATGAATAGTATTCACTTGAAACGAAAACGCTCTTCAAACGCAATAAATACATTGACGATAACTTTAGTTGCTTTGATTTTACAAGGATGCGGCGGTAGTGGTACTGACAGTGAAAATAGCCTGCCAACTGAAAGCTTTACACCCGTTGTTACTCAAACAGGCATAATCGCCTTTGACGAAGATAGTAAAATCGCACAACCGATAGAGCTATTCCTCTATTATCCCAACGACACGCTGAACAATATTAGTTGGCAACAAACCGCAGGGAATAACCTTGTTTTTCATGCTGGTAACGCTAAAGGAATTGCTTTTACACCGTCAATGGCAGGCGATTATAGTTTTCAAGTAAACTTTATCAGAAATGGCCAAGTCGAGACCTTGTCACATACTTTTACGGTGTCAAATGATAACAGCCAAATAGCGGCAAGGTTAGGTCATGCCGTGTTAGAAGGAAATGACGTTTCATTAAGAGCCAGTATAGAAAATTCAGCATTAAAAAATGACAGTATTATTTGGCAACAACTCTCAGGACCACGCGTTACATTCAGTGAAACCACAGCGGGGGAAAACGTCGTTTATTTCAAGGCGCCGGCAGTCAGTATCGATAGTTTACTTACCTTTAGCGTTAGTGCTTCAGATGGCGCAACACAACACCAAGATACCATTGCCATTTTAGTGGAAAATGCTCCAACAATTAGTACGGATGAAAATATTGCCTACGACACTCGATTAGCCACTGTATTTCCTTTCAATGCTAACTCGCCATATGCCGATGTTTTAGTCAATTGTGTTTACAGTAATGACATTGATTTTCGAACTAGCTGCCGCTTAAGTGAATTACCCTTGATTGCACAAGATACCACTACCCCAACGATTGAAGATATTATGGATCGCGTGGTGGTTTCTCATCAGTGGATGGGGCAAAGATTTAAAGAGTTTTTACAAAACTGGGATCAACAAGGTGATTTTAAAAATTTACTGCGTGCTACTACAGCCATTGTTATTTCGTATGACGTCCGCCCTTCCTATTATTGGGTCGTAACCGGTGCCATTCATCTTGATCCTAACAACCTTTGGTTAACCCCCGATGAAAGAGATACCATAAATGAAGCGCCTGACTATCGTGCGTCATTTGGCGACAGCTTAAATTTCGTAATGCCGTGGCGCTATGTTAAAAATAACGACTACGCTAGCTTTTACTACCCAGAAAATATGAGAGTAACACGAGAGGCAAGCGATGGTATTTATAACTTAGCTTCCTTGATGTATCACGAACTTGCGCATGCAAATGACTTTTTCGCACAAAGCACATGGGCAAACTTAAACCGAAACGACCGCATACTAGATGCCGCAGATAAAATAATACAAACAACCGGCATACAATCAGACTTGTTAAGTACTACATTAACGCTTAATGGCGCTGAGATGTATCGTTTAGCGCAAGTTCGCTATAAAGGGGAAACAGCTACCTCGAGCGAGAAAAACTATAGCCCAAGTGACGTAACAAGTTTTTTTAGTCCTGAACACGCACCGCAATTTTACAATTACAGCAGTAAGCGCGAAGACTACGCCATGCTATTCGATGGTTTTATGATGAAAGCCCGTTATGATATTGACCGAGACATTGCGATAACCAATCAGCCACAAAGTGCCAGTGAGCAATACATAGTTACCTGGGGACAACGTGGCCGTATTGGAGACGAAAATATTAAGCAAAGAGTGGATTATGTCACTCGCAGAATATTGCCAGAGTTTACTTCTGCCTCGGGGATTATTAGTAACCTATCAGTCCCCATTATGATGGAATCAGGAAAAACTTGGACAGAAAATTTAACGATTAGCCCTACGGTTAATAATCCTGAGAAAATAGCACTCGATGGTCAATTATTGAACAACTCGAAAGGTCATAGGATTAATGCCGATGGCCCGATGTTTTACGAAAAAACCATGCCTACACGCAAAAACAATTAATCGTCTATATAATCGCCTAAATAATCATCTATAAAAATATTTTATGCTCAGGATGAAGTAGACAGCAGCTAAACGGCATAAGTCCAATTTGTAGGTCGGCATTTATGCCGTCGAACTGTGCCTTTAGCTCGATAAAGAAAGTCAGTTTACTGACAGCGTTAACTGACTATTTTTAAATGAAGAATTTAAAACAGTACATCTTTAATAAAGGGAATAGTAATACGACGCTTTTCTCTTATTGATGCTTGGTCAAGTTGCTCTAACGCGGCGATTAAACTTGTCATATCACGTGATAAACGATTGATCAAAAAACTTGCCACTTCATCACTCATATATAAACCTCGCTGCTGAGCTCGGTATTGCAAAGCAAATGACTTTTCTTTATCTGACAACGGTTTCAATTGTTCCGTTAAACCCCAACTTAGTCGCGATACCAAATCAGGTAAACTAATATTTAACTTCGCAACACTTTGATCGCCAGTAATAATTAAACATTTGTTTTGCTCGACCATACGGTTATATAAATCAAACACACCTTGTTGCCACTTTTTATTACCTGCGATTAATTGAATATCATCTAAACAAACTAAATCGATATTCTCTAAACCGTCCAGTACATCAACCGAAAGCTGTGTGAGCTCAGAAAATGACAAACACAACGACGTTATGCCTAACGTGTCGGCGTAAGCACAACTTGCGTGTAATAAATGACTTTTGCCAACGCCTGTTAAACCAAACAAAAACAAACTGTGCACCTGTTTGTTAACATCGCCCATATGATCAAGAAAGTGCGTTAATTGTTGTACAACCATTTGGTTGCTTTCACTTTGAAAACTAGCAAACGTTTCATCATCAGGTAATTGCACAGACAGAGTTAATTGCGAAACTTTCTTCACTTTTTACCCCAATAAAATACCGGCACTTGTTCTGCGCCTTCAGGTGCGGCCAAGGGGTCGACATAACGATTCAAATGTTCGCTTAACTTTAATGAGGCAATCAAAGCTTGTTGTGAGCCAATTAACGACAATTTAAAACGCCGATTTGTACCATTTACGCTGACCAGTTGCACTGATTGTACGGCTGACAGCTCTTCAAGAAAGTCTGTCACTGCAATTAAATCGATTAATGAAGCGATATTAGCAACATCGACTTCAAGCTCATTACTATTCGTTGTAGATAACGCATATTGCTGATAAATAATGTCGGTAATATCGGAAAAAGCCGCTATTAATAATTCATCAACGTTATCACCTAAGTATTGTTTACTAAATATTTGTGCATGCTCACTTTGCACATCCGTCATTAAGCTCCAGTCCACTGCTAAACTATGGTTTTGGCAAAGTGGACAGTCATCTTTATCAGCTTCGGTCGCTACTAAACTTGAATTAGACACCCTGACTACCACCACGGCTTCTGCCATATAACGGGCAGAGGCTTGGGCAACAGGTTGAGAAAATCGCCCCCAAACATCGGTTAATGTCAAAGCGGTTACGTCAGTTAAGTCCATTATTGGCATAACTATAGGAAGACCACGTAACTCAGAAAAATCATTTATAACAACAGGTAACTGTGAATTCGAAGTTGAAGAAATTATTGTTCGATTAAAACCATCCTCTTCAACCAACCAAACCATAATTTGCGGTCTTAATCGCCCCCAAATAGCCAAATCGCTTTCTTTAAATAATTGATTAATTTTATCTTCATCGAAGGAAACATTAAGTAAGACTTTATTACTGCTGCGAATATATTGATATTGCGTAACATACTTATTGTAGTTATTAATAGCTTGGGAAATAAGCGGATGCTCAATTTCCTTACCACCAACCTTGACTAAAATAGCGCGTAAGGCATTTTTAAGTGCTAAGTTACGATCGTCATTTGATTGTGACGCTACAGCAACTTTCGCGCTGTACAAGTTTGCAACTTCTATAGCGCTAATGTTAAGCGGCAATACAAAGCAAAAGAATATCAAAAAATTTCTGAACATATATGGCATTAGCGTGTGTTTCATAATGAAGATCTTATCATAATGTTGCTGATTTTTATCACTTATAAAAAATAATTTATTTTAAAGATTTTCAGCGCGTCTTTGCGCTGATAGAATGTGCGCCTTTATCGTAGAAGCAAACTAACACAACATAATCGAGGTTTCCCCGTGAGCGAAGAAAAACAGTCTTTAAGTTATAAAGATGCTGGCGTTGATATAGATGCAGGTAATGCCCTAGTTGAAAATATTAAAGGTGCCGTAAAACGTACTACACGTCCAGAAGTTATGGGGGGGCTAGGTGGTTTTGGCTCTGTCTGTCAACTTCCTACCGGATACAAAGAGCCCGTACTTGTTGCTGGGACCGATGGCGTAGGTACAAAATTACGTTTAGCTATCGATTTAAAGCGTCATGACACTGTCGGTATCGACTTAGTCGCCATGTGTGTTAATGACTTAATCGTACAAGGTGCTGAACCATTATTCTTCCTAGATTACTATGCTACAGCAAAACTCGATGTTGCCGTTGCCTCTGCCGTTGTTGAAGGTATTGCTGAAGGCTGTGTGCAAGCAGGTTGTGCATTAGTCGGTGGCGAAACCGCTGAAATGCCAGGTATGTATCATAAAGGCGACTACGATATCGCAGGTTTTTGTGTCGGTGTAGCTGAAAAGTCACGCTTGCTAGACGGTACTAAAGTTGCTGCGGGTGATCAGCTTATTGCGCTTGGATCTTCTGGTGCACACTCAAACGGTTATTCTTTAGTACGTAAAGTATTAGAAGTAAATAACACTGACACTAATGATTTACTTGACGGTAAACCATTAGCCGAACATTTATTAGCGCCAACAAAAATTTATGTTAAGTCAGTTTTAGAGCTACTTAAGCATGTTGACGTGCACGCATTGTCGCATATTACAGGTGGCGGATTTTGGGAAAACATTCCTCGTGTATTACCAGAAAGTGCACAAGCGATTGTTGACGGCAACAGCTGGCAATGGCCTGCAATCTTTAATTGGTTGCAAGAAAATGGCAATATCAGCGAACACGAAATGTACCGTACATTCAACTGTGGTGTTGGTATGATCATCGTTGTTCCTGCTGACCAATTATCGAAAAGTATCGATATTTTGAATGCTCAAGGTGAAAACGCTTGGCACATTGGTGAAATTGCTGATCTGCAAGCGGGCCAAGAACAAGTTATTATAAACAAAGGTTAATCATTGATGCGAAGCCGAATTGTAGTACTAATTTCCGGCGGCGGCACAAACTTACAGGCGATTATTGATGCCAGTAAGCAAGACAACTACGGCGGCGACATCGTCGCTGTAGTGTCTAACAAAGCTGACGTTTATGGACTCACACGAGCACAAGATGCTGAAATACCAACCTCGGTACTTTCACATAAAGACTTTGACAGCCGAGAAGAGTACGACAGTGCATTAATCACTGAGATTAATAATTATCAGCCTGATTTAATTGTGCTAGCGGGTTTTATGCGTATTTTAACCGCTAAATTCGTCCAGAAATTTCAAGGTCGATTAATTAATATCCACCCTTCTCTGTTGCCTAAATATCAAGGTTTACATACTCATCAACGGGCAATTGACGCCGGTGATACTGAACATGGTGTCAGTGTGCACTTTGTCACAGAAGAACTTGATGGCGGTCCGGTGATTTTACAAGCTAAAGTACCTGTTTTCCCAGAAGACACGGCCGATGAACTTGCTCTGCGAGTACATCAACAAGAACATCGTATTTATCCCATGGTAGTTAATTGGTGCTGTACTAAGCGCGTAACTATGGTAAAAGAAAGTGCATTATTTGATGGTGTAATCCTACCAGTTTCAGGGTATGCTAGCGAAGAATAACCTTTAATCTAGAGAGTTTACCATGTTGAAATCATTACCTTATACCGCTTTACTTTTTTCTAGCTTGGCATTTAATGTCGTGGCAACTGAAAAAGACAATAGCGTAGTGATCCCGGCATTTAATGCTAAATATACTATTTTACATAAATCTAAAACGGTTGGTGAAGCAACACGCGAATTAACTTATTTAGATAATGGCTTAGCACAGTACAGTTATCATACTGATATCGAATGGCTAATTTTCTCAGATATTCGTATAGAAACTTCAATTGTTAAACTTGAAGATTACAAAGTAACGCCGAAGAACTTTGAATATCTTCGCGAAGGTACAGGCTCTGATAAACATTATAAATGGCGATATGATACCGAAAAAAATATTGCCGTTGATGAAATAAAAGAACGAACAAAAAACATTAAATTTCCTGAAAATATTCAAGACTCGCTCAGTTATCATTTGCAGCATCGATTAAATATGATGGCTAACCCTGAGCAAAAACATTTTGTCTATCCGGTGATTAAAACATCAGGTTCTATCAAAAACTATGTTTATCAATATGACGGTGAAGAAGAACTCATGTTGCCATATGGTTTGGTAAAAACCATTAAACTTAAACGGGAAGTTATTGAGAAGAAACGTGTAACTTATGCCTGGTTCGCACCAGAACTAGATTACCTGTTAGTTAAACTTCATCAAATTAAAGGTGATGTAGATCAATTTGAAGCACAGTTAAAGTCTGTTACCGCCATTAAAGCGGCGACACCGGAAAAAAAATAGCTAAGTGAGAAATGGCTAAGCAAAATTTACTTTTCTTAGCCATATCGCTTATGTCACTTTGCTAACCATACAATTTTTACTCACTTGCTTAGCTGCTTTGGTAAATTAATTGCCCTTTACAAAACAACAACCCTTCACCTTTTTGCATTTTATGCCATGTTTCATCATCAGTTAATGGTTGTGTTGCCACGACCGTAACGATATCATTTTCAGTGGTTTCTTGATCAAAGTTCACTACCATTTCTGCATCAATTAAACTCGCTTTACCAAACGGCGCCCGTCGAGTTAGCCAATGTAAATTATTGGTACAATAAACTAATAAAAAGTCACCATCAGTTAACAATAAATTAAACACACCGAGCTCATTAATTTGCTTACATAACCCAATTACATAATGAAATAAGTCTTCTGAGTTAGGCTCATCGCCGTCAAACCTTTGTAAAAGCTGATCTAATATCCAACAAAATGCATGCTCACTATCCGTTTCTCCAATGGGCAAATGATACTTTGTTGCTAACCTAGATTGAAAGTCAGCTAATTGGCCATTGTGTGCATAAGTCCAATTTTTACCCCACATAGGGCGAATAAACGGGTGGGTGTTCACCAAAGATACATTGCCAGAATTTGCTTGACGTATATGACAGATCACCGTTTCACTTTTAATCGGGTAATCCGTCACCAATTGGGCAATGGGCGAATGGGCGCTAGGTAGCGGATCTTTAAAGCTGCGACAGCCCTTGCCTTCATAAAAAGTAATACCCCAGCCATCTTTATGCGGGCCGGTATTACCACCGCGCTGCATTAAGCCACTAAAACTAAAACAAATATCTGTAGGTACATTGGCACTCATGGCCATTAATTCACACATATAATAGAACCAACTAAACAATAAATTGATAGGATAAATACCAGAGAAATACAGTGTTGTAATTCAGGTATCAGTCAGGGAAAAAAAGTTGTACATCACTTAAAATCAAAACTTAAAATCGAATTAATCAAGGCTACTTAACCATTTTACGTTAATATGATCATTAATTAATACTGTTTTAACACACAACGACAAATAACCGCAGAATAGGCTGCTAAGTAACGATAAATAATTTGAAATTATACAGCAGACGAATTAAGCTTAATCACTAATCTGGTCTGACCTTAACCAGCGTCGACCAAAACATCAACATTAAGGATCAAATGTGGACTACTTAACTTGGATACTCATTGCTATAGCGTTAAGCGGGTATATGGCTTATTCACGCGCCTCACTATCAACATTTACCATCGCATTTACCTTGCTGATGATTGTGGGTACTTTCTTCGATGTCATCGGTTTCTTCGGCTGGCTAATTTTTGCCATTATTGCCCTGCCACTAAATATTGCTGATATTCGAAAGCAGTATATTTCGAACCCTTTACTTACTATGTTTCGGGGCATTATGCCTGAAATGTCAGAAACTGAACAAGAAGCCATAGATGCTGGCACCACCTGGTTTGAAGCAGAGTTATTTCGTGGTACACCTGATTGGAAAAAGCTACACAACTACCCTAAACCAAGATTAAGCGCAGAAGAACAAGCATTTCTAGACGGGCCGGTAGAAGAAGTTTGTCGCATGACTGACGATTGGCAAACAACTCATGAGCTTGCTGATTTAACACCTGAAGTGTGGCAATACCTAAAAGATAATAAGTTCTTCGCGATGATTATCAAAAAGCAATATGGTGGTCTTGAGTTTTGCGCTTATGCTCAATCTCGTGTTTTACAAAAGCTTTCAAGCGTGAGTACCGTTTTATCGTCTACTGTCGGTGTGCCGAATTCACTCGGGCCTGGCGAATTATTGCAGCACTACGGTACAAAAGAACAACAAGATTATTATTTACCACGCTTAGTAAAAGGCGATGAAATCCCTTGTTTCGCCTTAACTAGCCCTGAAGCGGGTTCAGATGCTGGCGCTATACCTGACTACGGCATTGTTTGTCGTGGTGAGTTTAACGGTGAAGAAGTGTTAGGTATGCGCTTAACGTGGAACAAACGTTACATAACCTTAGCACCTGTTGCGACAGTATTAGGCTTAGCATTTAAATTACAAGACCCTGATCACCTATTAGGTGAAGAAGAAAACTTAGGTATTACCTGTGCATTAATACCAACAGATATTGAAGGCGTTATTACCGGCCGTCGTCATTTCCCACTTAACGTGCCATTTCAAAATGGCCCAACCCAAGGTGATGACGTTTTCGTCCCCTTAAGTTACATCATAGGTGGCCCAGAAATGGCAGGACAAGGCTGGCGTATGCTGGTTGAATGTTTGTCAGTTGGCCGTGCGATTACCTTGCCTTCAAATAGTACTGGCGGAATAAAGTCATTAGCGTTGGCAACGGGTGCTTATAGTCGTATTCGTCGTCAATTTAAAATATCTATAGGTAAAATGGAAGGTGTTGAAGAAGCCTTAGCCCGTATTGGTGGTAATGCTTACTTAATGGATGCAGTAACCACGATGTCGACAGGCGCAATTGATATGGGCGAAAAGCCAAGTGTAGTTTCGGCTATCGCTAAATATCATTTAACCGAAAAAATGCGCTCGTGTGTGGCAGATGCTATGGATATTCATGGCGGTAAAGGTATTTGTATGGGTCCAGGTAACTACTTGGCTCGCTCATATCAAGGCGCTCCAGTGGCCATTACCGTAGAAGGTGCAAACATACTAACGCGTAGCATGATTATATATGGACAAGGCGCTATTCGCTGTCATCCGTATGTGCTTGCAGAATTATCAGCAGCAAATAATCAAGATAAAGACCAAGCATTAAATGATTTTGATCATGCTTTGTTTGGCCATATTGGCTTTGCTATTAGTAATATTTGCCGCAGTGTTTGGTTTTCATTTACCGGCAGTTATGCCCTAAGTGCACCTTATAATGATGATACTAGACGTTATTACCAGTTAATGACGCGTTTTAGTTCAAATTTAGCCATGCTTTCAGATATTGCTATGTTGACCCTTGGTGGTGATTTAAAGCGCAGAGAACGCATTTCAGCGCGACTAGGTGATATCTTAAGTTACCTATACTTAGCCTCTGCAACGCTTAAACGATATAACGATGAAGGTCGTCAAAGTGCTGACTTACCTCTTGTTCAGTGGGCCTTAGAAGACAGCCTGTTTAAAACTCAACAAGCCATTGATGAGCTTATTAGCAACTTCCCAAATCGGGTAGTGGCGAAAGTATTAAGACTTATCATTTTACCGCTCGGCTGTTGGTTGAAAAAGCCGTCGGATACCACAGATCATAAAGTTGCTGCGTTATTACAGTACCCAAATGAAACGCGCACACGCTTAGGACAAGGCCAATACCTGACTCGTGAGCCTGGAAATGTTTTAGGTCAGTTAGAACAAACGCTTGAAGATATTATTGCTTGCGAACCTATTTTTGACAAAATTTGTCGTGAACTAGGTCAACGCCTGCCATTTTATCAACTTGATCTTGTGGCTGAGAAAGGCCTAGCGGCAAACATTATTACTGAAGAAGAAGCGGCATTACTTACGGCTACTGAGGTTTCGCGTAAAGCGACCATTGATGTTGATGACTTTGACTCTGACTACTTAAAAGCAGGTTAATCACCGTTATTCATTAAAAATGACTGTCACAAAGCCCATTACTGCGAATAGCAATAATGGGCTTTTTTTTAGTTATGATTAAAGGAGTAAATTGAACAAATAACAATTTTTATAAAAAAAAGTAAAAATCCCCCGCAACAAAAACCTTTACAGCTATCCAACTAAAGCTTTGTTCAACTTAATAAAATAAGTTAAATTAACACATAATAATCTAGCGTTTAACTAGCGTAAGTCATTTAAACAAACCTTAATAGGTACCCAAAAACAAATGCTACAAAATTTTATTTTGGGCATACGCACAGTATTTTTCCGTATAATAAACAGAGTGTAAATCTTTTTACTTAAAACCCTAACACAGCAACAAGCATTCTTTATTGAAAAGAATTATATAAGGTTAATCATATGAAATATGTTCGATTAGGCAGTAGCGCATTAGATGTGTCGACTGTTTGTTTAGGCAGTATGACCTGGGGCTTTCAAAACAATCAAAGTGATGCCAATGCCCAACTCGACTATGCTCAATCAGCAGGTATAAATTTTATTGATACTGCCGAAATGTACGCGATACCTCCGACAGAAAAAACCTATGGTAAAACCGAGGAAATTATTGGCCATTGGCTTAATGCTAATCCTTCACGTCGAAAAAACATTGTCTTAACGTCAAAAATTTCTGGACCAGGTTTTTCCTATATTCGTGATGGCAGTGACATATCAGGAGCCAATGTTATTGCCGCGGTTGAAAGCTCATTAAAACGTTTACAAACCGATTATATCGATCTTTACCAGTTACATTGGCCTAACCGTCAATCACCACACTTTGGTAATCACTGGCCGAATAACATCAACTATACGCAAGTTAATGCTGAACAACAAAATGAAGAAATGTTAGATATTCTCCAAGGATTAGATAGCTGTGTTAAAGCAGGAAAAATACGCTATTGTGGCCTATCAGACGATACACCGTGGGGCATTAATCAGTACCTTAAACTCAGCGCAGAGCACAATTTACCGCGCATGGTATCAATACAAAATGAATTCAGTTTGTTACATACCAAAGACTGGCCCTATTTAATTGAAAATTGTGTGCATGAAGATATCGCCTATTTACCTTGGTCACCACTTGCTACCGGCGCACTTACCGGTAAGTATCTTAATGGTCAACGCCCAAAAGGTAGCCGCTGGACGTTTGGACAACGCCATGGTCTTTATAGAGATAATGCTAATACTGACGCAGCGGTTAGAGCATATTTAGACATAGCTAAACGGCATAACATTACGCCAGCACACTTGGCTTTAGCTTGGTGTGAACAAGTCAATGGCGTGACTTCAACCATTATTGGTGCTACCAACCTGCAACAGCTAGAAGAAAATATAGCGGCATTCAAACAACCACTAACAACAGAAGTACTCGAAGAGATTAAGCAAGCATTAAGGCAGTTTCCGTCACCGTTTTAGTCATAAAGAGCCTTTAACAAGGCATATATTAACGTTAATTAATGAGAATGAAGTATATAGCTGCTGCGCTATTTATCGTTGCAGCTATATTTATTTTGCATTTCCTTAACCGACAAATTCGCAATGACTTTTAAAACATCAAGATCGATATCCTCAAGCTTATTGATGTATAAGCAAGACTGCCCCACTTTATGTTTGCCAAGTATTTTTAATTGTGACTGAAATGTTGAAAACCCAGGCATAATATAAATAGCAATATTTTGCTTACGTGGTGAAAAGCCAATAACCATGCTATCGCCCTCTCGTCCACTTTCATATTTATAATGATATTGTCCAAAACCTATGATATTGCCATGCAGACTAGGTTGATAGCCTGACGCATCAGCTAATAAATTGACCAGTTTTCGGCTATCATCTTGTTTAGTTTTATTGTCAATAGCAGCGATAAATCTCGTAATTTCATCCATAAAACCTCCTCTTTGAGTTAACAACAAGAGTATAAACCAAAATATTCACTTGAGCCGATAGATCGAAAAAGGCTGTATTTCAAATGAAATACAGCCTTTAAATTTTATTGTCTAAATCGAACTAACTAACTAATGCTTAAAGATTACAAGAAAGATAATAACTCTTCATCTAACTGCATTAAGGTTTTCGGGTCTGCCATCATAGTTACAGCTAAAGACTTAGTACGGGGTAATAAACGTTCAAAGTAGAATTCTGCCGTTTTAATTTTTGCACGGTAGAAGTCTCTATTTTCAACATCAGTCGCTAATTTTTCATACGCAGCTTGTGCCATTTGCGCCCAAAAATATGCCATAACGATATAACCTGAGTACATTAAAAAGTCGACAGATGCTGAACCGATAACGTCACGATCTTTTTTCGCTTTAAGCCCTAAACGAATAGTGTATTGTTGCCATTTAGCTACGGTAGTACTTAGAGGCCAGATAAACTTGTTCATTTGACGTCTATGTGGATTACTCGAGATCATACTCTTGTCTTTACAGAAAATAAGCACTTCTTTTGCAAATGCATTTAAAGATTTACCACGCGTCATCAGTACTTTACGGCCTAATAAATCAAGCGCTTGAATACCTGTGGTACCTTCATAAAGTGTTGAAATACGGGTATCACGAACAATTTGTTCCATGCCCCATTCTTTAATAAAACCATGACCACCAAAAATTTGTAAACCATGGTTAGCACTTTCTTGTCCGAGCTCAGTTAAAAATGCTTTTAAGATTGGCGTGATAAAACCTAAACGATTATCGGCTTTTTTACGCTCCTCTTCAGATTTGCCATTTTCTATTTCATCAACCAACTTTGCGGTGTAATAAATCATCGCACGGCCGCCTTCACTGATGGCTTTTTGGGTCATGAGCATTTTGCGAACATCAGGATGAACAATAATAGGATCAGCCACTTTCTCAGGATGTTTAGTACCCGATAAAGAACGCATAGACAAACGCTCTTTTGCATAGATTAACGAGTTTTGATAAGCCAATTCAGCCGCACACACACCTTGCAGTGCTGTACCAACACGCGCGGTATTCATAAAGGTGAACATACATTCTAAGCCTTTATTTTCCGGGCCAATTAACACGCCTTTAGCATTGTCAAAATTAAGTACTGCCGTTACCGACGCTTTTATGCCCATTTTGTGTTCAATTGAACCACAAGAAACATTATTGAATTCGCCAATAGTCCCTTGTTCATCGGTTTGATTTTTAGGAACGATAAAGAGTGAAATACCTTTCGTACCTTCAGGCGCGCCTGGTAACCTTGCCAATACGATGTGAATAATGTTTTCTGTTAAGTCATGCTCACCGGCAGAGATAAAAATTTTCGTCCCGGTAAGGTTATAAGTACCATCACCATTTGGCTCTGCTTTAGTTTTAACTTGACCTAAATCTGTACCACATTGCGGCTCGGTTAAACACATGGTACCGGTCCACGAGCCTTCTATAAGTCGTGTAAGGTATAATTCTTTTTGCTCATCAGTACCGTGCGTGTGAATAGTATTCATAGCGCCGTGACTTAAACCTGGATACATCGCCCATGACCAGTTTGCCGTGCCCATCATTTCAGACATTACCATACCAAGTGACGCAGGTAAGCCCTGGCCACCGTGTTCAACAGCATGCGGTAAACTAGGCCAGCCACCTTCAACAAATTTTTGATACGCTTCTTTAAAACCTTTTGGCGTTGTTACAACACCATTGTCAAAGGTACAACCTTCTTCATCACCGCTTTGGTTAAGAGGAAGGAGTTCATTTTCACTAAATTTTGCACACTCTTCCATAATAGCATCAACCAAATCAGGTGTTGCTTCTTCAAATTCAGGATGCTTTTGGTAATGCTCGTAATAATTAAATACATCTTCAAACAAAAATTTGATGTCTGCTATCGGCGCTTTATAACTTAGCATGGTTAACTCCTAACACTTTTAATAATAATTTTTTTGCATTTCTGCCTAAGTGCTATCGAGTATACACAGATTCGCCCACTGGTCCAACCACTAATTTAAATTTTAATAAAATTAACAACCAACAAACCTACTAAATAAATATAATCAGTTAGTTAAGCGCAATACCAGCTATTAAAATAATGATTAAAACTGCATATAACATGGAATAATTAGTGTTAATGGTTAAGAAATGACATTAAATAAGTAAATAAAAGAGCGATATATGAAGTAAGAGAGGTGCTTTAAGTGAGAGTAATGCACAAAAGTTTGTTGTTATAAAGTGATACAAGCCCCTAAAGCGAAGTTCAAATGCATCAGCCAATCATTTAATCGAGCTACTCCCGAAGAGAAAATAAAACTATGTTTGTCTCTAGGAAAGTGAAGACTAGCTTGTTGTAAGCCAATAATGTCGAGTAAAGTAATAGCCAAACAGATCCTTGAGATCCAAACCCAAAAGTCAGGTATTCGCCAAAGCGGATTATTAATAATAAACACAACGGCAGCGCCTCGTAAGAGATAAATAACGGCAATATTAACTAATAAAACGCGAAGCTATGGTCGTTGGAAGATCAAACTCGCGATAGAAAAAATAACGTAACCAAACAACCAATACAGAGGTGATAGCCAAAATAATGTGATTGGTTGTTAGCTTCCAGACTCAACCATCTGCGCCATTTGCTCAAGCGCTCGTAATTACGCTACCAAGTCGTGCTAAAAGTATCTCACCAACATGTAATAATCAAAGCACATTTATATTTTTTTATGCTAAGTTTTCGCTGGCTGTCATTATTAGTCAACAGTTTTTAACCCATGAAAATCGCAAGGTAAAGTGTATTATATTGGCCGATATTCCATCCTCGTGATAATGATTAACTGATTTTGATTTAATCATAGAAATACTTCAAACAGTTGAATATAATGCATTAAATTCGATAAACGATTTTTAGAATATTAATCGTGCTTAACAATATCTTATCAATGAGTAATTAAAGAACATGAAACTAAAAAATACCCAGGGGTTTACCTTGATCGAGCTAGTACTCGTGATCGTTCTTCTTGGCATACTAGCTGCAACAGCGGCACCTAAATTCATTAACCTTAAAAGTGATGCGATTATTGCTAACCTCAACGCATTAGAAGGCAGTTTAAAATCGGCGAATCAGCTAGTTTATTCAAAATCTATTGTGCAAAATGAAACAATTGGAGATGGAGTCATCTCTATCGGTAATGTAAACGTTGACACTTATTATGGTTCAATAAAAGCCGACGCCCTTAATATTGTTAATGCTATTGATTCATCCTTTACGGTACTGACTAGCCCAACCGCCTCATTTACTACCAATTGGGGAGTTTATAAGGTGCCGAATGCTGGAGTGCAAATTTTCCCAAATGGTTATGACATCTCGAGTAATTGCCTATTATATTATATTGAAGCAGACGAAAATAATTCAGCGTTTTATTCACAAACCACCAATGGCTGCTAGGCTTTCATATTGCCTTTAGTGACTACAGTCTTTAAAGTCAAAATTTAAAATAAAACGAATAAAAACGTAAGGTATGGTTTTTATTCGTTTTCTGCTTAGCTTGCCATGATAAGCCCATGATAAATAAATCATAAATCACTTCTAACCTAGCTCCCGCTTAATTCCCGCTTAGTTCAGCTAAACTTAACGCCAATTTCGGTTGAGTTGACGATACTGAAACTGTTCACGCCTTTAATCTAGAAACAAAAATCATCCTATATGGCTACATTCAATTGGGCGAAAAAGTTAACTTAATTCATTCAAAACGCTGATACATACCCAAATAAAAAGTTGCGACTTTTTTATAAATTGGGCACTAAAACCTGAATGTTTTTTGTTTACTCGTCAATTTTATGGATAGGTAAATAAATATCCATAATTGAGTCTGCCTCAGTTACCTCTGGATAAAAAGACACTCGCTCTAGAAAGAGCGGAAAATCTCTTAGTGCCAAGCTCGATTCGCTTAACCACTGATGATATAAAAAGTTGATCACAGCCGCTAACTTTTCATCACCGCCAATAAGCCGTACCTTTGCACATTGTCCCGCAGGGATTACTTTACTAATAACACCCTGCTTATTTTCTTCAACCGCCTTTTTTATCGTACAAGCTAAATCAAAACGAAAATTTGCGTTAGCAGTAACGCCCGGATCATCATAAATAATATTGAACGTTTTACTTTTAGTTGGCGACAAGCCGTTTTCTTTTCGCCAACTGATAAATTGCGCAATACTATTACCTAACAAACTTGGCGCAGCTCTGTGCTCATAAACCGCAACAGCTGTTTCAGGAAAGCTGACTAATTCAACTTCAAAGTTGTCTGCTTTATTCATTTATTTGTGCCTTAGGGTTAATAATGTAATGACTAAGCGCTAGCTATAATACCTATTGTTTATACGATGCTAATCTTCAGTCAGCCAATCTTGATAACATTGCATAAATAACTGCCAAAAGTGCTGACAGTTAGAAATTTCAAACAATTGCTGTTCCAATATTTTTAAAGCACCTTCATCTGTGACACTACTTGAGTCTGGAAAAAACTGCGCCTGGGTTTGTTGACCATGGCTGAACAACAAATTAATACATGCAACATAACCGGCTAAACTGCTGGCTACTTGTTCTATTTCCCAGCCCTTATCTCCTAAGAAACCGGTGTAAACAGGTAAGCTAAGCTGATTAGTATCAACAAAATATGGATCACCCAATTCTGTATCACGGGCAAAAACTTGCCATGAAGTTTGCCAACTTCCTTGCTCTGTAGCTGAGCCCTCATTAGCACTTACTTGACCTAACTCACTCATACCAAAACCCAGTTGTGCTTTGTCAAGCTCTGCGACAGATGCCACGTTTTTAAAACCCTGTGGACCAAAAAACACTTCATGATTATCTAAAGTATTTAAAATATTAATTAGTTTATTGTCTGTCATATCTACCTGGTGAATATATAAAATAATAAAAACAAATACACCTTTATGACTTTATTAAGGTCACAGTGCACTTCAAAACAAGATTATGCCACAACCTTGAACATTATAAAAAGTTGGCTGAATTTGAGATTTATAAATGAAGAATAATTGAATCATCAAAAACCGGAAATTAATCGGTCAATAATGATATCAAAACGGTGATTATCGAAAACTTTATTAGGGACTTACTCAATAGCCTACAGGTATTTATTTATCACATTGACTCAGCATTTTAATTAGCAGCAATATCGAAACAAAAAAATGCCCTCTTTCAAGGGCAGATACAGTGGACTTAAGCTTTTTCTAACGCTTGGGTAACATCAGCAATAATATCGTCGATGTGCTCAATACCAACCGAAATTCTGATCAAATCTGCACTAACACCTGCAGAAGCTAATTCTTGTTCATTCAACTGCCTATGTGTGGTTGACGCAGGATGACATGCAAGTGATTTTGCATCGCCAATGTTTACCAGTCGTAGGATCATTTCAAGCGCATCAATAAAACGCGCACAAGCTTCAATGCCACCTTCGACGCCAAAACTTAAAATGCCGGAGGCTTTGCCATTGGTAATCTTTTTACAAGCATCAAAATAAGGACTATCAGGTAAAGCCGCATAATTTACCCATTTAACTTTTTTGTGTTGTTGAAGAAATGCGGCAAGCTTTTCAGCATTCTCACAATGACGGTCCATCCGTAAACCGAGAGTTTCAAGACCTTGTAATATTTGAAAAGCATTCATAGGAGATAGTGCCGCGCCAGTATTTCTTAACGGTACAACACGACAACGGCCAATATAAGCAGCTGGTCCCATGGCTTCAGTGTAAACAACATTATGATAAGAAGGATCAGGTTCATTCATTACAGGGAAACGAGCTTTATTTGCCACCCAGTCAAACTTTCCTGAATCGACAATCACGCCACCAATCGATGTGCCATGACCGGCAATGTACTTAGTCAGAGAATGTACAACAATATCTGCACCCAACTCAAACGGTCGACATAAGTAAGGAGTTGCAACGGTGTTATCAACAATTAACGGCACACCATGTTTGTGTGCTATTTGGGCTAATCGAGCAATATCAACAATATTGCCTGCAGGATTGCCGATAGATTCACAAAATACAGCTTTAGTTTTGTCGTCAATCGCATTGTCGAATGCTTCAAAGTCATCATGTGAAATCATTCGAGCTTCAACACCTTGCCTTGGTAGAGAATGCGCAAAAAAGTTATAAGTACCACCATACAACTCGCTAGTGCTGACGATATTATCCCCAACCTCACAAAGACATTGAATAGCATAAGTAATAGCAGCCATTCCAGAGGCAACACAGAGCGCGCCAATTCCCCCCTCCATCGCAGCAATACGTTTTTCCAGCACATCGGTAGTCGGATTCATAATGCGGGTATAAATATTACCAGGCACTTTAAGGTCAAATAAATCAGCCCCGTGCTGGGTATTATCAAAAGTATAAGAGGTGGTTTGATAAATCGGAACAGCGGCAGCTTTAGTGGTTTCTTCCGACTTGTAACCTTCATGTAAGGCAATTGACTCTAGTTTCATGCTCGTTCTCTCCTTCGTGACGATATGTAAATTGAAAATGAAGTAATGTATCTTCGAAAATATACAATCAATTAATGACTTTCAATAACTTAATATATAGCTTCGTATTTAGCTATATATGTTATTAGTTTTTCGATAATTAAACTAAAGTATAATGAGGAAAAAACGAGCAACAATCACGACGGATATCACGAAATCGGGGATAAAAAGATGTGATTTCAATCAATAAACCACTTAAATCAATTAGATTTACAGGCCATTATATTTAGCTGATATTTGTTGTTTAGTACGTATCATCTTCGCTATAAACATTAACGATTAGCTCGCCATCAGCATTTTCAGAAACCACGAAATTTATAGGCTTACAACAGACTTGGCAATCTTCAATATACTGTTGCTCTATATCAGATGAATCAATAAGAACGTTAATCGTCTCAGAACAATAAGGACATTCTATTAGCTTTTCTGTTAATTGGTTCAATTTAAAAGGCCTCCCATACTTATTCCTGTTATGCGCCTGCGTCACATCGCTAAATAAAGTTGTTTAAGAAAACAACGCGGACATCCATCCTAACTGAATCAACTACTTAATAAAACAACTTGGACACCCATTAATAATTCAGGTCAAGAAGTAACATAAATATCAGTATTATTTAACCAACATGTATAGCGTGGCTAAATGTAGATTTAAGAAAATGCTTCAACTATTAAATTAGGCGTCAATTTAGGGCGATTTACTAATATTTTGACATACAAATGAGGCTCAACTTTTGAGAAACAACTCGGACATCCATCCTAACTGAATCAACTACTTAATAAAACAACTTGGACACCCATTAATAATTCAGGTCAAGAAGTAACATAAATATCAGTATTATTTAACCAACATGAATAGCGTGGCTAAATGTAGATTTAAGAAAATGCTTCAACTATTAAATTAGGCGTCAATTTAGGGCGATTTACTAATATTTTGACATACAAATGAGGCTCAACTTTTGACGATTGAGGTGATTGTAGTTATCAACTTTCGTTAAACTGAATTATTTAAGCTAACAACTTTTCACAGCACTTGAGGTTTTGTCTTCGTTTAGCTTCATGGTGCTGATAATAAGCGGTCAAGGCAGCTGTATGACCTACTGCACCATGAAATAGCTTTCTAAAGTCTTTCGTTAACGTTAACCAATTCTCTGAGCCGATGTTTAAACGCTGCAGAAGCTCGGGATGTTTGTGGGTTATATATCCGGGTTTATCCTCTCGCATACTGCGCCCTGTCAAATCGACTAATTCGAGGTAGTCTATTAACACAAACGGTAAACCTTTCGGCATGTGGTTTTTGGGATTACCGACAAAAGGCAATAGATATGTCGGCTGTTTACCCATTTTAGCTTGAATAACGCGCGTTTTTACACTGGTGTAGGCTGAGCTTTCAGGCGTATTGGCAACGCCTGCTCTAACAGGGTTTAAATCAACATAAGCCATACAAGCCGCAAGTGCTGATTCATCAAGTAAGGCTTGTGATTTAAAACGCCCTTCCCAAAATCGTCCGGTACAGTTATCTTCTTGATTGGCTTTTCTAGCGACACTCTCGTTGAGTAAACGCATAAACCAACTAATGTCCATTAACCGACTGCGATAACATTCAACAGTATCGTTTAACGTTGGCTGTAAATAGTCAGCAATGGACTCCCCTCGGCAATATTGTTGTGTTAACAACGTACCTTTAAAAATTTGGTGCCAACGCTTTAATACTTCCTCACTTGACCACGCCTTAGCGCTGGCCTCATCAATAAATAGCACTAGGTGAGTATGATTACTCATAATGGCATACGCACAAATATCAATGGCAAATACCTGGCTTAATGTAATTAGTTTATCTTCAACCCAACTACGGCGGTGTTCAAAACTTTTGCCGGTGAGTTTATCTTCACCACAAAGGTAGGCGCGGCGAACACAGCGTGAAATACAGTGATAATAAGGTGTATCAACTAAACTAATAAGTTGTTTTCTGGCGGTAGTCATTAAGAAAATCCTTTTACTTTGACTGGTCGATAAATCCTAGTTGAGATATTGATACTTTTCAATTAACTTGTCATAAGTACCCAATTAATGAAACATTATAAGAGCATATCAATTTCGTCTAACTCATAGCACAAGCGTTCTTTATTAAGTTAGGACTATGCGTTAAAGTGCCGCGCTAAATCACAGCTCCTAAAGAAGGTACTATGTCGTTCGCTGTATTATTGATGCTAGCCTTATTTGCTGGCTTACTTTTCTCTATCTATCTTTTTTCAAAAAAAAGTAAAACCTTATCACGCACTGTACTATTTGGCCTTATAGTCGGTAGTGTATTCGGTTTAGCATTACAGTTTTTATTTTCAGAACAACCACAAGCCACCCAAGACGTTTTAAACTGGGTTTCCATAGTTGGTAAAGGCTACGTTGGGCTGTTGAAAATGGTTATTATGCCCTTAGTACTGGTGTTTATGATTGCTGCGGTAGTCAAACTTGAAGACCAAGGTTCCTTGGGGAAGATTTCATTTGTCAGTATTTCTATTTTGCTATTCACCACTGCCATATCAGCACTGGTTGGTATCGCTGTAACTTATGGTTTTGATTTAAACATAAATAGCCTAGTGGCCGGTACGCGCGAAACAGCAGAAATGACCACCATACAAAACAAAGCTGCTACTGTTGCCGATTGGACAGTACCACAAATGTTGTTAAGTTTTATTCCGGAAAATCCATTTGCCGACTTAAGTAATGCACGCTCAACCTCAATTATTGCGGTGGTTATTTTTGGTGTATTAGTAGGAATAGCTGCACGAAAAGTTATGCTTGAGCGCAGCGAACTTGCGACCCCTATTCGTACGGGTGTAAATGCCTTACAAGCCACCGTTATGAATTTAGTCAAAATGGTAATCGCCCTAACTCCTTATGGTGTAGCTGGACTAATGGCTAATGTGGTCGCAAATTCAAGTGGTAACGATATCCTTAACTTACTCTCGTTTATTGTGGCCTCTTACGTTGCTATCTTAATAATGTTTATTGTGCACGGCTTATTACTGAGCTTAGTTGGGGTTAATCCAAAAGAATACTTTACCAAAATTTGGCCGGTTATGACCTTCGCATTTACTTCACGCAGCTCAGCCGCCTCAATCCCAATGAATATTGACGTACAAGTTAATCAACTTAAAGTAGCGCCAGCCATAGCTAATTTATCAGCATCTTTTGGTGCCACTATCGGTCAGAATGGCTGTGCCGGAATTTATCCCGCCATGCTTGCGATGATGGTTGCTCCTAGCGTTGGAATTGATCCAATGACAATCGAGTTCATAATACCTTTGGTGGGTATTATTGTGATCAGCTCCTTCGGTATTGCAGGGGTGGGTGGCGGTGCTACTTTTGCCGCATTAGTCGTGTTACCTACGATGGGATTGCCTATAGAGATAGTCGCTCTGCTAATTTCAATAGAGCCTTTAATTGATATGGCACGCACTACATTAAATGTCTCAGGTGCAATGGTCTCAGGTGTTATTACGAGTAAAATAATGAAAGTCCCCCTAGCTGCCACACCAGCTTTAAATGATATAAAGTTAACTAGTAATAACTAAAATTTCTGACAATGGCAGTCCAAGTTAATTTTGAGTCTGCTTTCTTTATAAATTGTGGAGAATTAGCCATTTTGTAGGCTAATTCTCCATTCTTCAAGAAAAACCATACACTCACATATGGATGTCCTCGTTATTCGAGTTATTCTCCAAGTCACCTAGTTATTTCTTTAGATGGATGTCCTAGTTATTTCTTTTTGGATGGGTGTCCTAATTATTCTAAGTTATTTCTTTAGATGTATGTCCTCGTTATTTTCTCTAGTTATTTTGGATGAGTGTCCTAGTTATTCTGCTAGTTATTCTCTTAGATGGATGTCCTCATTATTTTTTTAGATGGATGTCCTCATTATTTTTCCTCATTATTTTTCCAAAAAATCCAAAATAAAAATCTTATACCTATTTTTAAATAAAACACTCAAAAAATTGAAATATCATTCTCTTATAGCGGGTCTATTGGGTATGTCTACATAACTTTTATACATGCCTCATTAGAAGCGAGACTCTTATGAAAAAAATATTATCCTTAGTTTTAACATCCTCAGTACTTTTTTATGCATCGCTCAGCTCTGCAGCAGAAACTGAAAAAGCCATTTTAGCTGGTGGTTGTTTTTGGTGCATGGAATCTGACTTTGAAAAACTCCCTGGCGTTACCGCTGTTGTATCAGGTTTTACTGGTGGAAATATTAAAAACCCGACCTATAACGGTAATCATACCGGCCATTATGAAGCCGTCGAAATAACTTACGATCCGAAAGTAGTAAGCTACCAAGGCATACTCGATCATTACTGGGTGAACATTGATCCTTTTGATGCCAAAGGCCAATTTTGTGATAAAGGCCCAAGCTACCTAAGTGCCATATTTGTTGCTAGCGATCAAGAACGTAAATTGGCTGAAAAAACAAAAGCTGCTGTAATAACAGAGTTTCCCAATCAAACAGTTGTTACGCCTATATTAAACGCGAGTACGTTTTATCCTATAAAAGGTGATGAAAGCTACCATCAAGATTATTATAAAAACAATCCAATACGTTACAATACCTATCGTTGGCGCTGTGGCCGAGATAGCCGTTTAGAAGATATTTGGGGGGAAAGAGCAACGCATTCAAAGTAATGAATTGCAAAGAGTTAACAATGGATGATTGATGTAAAGATTCTGATAAAAAATTAACAGCGAATGATGAATGCCTTAGCAAAGATTCCTGTGAGTGCGTAATTATGCTTACCTACCATCAGAATCTTGATGGTTATTAGGTAAATCATTGCAAACAACACAATTAATATTTTTGCGATAATTGTAGAAACGTCTAATAGCAAAAATAGTGATTGATACCAATGCCCACAAGATACCGAATTCAATAGAGTATTCTAAACTTCTGCCTTTTAAGTATTGAACACTTGATAGCAGAAAAAAAATAATGGGTAAAGCTATTACGTATTGAATAATCCATTTTTTTATTGGCATAAATTTCCATTAACTATCTGAACTTAAAGTAAATATTACGCCTATTCAAGGCTGATAATTGTTAGCTAAAATATGTAGAAAAACTAAACTGAGTAAATTGTTAGCAGCCCAGCTTTAAATTCTTATATGTTCTTAGTTCATTGATTCTATTAGGATGGTATAAGACGTAATACCGATAATAAAATGCGAATTTGCGGCTACAGAAACTACATGCCAACCATCATTTTCTATTTCCCTAATTTGAGTATTGAGTAAATCTAAATCAGGCTCTCCTGACCAAAAATTCTTCTTTTTACTAAAATTTACAACCTTTCTCATTTGACGCTCCAGTGTCTATATAGGTAAGCGCGTAATTAGCCCCACATACTAATATTAATCCAGTCTGCGCATAATTATCTTAGCAAATTAACATGAGGTCATTATGAATAATCAACAAAAAATAAAACACTGGCAAAACATCTTTGAACAGCAGCAAGATAGTGATTTAACTATCATTCAATTTTGTCGCGACAACAATATTAACGTGTCTACCTTCTATGGTTGGCGTAAACGCCTTTCTGATAAAACCCAACCAATTGAACCGCAACAGGTGATCCCCTTTGTTATTCATGAGCAGTCTTTGACACAACCTTCCATGATTAAACTCTCCACGCCCAGTGGCTACCAAGTAGATTTTGAGTCGACCTTAAGCCATCAAGCCTTAACGCAACTATTGAGTGCGCTGTAATGCATTCCCCAAGCCAAGTTTATTTGGTTACCGGCTTCACTGACATGAGAAAATCAATCAATGGTCTTAGCATTATAGTCAGCGAAACCTTATTACTCGATCCTTTGAGTCAAGCTTGGTTTGTTTTTTGTAATAAACAGCGCGATAAATTAAAAATATTATTTTGGGATACTAATGGTTTTTGGCTTTATTATCGTCGTTTAGAGCAAGGACGATTTCAATGGCCAAAATACGGCGAAGCATGTGCTGCAATGAGCATTGAACAGCGCCAACTTCAATGGTTATTATCCGGTTTGGCGGTGACGAGCCAGACTCGACATCCCACATTATCAGGCTTGTCTGTGATGTAATCCATTACGATCATTGTTACCCTCTTGTACGATCTTGCCAGTGTGTCATGCTATAAAAATGACAGATGACACACAACTCCTCACCTTACAAAATCAACTTGCCCAGATGCAAGTACAGATTGATGCCTTGAAAAAAGATAAGGCGGTATGGCAAGAAGATAAAGTTGAAATGCAAACGCGTATTGACCATCTACTCGCCGAATTAAAGCTAAGCAAATCACAAAAGTACGGTCGAAAAAGTGAAAAAGCCCCCCGAGGTACCTTCAACGAAGCCGAGCAGCATAAAACGAGTGAGCCTCCCAAACATCATAAAAAAGGTAAACAATCGCTAGCTAAACACTTTGAGCGAGAAGACGTTGAGCACACCTTAACCGAGTTAGCTTGTACGTGTTGCGGTGAACAAATGCATCACTGTGGCAGTGAAGATAGCGAACAAGTGAAAATTATCCCCGCCAAAATCAGTGTGATAAAACATAAACAATTTAAATACGCTTGCAGGCACTGTGAGCATGAAGAGCTAAGCTGTAAAATAATAACTGCGCCTAAACCAGCTCAACCTATTCCTGGTAGTATCGCGAGTCCTGAGGCCTTAGCCGCAGTAGTTACTGCTAAATACTGTGATGCACTGCCGCTGTATCGTTTAGTTGATATCTTTGAGCGCGGCGGTTTAAAAATATCCAGAGGAACCCTAGCCAACTGGTGCATTAAGGTCGGCGTACTCATTAAGCCATTAGTCAAAGCAATGCAGCGCCACTTACTTGGTGAGCATAGTTTATGTGCGGATGAAACGCGTGTACAAGTCCTTGATGAAGGTGATAATCCAAGTAGCAATTCACAAATGTGGGTTTATCGCAGTAATGAAGTCAGTAAACAGCCAGTGGTTATTTACGACTATCAAGCGGGTCGTAGTCGTGCTTGCGCAGAAGCGTTCCTCAGAGATTATCAAGGATATTTACAATGCGATGGTTACAGTGTTTATGACGGTATTGAAGGCGTTATTCCTGTGGGATGTTGGGCGCACGCTAGACGTAAATATGATGAAGCCTTAAAAGCAGAGTCGAAAAATAAAGGCCGTGCGCATAAAGCGATCAGCTTTATCAGTCAATTATATAAAATAGAAACTCAAGCGAAGAACAAAAAGTTATCACCACAAGCACGGTATCAATTACGACAAGAAAAAGCCCTGCCGATTTTAACACAATTCAAAGCATGGCTTGATGAAGCCAGTGATAAAGTGATCGCGGGGAGTTATATTGGCAAAGCAATAAAATACAATCTCAACCAGTGGCATAAACTGATTAGGTACGTTGAAGATGGTCATTTAGGGATTGATAATAATATCACTGAACGAGATATTCGGCCGTTTACAACAGGTAGAAAAAACTGGTTATTCTCAAAATCAGTCAATGGTGCACAAGCAAGTGCGATACTTTATAGTATTGTCATGACGTGCAGGGCCAATGACATCAATCCATATTATTACTTCCAGCATTTATTCAAAACATTGCCCGCACGTCAAAGTGACGATGATGATTTTACCGATCTAATGCCATGGAATGTGCATCTAGACTTCGATTATAGCTAAGCGCACTGCTTAATTGTGCGCTTACCTATATAGGCTCAATATACATAAATCACCTCACTAAGAGGCGAACAATTATTGGTTAAAAAGAGCGACGAATAAGCAAAAACTAACTATTTTCACTCTTTGTTTATTTTCTTAGGTGTTCTTTTCATGCATAGAAATAGTTGTAACTGATTTTACGGAGCTTTGGAAATATTGAGCTTTTACCGCAAGATATTCTGGATCATTAAAAAAATTATCCATGATTTCTTTATTCGGAAAGTCGATAGTAAACACGCGATTTATAGGCTCACTTGTTTTCGACTTCAAAACCTCATTAACTTTAAAGTCAAAACCAAAACTGCCACCAAATGAATGAAGTATTGGTATCATACTCTCACGATATTTTTGATATTCACTATCATTAGTAACTTCCAAACCCATTATTCGCTCATAAGACATATTGACTCCAAACTAGATGAACACCTAACGCTTTCCAAGTGGCTTAAAATGGTTTGGCTACAATAACGAACGTAAGTGTGGCAGCCAACTGTTTTTTATCCTTATTTACTTTCTTATAGTTCGATCAAGCCACTATAGACAATCTATCATTTAAAAAACTTAATGCTAAGAGGATAATGCCATAATTGATTATCGTTAGCTTTTATAGCTGCAATAATTGCAAATACCAAATTAAGTACTGCTAATACTATAAGGCCTATTATCCCTATAAAAATAAAAACTAAAATCCCACAGACTACCGAATATATAAATAAACTAATTAACCAATTCATTGTCGTTTTACCGTGTTTATCTATCTCCTCATTTTTATCTTTATTCATTGTCCACATTACAATGGGCAAAATAAAACCTAGCCCCGGTATTATAATACTAGTCAACTGACTCAAATGAATCAGCATGCAATAAGTATTTAAAGGCATTCCCCAATATTCTTCTCGACTTTCCGACATAAAACTCTCCCTGTAATAATTGAAACATACCAACGCCTTGTTAACAGGCAATAATAAGTTGGTTAAAATAAGTGAAGTAGGAGAAAAAAACAACTGTCTTTTTCCTCGTTTAACAGCTTGTTAGCTATCATTCCCACCAATAAATTCAATTGAAAAACCGTCACCTTCCTCTCCTGAAACAAAAACAGTAATATTTTTATCTTTATTCAATTGATAATTGAGCTTCTTAGGGAAGTCATGTCGTGAGTTTTCGAATATAGCAGTTTCAGCTGTGCACTTTGTTAATTTGAAAGCAACAGGTAAGTCATTACTGGCAACTTTTGCAATATAAAACACCTCTCCAGACATTTCGACTAACCGTAAGGTTTCAGAACCGACAATTTTATTCTTTTCGATAGAATACGTGTAACCAGAGCCTTCAAAGGTTTTGCCACTGATCCGTTTCCATGATTCATTGATTTTCAGTTTGCTGTTTTCAGAATTCCAATTACCAATAAGCCACGTTAATGATTCGAGCGTATCACAAGCCTTCGCTTGCACCGCTGATTGAAAGACTAAACACAGTGAAACCAAACTTAATAATTTCAACATTGCACGCAACTCCATTGATTAACAAAGATAGCTAACGCCCTTATAACGACTTTATGACGGGCTAAATATTGTGGGCTAAAATAAGCCACGAAGGAGCAAAAGCCAATTTTTTTCTCCTTGTTTAATTCCTCGTTAGGTATTTTTACCCGCTATAAGTAATAATTCTTTTTTTATAATACTATCTTTAAATTGATCTTCTAAACGAGAAAGTATCCAAATTACAAGTCCAATTGATATAGCTAAAGCTACATCTGAATTAATTTCGGTATATTTTCCAAGCAAATAACCAACCATATACCCTGCCAGTATGTATAGAATTATAGAGACAATTGAAATTACCATCCGTAATTTGACAGTTGAATCTTTAGCCTGTTGGATATATTCAAATGTTATTGCACTTGACTCATTTTCTAAGTGTGGCAATTCAGCCTTAATCCATTCTGTGTATTTCAATGAGAACTCCTAAATACTCAACGCCCAATTAGCAGGCTAAAACGATTGAATATAGTGAACAAAAAACCAACTATTTTGTCCTTATTTAATTACTTGTTCGTAATTAAATAAGCCATACCATTACACCGCATATGTGTATTACAACGACCAGCACTTCTATTAACCAAACAAGAATCAAAAACTAAAGCATTACCGCCTAGTTTCTGGGTTTTAACTCTTAAATCAGAAATCAAAGCTTCTTTACTCGGTTTGTAGTCTTTTATATCCTTTTGGCAATATTCGGCTTCTACATAACCGATTTTTGAAGCACCTAACTCCCATACTTCATAGTTAGTATATCTTTGTACTACACTTTTTCTAATTTTGTTTTCAACATAAATACCGGCATTAGAATTAAATGTAGCTGTTGAGCAGCCATTTAAAAGAAAACATATGATTGGGAACAAAAATTTCATGCGAACTCCATTTCTATATAACACACGCTGAATCGCTGGTTATGCTGCAACTTCTATTTCAATATTGCTATAAATATCCGAGCTTTTGTATCTTGCCCAAATATCTCGATATAAAGGGGACTTAGGATTATAGTAATCTTCGGGCATACTTTTCTGGTAGCCACATTTGTTTAACTTATTATCTTCATTTTTCGTAACATAAACAATGACGAGTGCATTAACCAAATAATCATGAACTAATGAAGCCAAATCGACTTTGGATATGGTCAAAGACATTGTTAGAAAATGATTCATTACTTCATTTACCGGGAATAAATGTTCTTTAATGGCACTAGTTTGGTCTGTTAAGTTTTTTGAATAATATATTTGTTGCAACCCTTCTTTTGTTAAAGGTTCACTAAATTTTCTAATCAAATGGTTTATAACTACTTTACAATCATTAACAGTCCCTAGGTTATCGATTCGATATGTCATCAATGAAGAAACAATTTGATGTGCAATCCCTTGAGTAGATAATGCCACATAGCCTCCTTGCTGCATAACGCCGGCCGAACCGGCGGATTTTAAATGAGATAAAATATTAACGTAGTGACCATAACCCATTTGAAATAGTCCGAGCAAGTTTACGAGCAACTTCAGGCACTTGTTATATTTATATTTAATCAACTAATTAAGATTATTGATCGAAACTTCATCACCATCTTTTGATACTGTTAAGGCTAAATTATAAATTTTATCGCAAGCCTTTATTCTCCAATGCTCTTTAAAAGTATCATCAGAACTTGGCATAGTGGCAATAACTTCTTTATTCTGGATGTCATTGCAGTTAGCGGCTTCCATATAAAGTTTAATTAGTTTGGAGGATTTAGAGCGTATTTCGTTATTGTATTTATATGGTGTTGAATTGCATCCAACAATCAATAAAGTGATAGTAATTAGAATACCTGCTTTCATATTGACTCCTACTTCCAATAAATATAACGCCTTCATCAGCTGCGTAGCGAGCTGTCACTTTTTTGCGATTTTCGCACAAAAAGCGAAGTTTGCGTAGTCACATTTCATGGCCTTGTTAGATCTGCCGTTATCATTTTTAGCACAGTTTACTTTACTGGAATTTTAATAGTGCTGCCTATTTTATCAGGTCTTGGAAACTTGGCGTATTCTTTTTCTATTGACTGTAAGCGTTGAAGAACATCATTAGGAAATGGTGATACTCGCCTAGTTTCTATATCTATGTGAACATCAAGGTGCTCACCAGCTGCCGCTCGATACCCTTTATTTGTGCAATATATTTCATGAAAGGTATGTAAGCGTTTTTCATCAACTGACAAAAGCCAAGAAATAACCTCGATTTCGTCATGTTCACATAATTCTCTCTCAAAAATACAGTGGCTCTCAACCAGTGCTTTACTGCAGTTGTTCGCATACCGGTAACGTTCACCTAAATCAAGATGTTCAGTGAAATCAATATGCGCATCATATATTACCAAACCATAATACTTTGTATTCATATGCCCATTAAAATCAACCCAGTCAGCAGGAACTTTGGTTGAATATTTTCTAAATGGATATGCTTCCATTTTTACATCCTCTAAAAAATGGCTAAAATCTGACCGCGCCTATCGCCTCTTAAGAGGCAAATAATATGTTAGTTAAAATTAGCTACGATGAAGCAAAAGCCAACTGACTTTTTGTCCTTTTAAACGACTTGCTAGTTATGTTTATTCACCCGCGCTACTAATAGAAAAAATAACGGAATTAATTTTCCAGCCATCTTCTGCTTTCACTAAAAGTAAACTTTTTCTTCCCCAGTTTGCTTTAGCCCCTTTTACAAAATGGTTGTAATCTAAGTAAACGCTTGCAATATCCCCATCTTGTTGGATTTTTATATTCTCAAACATCATTTCATGATCCTTCTGGCGAGAAACAATAACATCAAAAAAATGTACATGATCGCCGGGATAGGTTTTCATAGGCTTCCAAGATTCCTGACCTTTCATTTTTGCTGTTTCCGCTTTACTTTGGTTTTTCTCAAAATCATTCGTCGAAGAAACACCAACCCAAGATACAGTCCCATCGTAAAATAAACTAAAATATTTAGATCTATCTATAGTCGTAATTGAGTTTTCAAAATCTTGCACTACTTTTTGCAACTGCTCGTCATCTGAAAGCTGGCTTGCAAAAGACACTTGCGTGAATATTAAAAGAGATACCACTAAAATAATTTTGTTCATAACGGCTCCTTGTTTGATTAGTTAGCTAACGTCCACTTAAGCGGAGAAAAATAGTTGTATAATGTGAAGCGAAGCGGAACTAGCCAACTTTTATTTGTCCCGCTTGAACAGTTTGTTAGCACAACTATACCATTGATTATTTTTAATAAGTTCTATTTCTTTCTCTGTTGGAAGAACTTGCTTATCAAAAAAATTAAAGCTTAAGTGATGATACTGACCAACACAGAGGTCGAGCGCTTTTCGTGAATCGTTGAGCTCATAATTTCCACGGTGGATCATTTGCGAACTGAAAATTAAAATATCACCTACATCTAGCTCTATAAGTATCGCATTAGGAAGTTCTTCATTATTCTGATGACCATTTAGCTCAAACCGAACATCTCTTTCTAGATCAGTATCCCATCGTTTATGTGTACCCGGTATGATTTCAACTCCCTTTTCCTTTACCAGTGGAATTCGTATATGCAGACTAACCATATTTTTTTGTTCTGCTTTCTGTATATCATCAGAAATAGGGCTATATTGCATATCTCTATGCCAATATGGAAGACGTTTACTATTTAACGGATTAAAAAACAATTGGGTATTATGAAAGTAAATTTCTGAGCCAAACATACTTTCAAGTAAGTTAGTTAGCTTTACTGGAGATATAGAGTTAAAAAAATCCACTCGTTTCTCTGGAGTGTCTTCAAAAAAAACCTGTTGAGTAAGTGAATGCATATTCACTAATTTATGCTCAAAAATTTCTGTTTTATTACTGCACATCCATGATTCAAAAATACTATTTACGTGCTTTGAAATAGCTAAAATCTCAATATCACTTAAAAAGTCACGGATAACGACATAGCCCATATCATCATATTGTTTTCTAGCAGACATACACGGAGCATCCTTTTAAGCATAACGCTCATTTAAAGGGCAAAATATAGTTGGCTAAAATAGATGAACGGAGTAAATAAAATAGCCAACTTTATTTTGTCCCGCTTGAAATTCTTATAGGTTTTAAGCCACCAAACCAATACCTATTTTAACACTGCTGATTAACGCAAAATAAATAAGCAGACCGATAGATTTTTTACGGCGCCGTTGTAGTAATTCTTTAATAACAACGCCGTCGTCATTGACCAATTGGGATTTCCACAAAATAAGCCAAAATATACTTAAAGTAAACTGTTGATTATTGATAAGTATTGTCGGTTTTTTAATGGGAATTAAAACTAAGGAGGAATATATAACCTCTTCTTCACTTTTGATTTCAAAGCGTGTTGTAAAGCGATCATAAGAAACAAGCACTGTTTTATCTGCGATTGTATGAGTTTGTTTCTGAATCCGTTCAAATGCCATAATTGATTAAAACCTGACGCCTACTAGGCGGATAAAAATAGTTGGTTAAAATGTGAAGCAAAACGGAACCTAACCAACGGTTAAAAACCCTGCTTGAATGGCTTATGTAGCTATTTAATTAAACTCGTCATTGCCTTTTACCCAACGATAAATTGGATAAGCAACTATTAAGGGGATAATGGTTAAAATAATAGATTTACCAATATCCATTTGCTTTAGTTCGCCCGCTGCATAGAAGAATATTATTACGAAGAAAGTAAAAAATATCCATATTGACCAAAATGCTTGTTTTTTACTCATGACTACGAATCCTTCGTGCTACATATCGCCCAAATAACAGGCTGAGTAATGGTTGGCTATAATGGTGTAGCGAAACGTAGCCAACTGTTACGTGTCCTTGTTGATTTTCTTATCGTTGTACTTAGGAGATATTTTCAATTTTCTCATGGTTCTTACGAACTCAGATACACCCCAAACGCCGGAGCTAATTAAACCCACTTGCCAAATTCCGATTGAATTTACACCAAAATCACTGGAGTAAATAGCAAGCCCAATGAGCTTACCTATTTGAAAAATACCAGCTAGAGATGCGATTAAACAAATGACTAACAAGAACCACTTTGAAAAATTTGATTGATGCACGATAAGGCTCCTTAAAACGTGTACAACTAGCTCCTACTAAAACGAAAAAATATAATTGGCCAACAAGTTGAACAGAGTGAAAACAGCCAACTGTATTTCTCGATTTGAAAGTCTTATATTTTTGTGGGTGCAGCGAATTGAAACTCTTTTATGACATATACTGGTGTTTTTTTAGAATTAAACTCAGTGTTTACATAGTGAGTTTCTTTTATTGCAAGTAATGCAAATTTATCCCAGCCACCTTTGGACTCAATAACTAATGGATTAAATACCTCTCCATTAGAATCAATCAAAATTTTAACTTTTACAAATCCAGATTCTTGTGGTGGAGTAAAACCATTACTAAACGTTATACTATTTTGTGTTGGAACCCAGTACTTTTGAAGCTCATGCATTTTTATTGTTACAGGAGGTTCATTAAGTAATTCCTTACTTTTAGAACTACACCCTACAATGAAAATAACCATTAATAACAACAAACTTAAACGTTTCATATGAACTCCTTGTGAAAAAATATAACGCCTCAATAACAGGTAAAAAATAGTTGGTTAAAATGTAGAGGAACGAAAAAACACAGGCTGTTTTTGTCCTAGTTAATTTGCTTGTTAGCCGTATTTAACGCTGTAAAAGAAATCTGCGTAAATCTAGCTCTTGTCGCATTACATGTAAAATATAAACCTTGTCACTTTCAGTTTTATAGAAAATACGACACGGATTAACAATAACTTCTCGGTAGTTTAAGTTAATTAGCTCAGCAGGTCTTTTACCTGATTCTGGATAGCTTTCTAGTCTTGATACTTTATCAAATACTTTTTGTACCAATTTTTGAGCCGCAATTAGATTACTTAAAGCAATATATTCAGCAACATCATTTAGATCATCAAGAGCTGGAGATGTCCATATTACTTCAGCCATTTACTCATTTTCTCTTTGGCTTCTTGATTAGATAATAAATGGCCATTTTTAATAGCTTGTTCACCGCGAGCTACACCTTCAAGGATTGCTATTCGTTGTTGCATGAATTCATAATCATCAACATCAACTAAATAAGCAGATGGTTGACCATGTTCAGTAATTAACACAGGTTCTTTTGAAATGTGAAGATCAGCTAATATTTTGGTAGCTTGGCGTTTAAGGGTCGTAACTAGCTCAACTCTCATAAAAAATCCTATTTAGAGCTAAAAAAAGTATCACTATAGTAGCACAATAGCCAGAGGTTACAAATATACACATAACGCGGTGCGTAATAGTTTGCTAAAATGTGAAACGAAGTGGAGCCGAGCAAACTGTTATGAATCCGAATTTAATACCTTGTTATAACTCAACATTATCCGAACTTAGCAACTGACGACTATTACGTAATGTTAGTATTTTAATCTCTTTTTCAATTTTATAGATAATGCGATAACTACCAAATACTATTTCACGATAATTTGAACCTAACAACTCCGGAACTTCTCGACCTAACTCTGGTTGAGAACCAAGTAAATCAGTCCGATCAAAAACATCATTTACCCATTTATCAGCTGCCTATGGTTTATCAAGAGCTATGAATTTGGCAGCAGCCTCTAGTTTTTCTAATGCTAAAGGAGACCAAACTACTTTCAAGGTTTAATGCTCTTCAAAATCTGTGCGCGGGCATCTGAATTAGAAACACCTAATCCAGCAGAAAGCTGTGCTTCTGCTTTTTGTATTTCTTCGAGTAATTCAATTTTTTCCTGCATAGATTCATACTCTGCCACATCTACAACGACAGCCACACCTTTTCCCCTTTGGGTAATGACAATTGGCCTTCTTGTTTCATTAATTTGACGAATAAATGATGCAGCTCCAGCCCTAAAGTCTGAAAGAGGCTGTATATCTTTATCAAAGTGAAGTCTACTCATGATGATACCTTTAGTTGTACTTTTTATGGTACAAAGTATAGTAAAACAGAGCAGCAAGTACAAGGCTTTGGATTTCAGTTATAACGCCATTTTGAGCGGCAAATTATAGTTGGCTAAAATAAGTGAGGCACGAACAAAAAGCCAACTGTAATTTGTCCTACTTGAAAACCCTTGTTAGGTTTCGGCATTACAATACCAAAATTTTTTTAGGTATTTCATATTTATAATCACTAAAAAACCTATCCAATTCATAGTCAGACATTCTGCTTAAAGTCACCCTTAACATATACCCGCCATGAACAACTCCATTTTTTATCGCCATCCAATCTGACACATCATCAAATACGGCTGTATATTTTTGACCAAAACTCACATGCAATGCATCTACAGGCTGGTTACCTATTTCGCCAACGATCTTATTATTCAAGTACCTTATATTGCCTAACCATATATGTTCACGAGTACCATCACCTACAGGTATTGCGACTTTCACCATTAATTCAATATTCTCACTCCTTAATTCTTGTGTTTTTTTCAATAGGTTAGGAAGCGTTTTTCTTGCTTGAGACATTGCCTCAAGCATTTTTGGATCTTCATGTGCAAAAAACTCATTAGCTGTCGGATTTGCTTGTAAATAATTACAGTATGGGCTTTTTTTGAGCATGGGTTCACACAAACGAAACCTAATTTCTCTAGCGTATCTAGCTAACTCTGGCATAGGACTATTATTCATAAAATCCGTACCCAATTTACTTTCTTCGATCTCTTCGTTTGAAAAACGAAGAAAACCTTCAAAATTTAATAACTCTTCTGGCGTTAATAAACTTGAATTAAGTTCAATCGAGTCTTTAATAAACTTAGTATGTAGCTGTACTTTTACTATAACTTGAGAAATATCTGAATCTTTTTCAAATTCAAAAGCTAAAAATTCAATTTGATGAAAATCATCAACTAACTGCTCTAAAGTGTGTAATCTTCTATGATCACTCTCAATCTTCTTTTCAGCCTTTATATTTTGTTCGGAGTACTCGATATAAATAGAAAAAAAGGCAGTAATTAGAGCAAAAAAGGCAACTGCCCACCCTGATACTGTAATTCGTTTTATCCCGCTCTTTGATGAATCCCAAGTCTCTCCCTTAATAGCAATGATTGCTGTAACAAGAGCTGTGATGATTAAAATATACTTCATTAGAAACCTAACGCCCATATTAACGGGCTAAATAATACTGGCTAAAATGTCGACGAAGGAGCACAGCCAGCGTTATGTGTCCCGTTGAATTGCTTATATTTGCTTTAACTCAAGACTATAATAATCACTATTTTTTTCGGCTTTCCAAATATCTAGATAACCCACAGAACAAGAATAAGCTCCTTGAACATCAGATTTAGTAACATTAGATTTAGTAACATTAGAAGATAAGCCTAATAAACAATTATTAATACAACTAGGATTCAACCTCATTACATATATAGTTTTTGGATTGAGGCTTAGTTTTGCCAGTTCTATCGTAAAAGATAACCGCTCTGCTGGAACAGTGATTTCAAATAAGTTAATAGTGTAGGGTTCAGAGTCATCTGCTTTTAATGAATGAGGGGAAGAAATTATATTGTTTCTTATACTAGAATTATGAACCTGTTTTATATTTTTTATAATTACTCTGTCAGACTGCTCAAGCCTGAGAATAACTCTATGCTATTGTTCATAAATCCATTCATCACTTTTTTGCATGAATACTTCAAATAAAACTTTATCAGCACCTTCTACAGCAATACTTGAGTAATCATAATCGAATTTATCATTTCGGTAACGCAGACCTTTTCGATATGACACTGGACGGGTATACCTTCACAAGGAGATAACTCTTCTCCCCAAGAAAAACTTATTGCAGAGGCTTTTTTAAAAAAATTCTGAAAAATTGATTCAAAACTAGAGAAATAAGCAATACCAGCAACAATACCTTTATGTTCATTTTCATAATGAGAAAAACTAATATCACCGTATTGAGGATCTTGTAACATTGGTTCATCAAAGTTAGATGCTAAATCATCTAAGCTTTTACTGTAAAAAGAAGCTTCAAAGTTGATTCCTGCCCCGCAAATATAACGCCCAAATAATGGGAAAATATCAGTTGGTTAAAATTAGCGACGCTGGAGCAAAAACCAACTGTGATTATGTCCTGATTAATTTGCTTGTTAGGTTACACTTTACTCATAAGGTTGCCCATTGTTGTTTTAAACCAACTAAATGGACAATACCAAATGATAAGCAAATTACTGAACTCCATACCCAAAATTCAGGTGAGCGCCCCATGGGTGAACTTATGAAAAAGAAACCGGCAATGCCACGCACTAAATAAATTAGTGTAATAAGGATGAGAGCTAAGCGTATAAAAGGCAAACGGTAAATAATACCTGCCGCTGAGAATGCATAAAGCGACCAAATAGAAAGAATAACGACAATTGCACTAGTTATAAGCGTGGGTTGAATACTACCTCGATCTGCGAGCACTGCCATTTGTTCACCTGCACCAAAAAAACGATACCAAGGTGCGCCATAATAAATACAACCTAAATGCAGTATTGCAACAATAGCACTCAAAGTACCCGCAATAATGAGAAAAATGTTCATATGTTGATGAAACCTCCGTTTGATATTATTGTTAGGTGCATTTATACATTAAGCATTTCAATAAGCTTTTGAATTGATCGCTCAGGTGTCTCACCAGCAGTATCAATTGAGATTATTTCTGAATCCCAAGGTTGATACTCTCTTGCTTCTACACTTTCCCAAGTTGGTAAAACTAAACCTGTAACAGGAGAAACACGGCTCTCTACTCTAATTTTATGCTCAATTTTGTTAGAACAACTAATTTCTATATTAATGAATTTTGCGCCAGAATTAATAGCTGTTTGCTCCCATTCAACTCTAGATTCATAAACAGAGTTACATGAGTCGCCAACGACATTGAGTCCCTGTATTAAATTATCTGAAGCCAACCTATAAGCTATTTGATAGCCCTCAGAATAAATAGCTATATCACAGATATCTTTCAGGGATTGTTCAATAGTATCAACTCGTAAATACGACGCTCCAAGACGTTTACTTAAAAGTGTCGCTAAAGTACTTTTTCCAGCTCCTGGCAATCCTGAAAATATATAAAGTGTTGCCATACTAGATTTGCACCTAACGCCCATTCAAGAGGCTGATAATAGTTTGCTAAAATATTGAGGAACTAAAACAGCAAACTGTTTTAGTTCTGCTTGAGTGGCTTATTATAAGCCACTGATACAACATTGTTTTTAGGCTTTAAACCAAACAAAAACCTTAAAAAATTTGATGGTTTAATAATAAACCAACAAATTACGGTGGTAACTAAAAAAGATAAAGCGAAAAGAGAAATAACCTTTAACAATATTGGTGCTTGCCATGCGATGACATAATAGCCTATTACCACAATTACGGTTTGATGAAATATATAAAAAGGGTAGATTAACTCGTTACTAAGGCTTACCCATTTGGGTGTTTTTGTAAAATAGAATTGCGCATAACCTAAAATAGTTAAGAATGCAGACCATGCAACTAAACAACAAACCAACCACCAAATAGACCTACGCAAATCTAGTGACAAGTACTCACTCAAGTCAGGGGAGTAATAATAAGAATAAAAAAGTATTGTGCTAAATACTAACAACAGTAAATTATAAAATCGTTGGTCATATATTGCTTGCCAAATAATGTTACTACGAACAAAAAGCATACCCGCAATAAAAAAGAAAAAATAGAAAGCTGAGGAAGATAAATTTTCTATCTTTTTATCTTCACTTGGAAAAGTTAACGAAAAATACACTTTTATTATTATGAGTAATGTTACAAGTAGATACAGCCCTATTTTGTGTTTTGACAATTTTTGTACAAAGTTAATTATTGATGCACCTAAAGGCGAGCTAAATAATTTGTTTAATGGGATAGCAAGCAAGAAAAATACAAAGAGATACTCTATAAACCAAAGATGATTAGTTTCGAATTTTAATGCAAGAGATGGGTATTCTCGCCAAAATGATTGCATCTCAACAATATTTTCCATGTAAATTTGCGGAGGAATCACTAACAAAGAGCCAATCAAAAGGGGAATAAATAACCTTAGAAATTTGTCTTTGACAAATTTCACTACAGTTACCTTTGATAGCAAGATAACAGAGCCAACACCTGAAATGAAGAATAGGATTGGCAGTCTAAATTGTTCAAAATAAACCATTATATCATCAAGAACTTTGCTCGAATCGTTATTCATAATGTGCCAACCATCTCCATTAAAGGGCATGCACACATGATGAAGGAATACTGCAAAAATCAATATCACTCGTAACCAATCTAATTCGGAAAACCTTACAGTGTTTTTCAATTCCATTTGATAACCTTAAAATTTATCGGGTGCCATAATTTACGTGGCTTATAACGCACGAATAATGGGCAAAAAATTGTTGGCTAAAATGTTGAGGAACGAAAACAGCAAACTGATTTTTGTCCTTATTAATTAGCTTTTTAGGCATTACTTGCTATAAAATCTGAAGCGCTAAAATTACTTTTAAAAGTAAATGCATATGATGTATCACCATTATTTCTAAGAAACTCTAACTTTTCAACCGCTTCTTCCACTGTTGGAATATGGTCTTTTGGTACCCACCATAAAACATAACTGTCATCAGGAATGTTATGGAACCATTCTTTTTTACGGCGAAGAAAATCACGGTGGTGAGTTCTGAACATAAAGTTTTTGAGTGCTTCTATAGAATCCCAAACTGACATGTTTACGATTATATCGGGATCTGAGAAAGCTGTAATATCGGTTGCGTCTCCACTTTCATCTTGCAGTCGCCAAATAAAACCCGAACTTGATTCCGCCAGTTTATTTACTGGTTCCAAATTATCAACGAACTCTTTAATTTCAGGAGACTCTAAAGAGTATTTAGCTTTAGCTATATTTAATTGTGCAAGATGCATATGGATCCTCCGTGCTGCCTAACGCCTAATTAACAGGTAAAAAGTAGTTGGCTAAAATTAGCGACGTAGGAGTAAAAAGCCAACTGTTTTTTGTCCTGCTTGAGTGACTTGTTAGCTTTACACTACGAGTATATTGCCAAGTTTTCCTTGCTGAGTATGTAAGATGAAACTTTATAGTAAACAGAAAACCAGCCTAATACAGCCAGAATAACTGCTAAATTATATTCTTGAAGAATCGGAACATAAAATATCAATGTAATTATTAACGCTAAATATAAAAAAACAGTAGCCCAAAAGAACTTTGAGCTAATAAGTTTCAATCTCACATTACAATTGGGACATTTAAAATAAAATGGGAATGCTGATAAAGAAAAACTGAACACATCTATTTTTTGTTCACAACTAGTACACTTACTCATAAACTTCCTTGTAAAGCTAACGCCCCACTAAGAGGCAAATAATAGTTGGCTATAATCGCGAAGCGATGGCCAACTGTTATTTTTCCGTTTGAGCAACTTGTTATATTTTTTATACCACTGCAAAATTTACTGAGTGGACATTGGTTAAGTTTATTTGTTGCTTAGCATGCCAAAGATCATAATTATCTTGCATTGATAACCAACTCTCAGGAGTTCTTCCTATTGCTTTAGACAAGCGCAGTGCCATTTCGGGAGAGATGGCACTTTGACCTTTAAGAACTCGATTTAAAGTAGATGATGCTACATCTAATTGTTTAGCCAGATAGCGACAGCTAAAACCAGCAGGCTCCAAATAAACATCGTAAATGAACTCCCCTGGGTGCGGTGGATTATGCATAGTCATTAGTGATATTCCTCATAGTTTAGAATGAAAGCATTGCCATCGATAAACTCGAAAGTAATGCGCCAGTTACCGTTTACAGTTATAGACCAAATCCCATCTCTATTACCTTTTAAAGGATGTAATTTAAAACCGGGCAAATTGATATCATCAATTTCTTGAGCGGTATCTATTGCGGCTAGTTGCATACGTAATTTACGTTGATGCTTTGCCTGAATACCTGAGATATTTCCAGTTTGGAAGTACTTCTTGAGGCCTTTGTGTTTAAAAGATTTAATCATGCAACAAGTGTAGCGTGATGCGCATCAGTTATCGATAAAAATATAACGCCCCACTAAGAGGCAAATAATAGTTGGTAAAAATAAGCGACGAAGGAGCAAAAACCAACTGTTATTTGTCCTTTTAAGTGACTTGTTATATTTTTTATACCATAATATATTATATATAGGTACTTAAGAGGCTTTAAATTATGGCTAAAAATACAAGCGTTACACTAGGTGATCATTTTGATCAATTTATAAACCAACAACTTAACACTGGTCGTTATGGCTCAGCAAGTGAAATCGTTAGAGCTGGATTAAGAGCCTTGGAAGATCAAGAAGCTAAGCTTTTAAATTTACGTAATATGTTAATCCAAGGCGAACAAAGCGGTGTTGCCGAGTACAGCTATGAAAGTTTATTGACTGAATTAGATAAAGATAACCATTAATGAATAAGTTTGTATTATCTGCGAAAGCCAAAACAGACTTAATTAAAATAGCTAAATATACCCAAATAACGTGGGGACTTACTCAACGGAATGATTACCTAAAAGTATTAGATAGTACGTTCCATTTATTAACTGGTGATCACGAACTAGGGATTAACTGTGATTATATTAGAGAGGGCTACAGTAAATACCCACAAGCTAGTCATGTTATCTATTACAAAAAGTATAAAAACAGCCAAATATTTATCGTGCGAATATTGCATAAAAGTATGGATGTTAGCTCCGCACTCTAGAAAAATATAACGCCCCATTAAGAGGCGAGTAATAACTTGCTAAAATGTGAAACGAAGTGGAACCGAGCAAGCTGTTACGAGTCCGACTTGAAAACCCTTGTTATGTTTATTTATGCTTACCTTGGTTTATAGTTTTTGTTGCTACTTCTTTATTTACTTTATGGCTTATTTCATCATCATATTTTTGTGAGTTGATACTATCTGCGTGACCCCGCCCAGCTAATGCAGAAAAACCTAATAAGAATAGAACTCCAGAAACAATCGCGAATAAAAAACTCTCAAACAATAGGTCTGTTATAGCTAGAGCATTTGGGTTTGAGCCAGTAGTCTCTTGAATTAAATAACCCAAAAAACCAACAGCAGCGCCAATGTAAAATCCATTTCGTCGTTTTCCTAAGTTCACATGGCTCCCGATAAACATAACGCCTAATTAACAGGCAAAAAGTAGTTGGCTAAAATAGGTGAACGGAGTGAACAAAAAGCCAACTTTTTTTTGTCCTTGTTTAATTTCTTGTTAGCTTTCTATTCAAATACACTCTGAATCAGCTGATATTATTGCGCCGTAGATATTGTGTTCACCTTCTAATACAACTTTTCCTTGTTCAACGAAAGTGACTAACATTTTGCCATTTTCTATGCGATGAATAGAAGGCTTAGCTATATTACCAAAGTCATGTTGAACAACTAATTCTTCATTACCTAACCCACCATTAATATTTATACATTTACGCCACAAGGACAAACCTTTTCCTTCCTGAATAGGGTAAACATAATAAATATCAATATTACCATCAAGCCTTAGAATAGCTTTGGCATCATGAACAGTATCATCCGTTAGGGTAATAGGAGTATATTCACTCCATGTTTGACCATAGTTATTAGAGACTCTAAAGTGTGATTTGGTGATATAAATAGGCTTTCCGTTGGGTTTTTCTTTACTTGAACGGAACGACTTTTGAAAGAGATAAAGTAGCTTTCCATCAGAGAAAGATGAAAGGTGAGGCATAAAGCCAGTATTTCCGATATATCTCGGTGTTTCAAATTTAACACCATCTTTACTGATTGAAAAATACAATTTACAACATTTTTTATCGGTATAAACAAGAGCAACATTGTTATTCTTCATTACAGACCATCGAGCATTACTTGATGATGATAAAGGTACTTCTAATGATATTTTTTCTTGTTCTACGAGAGCAGAATCTTTAAATTTTGCTCTATAAGCAATAGCTTCAGAATTAAATCCATTTGATTCAATAAAATATAGCCAATCAACTCCATCTATTATTACGTGACTTATAGAAGATCGAATCAATGTTTTTTTATTGGGTAAAACAACTTTAGCGGTATCAAAATAAATCTTTTCGTTTAATACGTTTAACTCTGAATAGTGCAAATCTCCTTCATTCATTTCAAATCCTTTCCAAGATTCATAGACTAGAGTACTTGTATCTTTACTTTGAATTAGAGCACTAATATATTGAATTTCTGGCGGGTATTCGATTCGAGAAATACTTTCTTTCTGTAAAGGCAGTTCGTTTGCAGATAACGAAAACATGCCAATCATAAAAGTAATTAAAATGAATAACTGTTTTCTAACAGATTTATGACTGCACTGCATGATGGTTCATCCTTGAAAGCTAACGCCCCAATAAGAGGCTAAAAATTGTTGGCCAAAATCAGCGAGGCACGAGCATGGCCAACTGTTTTTAGTCCTGCTTGATTGCCTTGTTAGTAGTATTTTACTCCGCTCAAGTTTCTTTTTGGGATTTACGTCTTTTAATAAGACCTAAAGATAAAAATACTATAGAAGAAATTAAGAACACGGTTGAGCCGATAACATCCTGCTCGATTACGTTATAAGCCAAACCTATAGCCATAATAAAAGATGCACCGAAATAAGATTTAAATTGAGATGACGAGTTTTTATTCATTAACACTACCCTTTGATTGAATGCAGAAACTTTAATACTACTAACGCCCAAATAATGGGCTAAAAATTGTTGGCTAAAATAAGCGACGCAGGAGCAAAAGCCAACTGTTTTTAGTCCTGATTGATTTGCTTGTTATGTTTTCTTTAACTCTTCAGATAAAACATCTTCCATTGTTGCTTTCTGAGGCAATTGCCTCTCTAGTATGTCGACTAGCTCACCATATTTGGGTGAACCGCCAAGTTGAGGTGACATAATAGTAAGAAAGACTATCAGGAATGCCAAATACGTAAACTTATCACCTGACAGTGCGCCAAAGAGCATTGCTAAAAGAGCACCAACCATTACAGTGAATAAAACAGGTTGTATAAATTTACTTTTGTTTCGTGATTTAATAGCAGCTTTAATAACTGCAACTTCTTTTTGGGTCATATCCATTGCCAAATACTCCTGAAAACATAACGCCTAATTAACAGGCAAAAAGTAGTTGGCTAAAGTGTTGAACGGAGTGAAAACAGCCAACTGTATTTTTTCCGTTTGAAGCGCTTGTTATACAAAGTTCACGCTACTCTGCCAGTAGAACATCCATTCTCTTTTTTAAGAAGTGGTTTAACAACTTTTGACCACCATCAAATATAGTTTTAAATGGCATATCTTTGAATTCGGATTTTAGTTTATCAAAAACTTCTTTATTATTAAGAGTAGCGGCAAAGTCATGTCCTTTTTGGCTGAGCCTCATAGAGACATCAATGATGTATCGGTTACTTTTATTACTGCCTATTCCAAGAGACTCGAGGTTATAACATTCTTGTTTTTCATTTGTTATAAGATCATTATCAATGCAAAGTTGCATATGAAAAATAAACTTCTCATTCAGGTTATCTTCAATACCGACTTCAACACCTGATTCAATGAGATCTTTATAAGTAATATGTGCACTTTCTGATTCTAGAAATGCCGAAAATAGTGATTTGTAAAACTCTAGGTCAATTTTCACCGTAACTCTCCATGTTTGTATAACGCCTAATTAACAGGCAAAAAACTGTTGGTTAAAATAAGCGACGCAGGAGCAAAAACCAACTGTTTTTTGTCCTTGTTTAATTTCTTGTTAGGTTAACAGTTGTACACCCAAGCCAATAGAACTAATTACTATGCCGCTTAATGTTAAATATTGCTGTGTTTCGGCTTTGACCAATATCGGCGATTGAATATCTGTTAAAGCAGATTTAAAAGGTATAAAAAATATTTTAGGAATTAAACCAGCACCAAATAAAGTTATTGCTACACCTGTTGAAATAGCTAAATTACTCAAGTTAGTTTGAGAATTGAAAAAGCTATACCAACCAGTTCCAAGAAACAAAAAACTAGCTCCCCAACAAAAAACGACAACTAACTTTTCTTTTAATAGTAAATTACCCACCGAACTCTCCTTGTTAACCTAACGCCCAAATAATGGGCAAATAAATAGTTGGCTATACTGTGCGAGGCACGAGTGCGGCCAACTGTTTTTTGTCCTGATTGATTTGCTTGTTATGTGTTTACTGCACTACTAGCATTTATATCGATTAGAACGCGCTGTATAAAATGCGCGCATGCTCCAATAGTAAAAATTGGAGCAATATAGAACAATAAATAATTTAATTGATTATCACCTGAAAAAAATGAGATTAGTTGTATAAATATAATTGGTATAAATACTAAAAAAATAGCAAAACCCGTGTGTTTTTTAACAATACGCTTTATTTCACTATCCGTGATTAAGTTCATAGGTACATCCTTTTAAAAATTGCGTAGATGAGTTATATGCCTAACATCAAAAACACATAACGCCCAAATAATGGGCTAAAAATAGTGGGCTAAAATGGAGCGAAGCGAACAGCCCGCTGTTTTTAGTCCTGATTAATTTGCTTGTTAGGTACCGTTACTACTTGATTAGACGCTATATAATATAAACCAACCGCAGCAACATTTAAACCTAGCCCCCACGATTGACCATTAAATATACTAAAACTAAAGTCACTACCCATGTTGTATAGAAAATTAAAACCACCCGAATGAAATAGACCTGATAAAGAGAAACCAGCAGCAATTTTATACACTAATATTGGTGAGGAAACCCAAGGTATTTGGAGTAAAAAGGTAATTTTAAGATGTTTATTCTTTTCATTATTTGATGCGAAAAGCAAGCCTGCATAGATAAAGTAGCCAAACAAGGTTAAAGCAGATCCAAAAATCAAAAAATGCCCTAGCGTGAAGTAGGAAACTTTTAACAACTCCCCAAGTACAATAGAGACTCCCATGAAGCCTCCGCCAATGCTTGCAATTATTAATAATGCTTCCAGTTTTCGATTCATCCGTGAGGTACCTAACGCCGCAATAAACGGCTAAGTAATAGTTGGCTAAAATGTGAAGCGAAGCGGAACCGAGCCAACTGTTACGTGTCCGTTATTTAATTGCCTTGTTAGGTGCTTTTTACGTACTTATCCAATATAGCGAAAAGCTCTTCTGAGTTTTCGATATGAACAGGTATGTATATTTCACCTTTCTTACCTGCGTCTACTACGACTACAGGCATCCCATTGCTATTGAATGGAAAAGCCTTTTCAATATCGCTTAAATTAAATTGTCTTTTAAATAACCAATAATTTCTACCGCTAATAACATCATCATTAATAGTGACATGTGCACATTTTAATAAAGCACTAATAACATAGGCAAAAGTTAGGCTAAATAAGTAAATTAATACGAAAGCTATAGGTACTTGAACAAGCTTAATATGTTCGAAAGTAATACTTACACTGAAGCCCGTTGAAACAAACCTAATAAGCATTAATGCTATGAACCCAAATGCCAAAATATAAAAAAGTTGGCGTGTCATATGCTTTGCCAACTCTCTCCATTTCACCTTGTAAATTACCAACGAACTCTCCATAGCACCTAACGCCCAAATAACAGGCTAAAAATAGTGGGCTAAAATGGAGCGAAGCGAACAGCCCGCTGTTTTTAGTCCTTGTTGATTTGCTTGTTAGTTGCTGATGCTCCGAACTTTTTTAAGACACGATACCATCAACAACCACGGAAAAAGATAACACTACATTGAGCTACAATACATGAAAGTGAGAACGCTGAAAAATAGCGGTAAAACCTAGACACTTCCTGTGATTGATAACTACTAACTTAAATGCTGATAAAAACCTGTAACCACGCCTTTAAAAAGCACCTAAATTGTCTAGCAAACTAACAGCTTATTAGACGGATAATCCCCCACTTTCCACAAGTAAAGTTTCCATCTAATGAATATTTATTCAAATCAATATACATAACTTAATATTATTATTCAATACGTTATTGTTAGGCACTGAATAAATCGATGTAGAAAGTCAGGTTTAATCTGCCTTTCTACAATAAAGTGGGAAATACAGCTATACTGTACAAATAAACAGTGTATATTTTAATTATTAAGGAATAATGATGAAATCTGAATTTCTCTCGCACATTAAAGAAACAATGTGGACCAGACGCTATGCTAAACGTACTATTGAGTCATATTTGTATTGGATTAAAGCTTACATAATTTTTATTGGCAAAATTCACCCTAAAGATTGCCATGATAAGGAAGTTGAAAGATTTTTAAGTTACCTTTCAAATAATTTAAATCTTGCGCCAAAATCTCAAGCACTAGCATTAAACTCTGTTAACTACTTGTATAAGCATATTTTGAGTAAACCGCTTAGCCTTGATTTGCGCTTTAATAAATCTAGGGTAAACCCAAAACTACCCACTGTATTAACCACCCTAGAAGTAAAATCACTTTTATCGACTATAAATATAAATCACCTTTTACTTTGCCAATTAATGTATGGCAGTGGCTTGAGATTAATGGAGGCTGTGCGCTTAAGGGTACAAGATATAAATTTTGACTATCACTGTATCGAGGTATGGAACGGCAAAGGCGGTAAACACAGAACGGTTACCTTAGCAACTGAACTGACTACGGCACTCAAAGAGCAAATATCGCTGGTAAAGTCTTACTATGTATTAGATATAAGGAATGATGATTACTCTGGCGTATAGTTGCCTTTTGCTTTAGCAAGAAAATATCCAAGTGCTGCGAACACATTGAATTGGCATTATTTATTCCCTTCTAGTCGATTATCTTTAGACCCTGAAGTCAATAAGTTAAGGCGACATCATATAAATGAAACAGTGATTCAAAAGGCAGTAAAAACAGCTTCAAAGAAATCAAATATAAATAAAAACGTGACTTGCCATACTTTACGGCACTCATTTGCAACGCATTTACTTCAAAGAGGTGCCGACATTCGAACGGTACAAGAACAATTGGGACATAGTGACATTAGAACAACGCAAATATATACCCATGTGATAGAACGCGGTGCAAATGGTGTTACAAGCCCTTTATCAACTTTAATATAAGTTAAATAAGCGGTGATATTTTTAAGAAAAAATTTAGGTAAGCAATAATTAAACTGTAGTTAAACGGCTTAAGATTTTTTAGATTATTAAATTTTATTTAGAGGTGTTTTCTTTGGTGTTTTCTTTGGGATTTTCTTTAGGTATTTCTTTGGAATTTTTTTAGGTAATTACATGAGATTTTAAGTTGTCACTGATAAAAATTCAAATAAATTGGCGGAGTGGACGGGACTCGAACCCGCGACCCCCGGCGTGACAGGCCGGTATTCTAACCAACTGAACTACCACTCCGCGTATTTATTTCTGTAAATTTTGAAAGGATTTACAACCTTTGAAACAATTGGCGGAGTGGACGGGACTCGAACCCGCGACCCCCGGCGTGACAGGCCGGTATTCTAACCAACTGAACTACCACTCCACACATCTTGCTTCTGTAAATTTTGAAAGGACTTACAACCTTTGAAACAATTGGCGGAGTGGACGGGACTCGAACCCGCGACCCCCGGCGTGACAGGCCGGTATTCTAACCAACTGAACTACCACTCCACACATCTTGCTTCTGTAAATTTTGAAAGGACTTACAACCTTTGAAACAATTGGCGGAGTGGACGGGACTCGAACCCGCGACCCCCGGCGTGACAGGCCGGTATTCTAACCAACTGAACTACCACTCCACACATCTTGCTTCTGTAAATTTTGAAAGGACTTACAACCTTTGGATTAATTGGCGGAGTGGACGGGACTCGAACCCGCGACCCCCGGCGTGACAGGCCGGTATTCTAACCAACTGAACTACCACTCCACACATTAATCGCTGCTTTCAACAACAACTCGTTGAATGCGGCGGGAATAATACGGTTAAGATTCGATGCCGTCAACCAGTTTTTTTCATTCATTTGTTTATATGCCTAATTGATGAACAATCAGACGTTTTTAACAGCAAAACTGGCAAATAAATAACATTACTTGATATTATTTTTACTTTTTACGACGTATAAAAATAAACATAAGCGCTGCGATTACGATCACTAGAGTGTTTCCGCCAACAATATACCAAAGTGTTTCTTGTTGTTTGTCGGCAATTTTAGCTTCTTGCGCTGCTTTTGATTTTGCTAATGCTTGTGCGAGCTTTTCAGCTTCTTCAGCGGCATTAGCTATTGATCGAGCCTTTTTTTGCTCAGCAGTTAAATTATTATCGCCATTAAGTTTTGATATAGCTGTTCCTTCTGAACGCTCTACATTAAAAGTAAACTCAGGCAAAATAGCGCGAAACTCTCTGCCATTTATTGTATCGCCAAACACACCTATTTTTATACGATGCACTCCAGGTTCAGTGAAGGCTATTTTATAAGTACGTTTTAAGCCTTGCTCCTGAGTAACCGTAAAAGGTTCAACCTGTCGGTCTGGAAAGGTAATTTTCCCCTGAATTAAAATACTATCTGCTTTGACAAAGCTGTCATCAATGGTAAATGTAGCAATATGAGCACCATTTTCATCTTCGGTGGTTGCTACTGCTATGCTTATAGGGTTTTTCTGCACTACAATCGGCTTTTGCCTTAGCTCTCTTGTGGCCATTGGCATTCTAACAATGTATATAGGCTCCCACTCGCCAGGTGCAAAGTCTAATTCAAACTCGCCGGTAAATAAGCTGTCACTTGCGTGTTCGTCTAGGTCTCTGCCGTCATCACGAAATGACGCAAGTTTAACCGGCTCTGCGCCAAAGTTGTCATAGGCAGAGTTATTGGTACTAAAAAAGTCAACATCGAGTGTTAAAACGTTTTTGAATGAGGGATTGTCAATGGCCATTTCACCATTGAATAAACGCCCCGACATTTTCAGTGTTTCGCCTTGTAATATGATTTCAGGTAACGGGGTTACTTCAAGTCTAATTTCTGATACCACCATAATTTTACTATTCGGTTGCACCTCTCCTATGACTTGCCATGGGCCGATCATGGGTGATTTAATTTTAACCATATCAAACGTGCTGTCATCAAACCATTGCACTTTATCTTCAGGATAATTGTTAATGTTTAATTTAGACCCATCGGGTCTAACAAGAATAATGGGTTGAGCGCCACTGCGATGGTAAAATAATAAGGTGACTTCATCGAGTTGCTCGTCAATACGAAAGCGGTTGTCAAAATATGGGATTTGGTTGGTAACATTGTCGTCGACGTAATATTCAATTTCAGCCGGCATTTGCTGTGCATGCGCGCTTAGGCTAAATGTTAACGCGATTAATGCTTTAGGGAGAAGGTTTTTAAATAGCATTCTAGGGCAATACAAACTGCTGTTAAGTTTTGTGGTTTTTATTGTGCTTATTTCAACCCTATCTATTTCAACCCTATCTATTTCAACCATAGTGGCGAAGCCCCTTTGTCATTAACAATTGCTAAACGGTTTTCGTGCTCTGTTAGTTCATCGGCAGTAGCAGCCAAAACCTTTAATTTAGGGCGGTCATTAGTCACTCGACGAATCGCGTTTGCATCACTACCTTGTCCTTCACCTTGATTTAAATTAAAAGTTGCTTGTTTACGGGTCATTTCAATGTAAACAAATGCCAATAACTGTGCATCGATTAATGCACCGTGATAAGTACGGTCAATTAATTTATCAACCTTATAAAAGCGGGCTAAATAATCTAAGGTTTTCGGTGAGCCAAACTCGTCTTTTGAGACTTTCAAAGTATCGGTGACACTACAAATGTCAGCAGTTTTAGGCATACCAGGCATCATTGCAAATTCATGATCCATAAAACCAACATCGAACTTGGCATTATGAATGACTAAACGAGCGCCTTTGATAAAGTCTACAAATTCATGACCTATTTGTTCAAACCTGGGTTTGTCGCGTAAATAGTCGTCGGTTAAGCCATGAATATTGATAACTTCTTGGTCCATTACCATCTGCATGCCGTGCGCCATTGGCTTAACATACACATGATAACTTCTACCTGTTAACTGACGGTTGATCATTTCAACACAACCAATTTCAACAATACGATGCCCTTCACGAGGATTAATACCTGTGGTTTCAGTATCCAGAATGATCAGTCGTTCGTCTTGTGTGTTTTCTTCAATCAATTTCTAACCCTTTAGTTTTTCGATGTTTACGAGTGTTATTTTCAGGTAAAGCTTCAGGAAACTCTGCAATGTTAATGGTAAATCTTTTACTACTTAAAATATAGGTAACAGCGGATATTACCACTAAACAATGCATCAGTATCCAGGCTAATGACTGTAACTGCCATACAAAATAACCTAACACGCCAATCGTCAAATCAAATATTAACGCTAAAATAAGTAAAAATTTACACTTTTGCCAGCAAGTTCGAACCCAAGTTTGCGCTTTAGGTCGCCGTAAACTTAAAATAAGCACAATAAATAAGCCGATAACACCCGAAGCTAAGTTCAAATAAAACAGCGCAGTCTGTGGGTATACCCATTGAACGAAACCCACGTTATCACGCATATTGGTTACCGACATTATCCAAATAATGTAGGCGCGCAATACAAACAATAAAATGACATATATACCGGGTGCTAATTTTAAACAGTCAAAATTATCAAAGTGTTTTGGCAAATAGTTAGCGTAATATTTGGCTGACATAAGCGTTTATTTATCGCTAACGTTTTGATTAATTTTTTCGGCGATAGTACTTTTTGAATGCCTTAATGCAAATTCATGATCTAAATACTGTTGCCCCAGTGTTATTGCTTTTACCGCTTTTGAGCGAAATTCTCGATTGTACAAGGTATAAACCACAAATAAGCTGGCCAATATAAAAGTCACCGGATGAAAAAACCAACATAACGCCGCAATAGAGAAATAGTAAGAACGCAGTCCATAATTAAAAGCATGAGCAGCTTGATCTTGCACTATGGCCATTTGTTCAGCGTATTTATTTAGATTTTCATTCTCACCGCTGTCATCGAATGGACACGCGCCGATCATGACATTAACAAAGCCATATTGTCTTAACGACCAAGTAAAATGTAAAAATGCCATCACAAAAATAAGTGCCAGTAAACTCAGCTTTAATTGCACCATGGCATGGTTCGGCGCTTCGGTATAAGGGATTGAGCCGATAACTGACTCAAGTCTATCAACTTGAGCAAATAACGTTAAAACACCGGCCAATATTAACAAGGTTGACGAGGCAAAAAAGGCAATATTGCGCTCTAAGTTTGCAAGCAGTGCCGCTTCCCCAACGCGAATGTCGCGACCAATAACTTCATACATCCAATGAATGCGATGCTGATGCAAGCATCTTGCAACACAATTAGTTGTTTTTGCTTTTTTACGTGCAAAGCCAGTGTATCCAGCCCAACAAATAAAAAAACAGCTTAACGCGATCACATCAAGTAGATAAATTGGCATAGTATTTATAAGGTCTTATCGTTGTTACTAAAGATAAAGTTATTATGCTCCAGAATTTTTTAAGATTCGAGGTATTATTCATGAATTATTTATAACGTTTTATAATACTAATTAAAATAATGTCAGTTGAAATAAGACTTTAGCCACTGAGTAATTTAAGGTGGCAAAACGCTTTAATTTTAACAATAAATGCCAAATTTCGTATTTTAACGCGCAAAACCGTCTAACTGCCGATTTTATTTTGACACCTTGCACTGTCTTATTCAGCATACCAGCCCATTTGTAAATTTATGTAACTCGTGATCGCGGAGCTTCAATGTATTTCCCAATAAAGCCAATAATATTGTCTTTGACTTTGATTTTACTATTAATGCCACCGTTAGTGTTTTCAGCGACGCTCCAAATCTCAACTAAAATAAATAATGAAATTATCGAGATACCAAAAATTTCAGGTGAAATGGTTATCGATGCTTCACTAAATGAGCCACAATGGCAGTCGGCCAAAAAAGTCTTCATTAATAATGTTACTCGTCCCCACGACAATATTCCTAGCCCAGTGCATACCGAAGCCCTGTTGATGGAAAGTGAAGGCTATTTCTATTTAGCGTTTATCGCCAAAGACCCCGATATTGAGTCGATTAGAGCTTTTTTAAAAGATAGAGATAAATCGTGGGGTGATGATTTAGTGGGTATTAAAATAGATACATACAACGATCAACGCAGCGCCTATCGTTTTTTAGTTAATCCGTTAGGCGTGCAAATAGACGGTATTGAAAGTGAAATAACTCAAAAAGAAAGCGATGCTTGGGATGGTATTTGGGAAAGTGCAGGTAAAATTGTTCCCGATGGTTTTATTGTTGAAATGGCCCTTCCACTCAGAATGTTGAATTTTCAAGAAAGTGCAGGCAAGCAAGTTTGGGGATTAGAACTCCTTAGATATTATCCCCGCGATGAAAATTTACGCTTATCGAATATTCATTTAGACCGTGGTAATAGTTGTGAAATTTGTCAAATTGCAACGGCTTCAGGTTTTGAAGGCGCAAAACAAGGCAGTAATTTTACGGTGACACCTTCTGTCGTATTGGGCGCAACGCAAGATCGTGATGATAATAACGAATGGCAAGATAACCATAATACCGAAGCTAGCTTAGACCTTCGCTGGGGCATAACGCCAGACTGGCTGTTAAATGCAACCATAAACCCTGATTTCTCGACCGTTGAAGCCGATAATGCACAACTCAATATTAATAACACTTTTGCCTTATTTAATCGGGAAAAAAGGCCGTTTTTTCTCGATAATCAAGACTATTTTGATAGCGATTATAATGTAGTTTATACCCGTAATATTAATGCCCCTAATTATGGAGCTAAATTAACTGGCCGTGAAAACAATCACGCTTTTGGTTTATTTATTACTGATGACCAAAACACCAATATACTGATACCCGGTAATCGCTCTTCTTCAGTCGCTTTAATCGATGGTGAGTCAAAAGCGGCAGCATTGCGTTATCGTTACAGTGTTAATAATGACATTACACTAGGCTGGATAAGTACCCTGCGCACAGCAGAAGATTATTCAAATAATGTTAATGGTATAGATGCTCGGTTTCGTTTAACCACCGAGGACGTTGTTAAATTTCAAACGCTGTTTTCATCAACAGAATATCCCGATGATTTATTTAAACAATTTTGTAATGTCGATGAAGAAGAAGCACAAGCAAGCTGTGCAACCCCTGAGAGTAATGATGACTGTGAATTTGGCGACTGCATTTATAACGAAAATGTATTACGTACATTAAAAGAAGATAGTTTTAGCGGCAATGCTTTTAAAGCGGGTTATTACCACAACGACAGTGATTGGTATTACCGGGTGATTTATGAGCGACAAAATGCTGGCTTTCGTGGCGATCTTGGTTTTATGTCGCGTGTAGATCACAATAGATTTTCTATCGGTGGTGATCGAAAATGGTATGCAGAACCAGGTAACTGGTGGAGTCAATTTAAAATTTATTCCGACTGGGACATAACCCACAATGATGATAATGAACTGATTGAAAAAGAGTTTGATATTAACGCACAACTCAACGCCCGTTATAGTTCGTACTTTAAGCTAGGCTTCACTCATCGTGAAAGTGTTGGTAGCCGACTTGATAAAAGTAACCTATTTATTGACAATAACACGACACTTTTTACCGAAAACCAGTTTTTCTTATTTGCAGAGACTAAACCTTTATTAGGTTTTTATCTCAACGCTAATTTAACTTGGGGTGACAAAATTGATTATCGCAATAACCGGTTAGGCAAAATAAGCCGAGTCAGCAGTAATATTAATTGGAATATTAACAAACACCTCGAAATAAAACTAAACCAGACTTTTAGCCAATTAAATGCCGATGGTGAAAACGTATTTATAGCGCGATTAACAGATTTACGCACCACCTATCAATTTAACGTTCAAAGCTTTCTTCGACTGAGTTTCATTTTAAATAACACCAGTCGAAACCCTGCTAACTATTTATATAGCGCACCAGAGGATGTAAGTCGGCATAGCAAAAACTTATCAACAGAACTGCTATATGCTTATAAAATAAACCCTCAAACGGTATTTTACTTCGGCTATTCTGATAGACATTACAGCGATGAAACCATTCGAGATTTACTACAAGAACAGCGTAGCTTATTCATGAAGTTTAGCTATGCATGGCTTAAGTAGAGCCAAACAGTACAAGCTGTATAGAGCGTAACAGCCTATTTTAATTGCTAAAAAACCACCATTAAAGGTGGTTTTTTTATACCAAAACTGAACTATATATTGCCATTTGTTAGCAAATTTGTAACAATTTATTAAAAGGAATTACATTAACGTAGAACAAGTTACGTTGAAAAATTAAAATAATAAAAATATTGGAGTGGTAAATTTGAAGTTCATTAAACGCGGCATATCTGTACTCGCCTGCGCATTAATACTAGGTATACAGCCGAGTTATGCAGAAAAAAGCACCGTAAAATCAACACAATTAAACATTCCTCATACTGATCTTGAGCTAAATGTTGATGGTGAATTAAATGAAACCCTATGGCTGCAAGCACTCGATATATCACTCAATATCGTTAATAGCCCCTGGAATAACAAACCAAGCCCTGTTTCAACCAAGGCAAAAATCATTGAAAACGGCGAATTTATCTATGTTTCGTTTATCGCACAAGACCCTAACCCTGAATTAATTCAAGGGTTTTTAGGTGACCGCGATACCCGCTGGCGCGATGATCTCGTTGGTTTTAAGTTAGACACATACAATAATCGTCGTTTAAGTTACCAATTCTTTGTTAACCCTTATGGTGTTCAGCACGACCAAATTGAAAATGAAATGACGAGAACCACAGATGCTGCATGGGATGGCATTTGGGAGTCTGCTGGGGTGGTAACCACCGAAGGCTATCAAGTTGAGATAGCTATTCCGTATCATATTTTAAATTTTGACGACAATGATGACGTTAAAACTTGGGCGATTGAATTAATCCGCTTATATCCGCGTGATTCTCATTTACGTATATCTCACATAGCGCTCGATCGCGACGACTCTTGTTGGTTATGTCAAATTCCAGAAATTACCGGATTTAAAGAAGCTAAAGCCAGTAAGAACCTGATGTTGACACCAACGTTAGTTGCTAGCAGGAATGAAAACCGCGAAATATTTACACCTACGACCGATTGGCAAAGTGAAAACGATATAGATGCAGGTTTAGACTTACGTTGGGGCATTAACGCTAATACATTATTGAATGTTACCGTAAATCCGGACTTTTCAAATGTAGAATCAGACGCCGGCCAATTGAGTGTAAATAAAACCTTTTCATTATTTTATGATGAAAAACGTCAGTTTTTTGTTGAAAACTCAGAGTACTTTTCCAGCGACTTTGACCTAGTATATACACGTAATATTGCCGATCCAGAGTATGGCGCTAAGCTAACAGGCACCGAAGGAAAACACAGCTATGGTGCGTTCATGACCAATGATACGCAAACCAATATTATTCTGCCGGGTAATACTAACTCGCGATTAATTTCCATAGACAGCGCCAGTGAATCTGGTGCAATTAAATATCGTTATGATGTTAACGAAGATTTATCCGTTGGTGTTATTAGCACTTTACGCCAAACCGATGATTATCATAACTTCGTTTCAGGCATTGACTCAAAGTATCGTTTGAATGACTCTAACTCACTTCAAGCACAAATTCTGTTGGCCGATACCAAAGACGCCGCTGAATTTAGCCAAAGTGGCCAAGAAGAAAACTTTAACGACCATGCCTTTAAAATAAAATATAAACATGACTCAGAATATTGGCAAGTATTTGCCGAACACCAAGAAATAGGCGCAAAATTTCGTGCCGACTTAGGCTTTATGCCCCGTGCTGATTATCAAAAAAGTAACGTACTGGTGAATCATTTTATCTATGGCGAGCCTGACAGTACTTGGCAAGAAATTAAAATTGCGGGCCAATGGCAAATATTACACAACGAAAAAGGTGAGCTGTTAGAGCGCTCTGTTGCTACTAATTTTAGTATTGATGGTCCAAAACTCTCATTTTTTGATGTGATGCTAGTTTCCGCTGATAAAGTAGGTTTACGCCGCCATGAATTAAACTTTAACCTACCTATTGATAACAGCATTGACGGTAACACCGATCGTTTCCAAGAAAACCAAGCCGTTTTTTATGCAACCGCTCAGCCTACAGCACAATTTTCGACTGAATTTGAACTAACCATTGGTGATAAAATAGATTATGAAAACAATAGATTAGGCGATTACATCGCGATTTTTGGTAATGTAAAATATAACGTTAATAAACATTTAGAGTTTGAATTTTCACATACTTATAGTGATTTAGAAGCTGAAAATGCCAATGTATTCACAGAAAACTTAACAGAATTACGTATTTCTTATCAATTTAATGTAAATAGCTATTTAAAGTTTAACGTGGTTTATACTGATATAGACTTTAATCTAGATAATAACGCTAGCGCCTATACAGCAAAGGATAATAATTTATCAACACAGCTAATTTATGCCTATAAGATTAACCCTCAAACTGTGTTCTACTTGGGTTATTCAGATAACAGTTATCAAGATGATAGATTAAAAAGTATTTCGCGCGAACAGCGTACAATTTACAGTAAAATTAGTTATGCGTGGTTGCCATAAACCTGCAGATAAGCTTTGTAATAAGCGCTTTCATAGAAAATCAACGATTGATAAACGTTAACGACGGATTCAATAACCAATAGCTAAATGTTATTGGTTATTTTTTATTGGTTACTGGACTGGTTACTGAATCATATGCAAAGCTTATGTTTATTCGCTAAGGGTACTCTATCTTGCTGCCCTTCTGCTTTAAGCTATGGTGATTTGATAAAGCATTTACCACAATTTTATTAATAGTTTATAGTAATTAAGCTGGCCCATTCGCGGGCTTGTTTACTTTTTTCTTATTAGTTTTTCTGTCAAAACCTTTATCATTAACGACAATTGTAGATGAAATTTTATCTTGAATAGCTTGTCGGTTAGGATCCCAAAATATTTGAGCAAAACCTAGTAAGCCGGTAGCAATACCAGCGCCATAACCACCATAACGGCCAAAACTATCCCAAATGGATAAGGGTGTCCCATCAAGCTGAACAACCCGAATGTTTAAAAGCCTTTTCCCTGGTGTTTGACCGTACCAAAGTGCAGTAAACATAGTAAAATAGAATGCCGCCCAACCGAAGCCTAGCCCAAGGTCCTCGACTAAACCTTGAAGCCAAGCAAAGCCTTTATATACAGCTGGATTCGGTAGTTCAACATCGGCAGGATTAGGTAGTTCAACATCTGCAGGTTCAGCTTTATCCTCCTCATTCAGCGCAGTTAAGTTATCTATTTTAGTTTCAATTTTTTTGCTAATGGCTTTAGCTTTCTCAACAGTGGTAGGCATATTATTTTCATCAATTGTTGACGTAGCATTTTGCTGTTGGGACTCGTTATTCTCATGTAACTTTTGTAGATGCCCGCTTAATTGTGTCATTTTTTTCGGTGTTAAGCGGCTATTACTAGCAATATTATCAATTAAGTATGTGTTAAATTTTTTCATGCCTGCCGATGATGTAGTTTGCTCTGCATAAGCTGAGGATAAACCTTCACTCAACTCCTGCCAGCATGAATATTGCTCACATTCGCTATGCGAAATAGCAACGCTAGCAGCTAAGGTAAGCGTGGCTTTGATAAAGTCATTATTTTCTTTTTCTGTCGTGCCTTGTTTGTTGCTTTGGTTGCTTTTATTACCCGACACAGAGTCTTGATTCTGCCCTGCCTGCTCAACGCGATTATTAAAAGTATCCAAGTGAGTGAAAAATTTTGGCAAAAAATCGATTAAGATAACGAAAACAATAAGCGCGGCAAAAATACGTAAAGCGGTTTCTTTTAAACCACTTATGTTACCTAATTTTTTAGCGCGTTTTTTACTACCAATGTTAAATAATGTTATCGCCACCAATACAGCTAATAATTCACCTGGTGCGCCACTTAACAGCGCCACTAAAACCAAATCGACTGATAATGCCATAGCGCGTTGCCATGGAACGGCTAATGATATACCAAATAGAGATTTATCTATTTTAAAAGCAAAGGGGGTTAGTATTTCGCGGGTTTCTTTACCTGATAGCTTTTCAGCTTTAGCCTTGATTTTCGCCATTTTTGAAATATCTTCATGACTATTTTTTGCATTGCTATTATCAGAGCTTGTATCAATGTTATCTGTCACTATTATTCCATTACGGTTAGGGTGCTATTATTTAGCTATTAGTCATTTAAAATAAAGCTAACAATATCAATAATCTGATTATACATTATTCTCTTTAAACAGCGATAAAGCTAGTGTAAGACGGTTTTCTATCATTCATTAAATACGCCTTTAAGACTCATTAGTTGGGTATCTATTCCTTTTTTGCATATAAGATACCGAAATATCACTTCTTTTTCTGCCATAAAGGGTTAACCTAATTACAAAGTGTTGACTAAACTGAATTAACTTTCGATAGTTAACACATACATACAAATAAAAAATCTGTATGACATACTCAGTTGTACCGTGATAACAGGATAAAAAAATGTCGACTATATTTGAAGATAACTCAACATCAATTGGTAATACCCCGCTAGTAAAGCTTAACCGCATTGTCAGTGGTGAAAATACAGCAAATATCTACGCTAAAATTGAAGCACGTAACCCAAGCTTCAGTGTTAAGTGCCGTATTGGTGCCAACATGATTTGGGATGCCGAGAAAAAAGGTTTGCTTAGTGCTGGTAAATCTATTGTCGAGCCGACTAGTGGTAACACAGGTATCGCGCTAGCATTTGTTGCGGCTGCACGTGGTTATGAAATTACACTTACCATGCCTAATACGATGAGTTTGGAACGCAGAAAACTATTAATCGCACTTGGCGCTAAACTCGTATTAACTGATGGCGCTAAAGGTATGGGTGGCGCAATTGCCAAGGCACAAGAAATTAAAGATGCTGATCCAGATAATGTGGTACTGCTAGGTCAATTTGATAATCCAGCTAACCCTGAAATTCATGAAAAAACTACCGGTCCTGAAATTTGGCGTGATACTAAAGGCCAAATTGATTTCTTCGTTGCTGGTGTGGGTACAGGTGGCACAATTACCGGTACAACGCGATACCTTAAAAGTGTTGCCGAGCATAAAATCACATCAGTGGCTGTAGAACCAACAGACTCTCCTGTTATTACCCAAGCCATGGCAGGTGAAGAACTAAAACCAGGCCCTCATAAGATTCAAGGTATTGGTGCTGGTTTTATTCCTGGCAACTTAGATCTTTCGCTTATTGATGCTGTAGAACAGATTTCAAATGATGATTCTATGGCGATGGCGCATCGCTTAATGAAAGAAGAAGGTATTCTTGCTGGTATTTCATCAGGTGCTGCGGTTGTTGCTGCTAAGCGTATTGCTGAAAGACCAGAGAATGCCGGTAAAAATATTGTGGTTATTTTACCTAGCTCTGCTGAGCGTTACCTTTCAAGCGCTTTGTTCACTGATTCATTTAGTGAAGAAGACCTAGCGTAGTAAATATATCGAATAGTGCTATTTAAAGGTAAGTATAAATAATACTTTTACCTTCTACTTTTAAAGACGTAATTTGATAAAAATTACGTCTTTTTTATTTAAAAACATTAGGTTTACCAACAATATTTACGGTAGTATGAACTCAATATTATCGAATTACTTGTTACTTTATGAATTATATGAAATTTATCCTTCTAAGCTTAACATTACTGCTATTTGGCTGTAATGAAGTAGACAAAAACAAAATTAACAATGTTGATAACCCTGAAGTGGTCGCCATTGAATTTTTTAATGCTTTGTATAACGAACAAAACATTAAAAAAGCAGCCTCGGTTTGTAGCCCGAAATTATCTCGTATTATTTTGCACTATAAATCACCTAAGGCTGTTGCTCGTCATTTGTTCAATATGTCGTATGATAAGGTTGAGATAACACCTGACGATAGCGGCATTAAGGTCAGAGAGCAGTTCAATAGTTCCGCTATAATTACGGTTTATTTTGACGGTTATTATCAAGATGAACGTTTGAAAGATGTTAAACGCTTGTCATTAGTTCAAGTCGACGACAAATGGGTTATCGATAAAATATTAAAAGACCCCTTTTAATTTACTCAGTAAAAACAACTAAAAACGGCGTCAATATTGACGCCGTTTTGCTTTTTAAAGTGCTTAGAAACTTTTAGTAACTCTTAATAACCAACAGCTGTGCCTTCTCGTCTCGGGTCAGCGCCGCCAAGTAATTTACCCTTTGATAATTGTATCGCTTGTATACCACTATTTAAATCACGCACCACAACCTGATGACCTTTTGCTTCTAACGCCGATTTAAGCTTTACTAAATCTGTGCCTTTTTCCAATGTTGTGACTTTATTCCGATTAGTTAAATGAGGTAAGTTTATCGCTGATTGTGGGTCAAGTTGCCAATCAAGAATAGCAATCATGGTTTGTGCGACATAATTAATAATACGACTACCGCCAGGTGAGCCTATAACAAGCTTTAACGCCTTATCTTGGTCAAATACCATCATAGGTGCCATTGAGCTTCGTGGCCGCTTACCAGGCTCTAAACGGTTGGCGACCCATTGACCATTTTGTTTCGGATCTAATGAAAAATCTGTCAATTGATTATTAAGAATAAAACCTTCAACCATCACCGCTGAGCCAAAACCCATTTCTACACTCGTGGTCATTGAAATAGCATTTCCGTCTTCATCAACAATTGAAATATGGCTTGTAGAGGGAAGTTCATAAGCATTGTCATCGGCTTGAACCAGCGCGCCTGTCGGTGTACCAGCGTGCGCAGTACCCATGTCTTTATCAAGATTAATTAATGCCGAACGCTGCGCCATATAAGACTTTTCGATTAAGCCTTGTGTTGGCACATTAACAAAACTACTATCAGCAATATACCGGTTACGATCGGCAAAGGCTAAGCGCGAACTCTGGGTAAATAAATGGGAAAACTGTGCATCGCTCATCGAATATTTTGCAATATCAAACGGTTCAAGTTGTCCCAAAATTTGAATAATTGCCACACCACCTGAACTTGGCGGTGCCATTCCACAAACCTGATATTGTCGATATGGGCCACACACTGCGGGTAACTCTTTTGCACGGTAGTTTTTCATATCAGCAAGGGTCAAGCGCCCCGGTGCAATGACTGATTGTTGAACTGCAGCAACAATTTTTTTCGCGATCCAACCTTGATAAAAAGCATTGATGCCATTTTTAGCAATACTGCGATAGACAAAAGCGAGTTTTGGATTTTTTAACAGCTGCCCTGCTTTAATTGGCTTGCCGTTAGGAAAAAAGTAGTTTTTTATTGTCGGTAACTTGGTAATACCTGGGTTAAATTCCATCGCGACAAGCTTTTCTAAACGAGGTGAGACAATAAAACCTGACTCTGCCAATTTTATCGCATCTTCAAACAAAACAGCCCACGGTAGTTTGCCATATTTTTCATGGGCTTTTTTAAGGCCGGCTAGTACACCCGGCACACCAACAGCATGACCACCAACAACCGCTTTAATCCAGGGTATAGCTCGGCCTGTTTCATCTAAAAACATATCGGTTGTTGCTGCTGCAGGTGCAGTTTCCCTGCCATCAAATGTCGTTAGCTTCTCGGCTTTATTATCCCAATGCAACATAAAAGCGCCACCACCAATACCTGAAGATTGTGGTTCAACCAAGGTTAATACTAATTGCACCGCTATCGCCGCATCTACAGCGCTCCCACCTTGCTTAAGAATCTTAAGGCCCGCATTACTGGCATATGGGTTTGCGGTCGCCACCATCGCATGCTCAGTAACAAGTGTTTGTTTCGCAATAATTCCTGTTGCTGCTTCTGGCTCACGGTCCTCCCGCTTTTTATCTGGTACTGCAACAACCATCAAACTGGTAGAAATAAGAAGTAGAGATAATAGCCCTTTCATGGCTGAATTTGACATGATATTCCTTAATAAATAAATTACGATAAACTAGCTGACATTACTTAAAACATTAATAGCTTTGTTAACCATATTTTTGCAGTTAAACATTACGCTGACTAAATGATTGATGAAATTGATTAAATTTCACAAAGTTATTTAACAATTTTTGATACTTTTCAGGTTCATTTTCTAAACAAGCTAAAGCATGACAACACGCTTCCAATGATGAAAGTGCATTATCTTTTTTGGTTTTTCTAATTTGATATAGGCTTGTTATTCCTTGAGGTAGAACGATGTGCTTTATATCATGTAAACAAGGGTTGAGCATAAACATGCGATAGGCTTTTTTCCATGTGCCATCAAGTATGATAATACACTCAATATCACTCAGTTTATTATCACTTAACTCACTTAGGTTAACATTTTTAGTACTATTGGGTGCAGAAAAATCAAGCATAATTGCCTGTTCACTTGGATATAACAACACTATTTTTTCAGCGTATTTTTTAAACTGCTGCGTTAATACTGTAGAGTCAGTAAAAGTTTCGCCAACAATCACTTCGCAGTTAGCTAATGAATGTTGTAGCAAACTCACAGTACCCTTACTTTGCGTAACCTCGCTTGGGTGTTGCAGTATAACAACAGATATGTGATTATTAATATTAGCCAAAAAAGCACAAATACAGGCTTTTTCAGGTCGCTGACATTTTTGACATAAAACTCGGGACATTTATTAAAATAACAATATAAAAGATAGCTAAGTTTACGAGACTTTATCAACGAATTTAAGTCATTTATTAAATTACTTTGAATGTTTTTGTGCTTAACGAATATCAAATGACTAATTCAGCCAATCACCGTTATTACTTAAGTGAGTTTTTTAGATTACATGGATGCAACTACGGTTTAAACTTCGTAGTTTTCAGGATGAAGATAATGCATTTAACAAGGAGTATTCATGCATAAGACCTATCAACATAGTTCAGCAAGTGATTCAGATAAAACGTTGAATAATATTTTAGATGTTATCGTAGAAGGCGTTTGGGACTGGAATGGCAATACTAACATAGTAACTCGAAGTCCTGGCTGGTATCGCATGTTAGGTTATGAGGTTGGCATTTTTAGAGAAGATGTCTTTACTTGGGAAAACCTGATCCATCCTGAAGATTACCCTAGAGTTATGCATCAATTTGAGCGCTACATTTCCGGAGTAAGTGATACTTACCAAGTAGAGTATCGTTGTAAAAAATCAGATGACAGCTATTTATGGATTGTTGATCGCGGGACTATCGTAGCAAGAAACCCTGATGGTAGTGTCGCACGTATGATTGGCGCCCATAATGATATACACCAACAAATTATGGCTCAAACCGATCTTATTGAACAAAACAAACTACTACTCGATGGTAATTTATCCTTAGAGAAAAGAATCGCACAAAAAACTTTTGAATTAGCAAAGAAAAACCAACAATTAGAGCGAAAAATAATCGAGGTTGAGTCCGTTGCCAACAAAGACCCGTTAACACAAATTGCTAATCGTAAATCTTTTAAATCCGAATTAAATAAAGAAATAATCCGCGCTAATCGTTACCTGCACCCTTTAACCTTAGTCATGTTTGATCTGGATAATTTTAAAGAGGTTAACGATAAACATGGACATAAAGTAGGTGACAATATTCTTTGTAATATAACTCGACTCGTTGATGAAAACATAAGAGTGGTCGACTGGTTTGCTCGTTGGGGTGGAGATGAGTTTGTTATTATTTTCCCTGAACTAACTGAGAAAGAGGCGCATTTAACCTGCGAAAAACTTCGAGTAATCATTAGTGAATATAGAGCAACGAATATAGCATCAGTAACCTGTAGTTTTGGTATAGCACAATATCAAACGGGTGATTCAATAAATGATTTATTTCAACGTGTAGATAAGCGGCTTTATATGGCTAAAGAATTAGGCCGAGATCAAGTTTACTCTTAAGCTGAATACCATCAAGGGAGATTAAAAATTTTAATATGAACTTTTTTAAATAAACTTAAAAAACCATGTAAGCTGGGGGCGTTCAATATTGTGGCAGTAATTCTCTCTACTATGCCAAATTCATGGCTTATAAATTTGATGAATGAATTCAATTTTCCCTCGCGATCAGCTTAACGTTAATACTAGTGTTTCTAAAGCTTCTAGCAACTGTTAAAGTGCTTTACATCATCACGGGTCCTTCTCATTTTAAGTAAATAATAAAAATTACATGCTGCAATTAAAATCTCTCCCTATACAAACAGTGCATAGCTTAGGCCCTTTGATAGTATTTATACTTGCCACTACTGCAGCTATTTTTGATGGTCAAATTTCTGAGCTTCTAATTTATAATCGCAGCCTTATCATGACAGGTGAATATTGGCGTCTTATATCAGGTCATTTTTTTCACTCAAATGGTAACCACTTTATGCTTAATACGGCTGCCGTAGCCCTACTTTGGGCGTTACATGGCCAATATTATAACTATAAGAATTATTTAATGGTCTTTATGGCCAGTGCCATAGTGTGCAGCCTTGGTATTTATTGGTTTTCAGTAAACATTGAACTTTATGTTGGACTGTCAGGTGTTTTGCACGGCTTTTTTGTGTGGGGGGCGTTAATGGACATCAAGCATAATGAGAAAACCGGTTATCTGCTGCTAATTGGCGTTATTGCAAAAATTATTCATGAGCAAATTTACGGTGCTAGTGCGGATGTAGAGTTACTTATCGGTGCCAGTGTTGCCACCGATGCACATTTTTATGGCGCTGTCGGCGGTTTGTTGGCTTTTTTTGGCGGTTATCATCGTGCTAATAAAGCTAGTGCTTAGTTTCACTATAAGGATGCAATTTATCAAGAGCGACAGATAAGCCATTGTCTTGAATAATACGTACATGGTTACGATCTAACTTTCTTGCCTGAGTTACACCACATGAATGTGCTATCAACCCAACACCATATTGAATATATTTATGATAATTGGCTACTCGCTCCGCCTTACTTGTTGGGTCTAAACCTTCTTGTAACTTGAGGTTATGCGTAGTAATGCCGGTAGGACAAGTATCTTTGTTACACTGCATGGCTTGAATACAACCTAAAGAAAACATAAATCCTCTGGCTGAATTTACTGCATCAGCCCCCATCGCTATTGCCCATGCTACTTTTGAAGGAGTAATAAGCTTGCCGGCACAAATAATTTTAATGCGATCGCGTAAACCATATTCAACCAGTAAATTAACCACTAACGGTAAACTTTCCTTTAGCGGTAAACCAACATAGTCCATTAACGGTTGCGGTGCTGCTCCTGTGCCGCCATCGGCGCTATCTATGGTGATAAAATCTGGCGCAAACTCAGCCCCTTGCAAGTTAATTTCTGCAAGTAAATCTCTTAACCATAAGGATTCGCCAATAACCGCTTTAAATCCTACCGGTTTGCCGGTTACTACGCGAATCCGGTTTACCATCGTCAAAATATCTTTTACTGACTTTATATCTGGATGCGCATTCGGACTAATTGAATCTACACCTGGCATAATCCCCCTGATAGTAGCAATTTCTTCCGTGACTTTTTTCCCCGGTAATATGCCACCTTTGCCGGGTTTAGCCCCTTGACTCATTTTTATTTCAAACATTTTAATTTGTGGCATCGCGGCTAATGCTGCCAACATTTTATCGCACAACTGACCATGCTCATCTCGTACGCCATATTTTGCTGTACCGATTTGAAATATAAGATCTGCACCACTGGCTAAATGGTAATCACTGACACCACCTTCACCGGTATTCATCCAACAACCGGCTTTGGCAGCACCATCTGAAAGTGCTTTAATTGCTGGTGCCGATAAAGCACCGAAACTCATGGCTGAAATATTAAAAATTGAATCGGTAATGTAAGGAACTCGGCATTGACTACCAAAGGTAATGCAACTAGGTGTTACAGCATCTTCTTCTAGTGTTGGAAAAGCACAATTCATAAACATTATAGTGCCGGTTGGCTCAAGATTGCGTGTGGAGCCAAAAGCCACGGTACGTTCTACATTTTTTGCAGCTCGGTACACCCAACTGCGCTCTGCTCGATTAAAAGGCAGTTCTTCTCTGTCCATAGCAAAAAAATATTGTCTGAAGAACTCACCTTGCTTTTCAAACAAATATCTAAACCTACCGATGACCGGATAATTGCGACGTATCGCGTGTTTATTTTGCGTTTTATCAACAATGTACATATAAATTATTGCTAATACTGCAACGCCTAAAAACAATATAAATAATGCCGAAAGTGTTTCTAAGTAGCCAAGCATGTTATCCATGTAATTCTCTTTAACCTTTCATTTATCTTTAGTTTATATTAAGTTCAAGTAACTTACGTCTGATATTTATTCAATGAAAACTTATAACTGTGTGAGACGAAAGTTTACGCCTTATTTATAATATTGGAGCCGTAGAAAATTTATACCTTGTAGTTAATCTTCCCTGTTATTTATATTGGTGAAAAGGCCTCATTGAGAGGCCTTAACATTAACGTATTAAGTTATTTTATAAGGTATTTTCAAACAACTTATAAATTCTACGATATTCATTTAACCAAGAGCTAGGTTGTACAAAACCATGCGGTTCTACTGGGTAAATAGCGGTTTCAAAGTCTTGCTTTTCTAATTCAATTAATCGTTGAACTAAACGCACTGTGTCTTGGAAAAAAACATTATCGTCTACCATAGGGGCATTAATTAATAGGGGTTTTTCTAAGCCTTCGGCAAAGTAAATTGGTGAGCTACGTTCATAAGCGATTGCGTCATCAGCGGGTGTATTCAAAATATTAGCGGTATAGCCATGGTTGTAATAGGCCCAATCTGATACTAAGCGCAGAGCAGAGCCAGACTGAAATAACTCAGGGTCGGTAAACATTGACATCAAGGTTAAAAATCCGCCATAAGAGCCGCCATATGTCCCTACGCGTTTTGCATCAACATTGGCATTTTCAACTAACCAATTAACGCCATCACGCATATCTTGCACTTCAGGTTTACCCATATGACGATATATTGCTGTACGCCAGTCGCGGCCATAACCTTTTGATGCGCGGTAATCCATATCAATTACCACATATCCTTGCTGTACAAGCATGCTATGAAACATATATTCACGAAAGTAACCAGACCAACCTAAATGCGAGTTTTGTAAATAGCCCGCGCCATGGCTAAACATGACTGCTCTATTTTTAGTGGTGCTTTGATCGTAGCCTGTAGGTAAATAAACTTTTGAATATATCGGCTGGTCTTGATGTGATGATTCAATAGCCACGACATTAGGTGCTGCCCAAGGCATCGCCAAAAACGCTTCAGAAACTGTATGGGTTAATCGAATAGCTTCGCTATTACTAATTAAGTTTTTAACGTAAAGCTCTGGTGGTAAAGTAATTTCTGAATGTTGAATTAAAAGTTTAGATTCATCTGGGCTCAACGCATAATCGTTCATACCACCTAAATCCGTTAATGCTTTTACTTCCCCAGAGGTAAGTTCAACGTTATATATTTCATAAATACCTGGGTGCTTTTTATTAGCTTTAAAATAAATGCTTTGTTCATCTGCAGATACAGTTAGGTCATTTACTTCAAAATTACCTGTCGTTAAAGCTTTTGCTTTACCATTTATTGGCTTAACGTATAGGTGTGCATAACCACTCTCTTCTGAAAGATAATATAAACGCTCAGAATTGCTCAACCACCCCATTTCGTTAAAGCTGTAATTTATCCACGCATCATCATGTAAACGATGTTGAGAAACTAAGCTTTTTTGTTCAAAGTCGACGGTGGCTATCCAGCGGTCTTTGTTGTCCCAGGCCTCGAGCATAATAGCAACATGTTTGCCATTATCTTGCCATTGAATAGGATCCCAGCTTTGCATAACATGAATATTACGTGCTGACTTTTGCGATTTATATTCTTTACCTTCACGCGCATAATTTTCTTTACGCACATTGGCCAGCACATCTTCATCAAAGCCCGGTAAGCTGTCGTAGTTTAATAATGCTTTCGTACCTTGGTTTAAGTCTAAAACATAAAGCTGCTCAGCATATTGACGATTATCGGCAACGCGACTGCGCACTTCTTCTGCCTTAATATGACCATCGCCAGCGATATAGTTGGGCATAATATCACTGCTTTCACGTGACGATTTTTCTGGCGCAACACTGACCACTAATTTATCGCCAGCTGGAGAAAGACTGGCATGTACAATTTTATTGTCTTTGCCAAAATAAAAGTTAGTTTGTGTCACTGTACTATTTTTAACGCGTAACTGACGTTTTTGCTCAGCGCGTAAATCTTTGTTACGCTGCTTTAACGCGACATATTCAATCAGTTCGTGCTGCTCACTCGCAATATAGCTTAGTGGTTCTGTCGCAGGCTTTTCGCCATCAGTCATTTTTAAATTTGCTAGCTCAATAATTTTTTGACTGGACATATCATGCGCATAAAAAACATTCCCAACACGATATGCAACATTGCCATTAGTTAAGAACATTGCCGATGATTCAATCGCTGACGTGTAGGTTAATTGCTGCACGTTTTGAGTAGCAAGTGCTTTAACAAAAACATTGCCTTCAAAGGTGTATACCTCATGTGTTCTGGTATTATTTAAAATCGCATTGCTATCAGCAACAACATGCATTTGCGCTAACTTAACTAAGTCGCCATTACCTTCAGTACTGACATTTTTTTGCACTAAATCACGTAAAGGGTTGCCTTGTCGTTTTTGCTGATAAAATACGGTTTGGCTGTCGTCACCCCAATACCATGACTCAGGTGAACGGCCAAACCAATCAGGATCAGACATAATTTGTTCTAAGGTGATCGTTGTTGAATTTGTCATACCTGCCGAAGGTGTTGCAGCTACGTCACTGGTAATTATGGTATGACTTTCGAGTGCGACCTTTTTCTGCGCTGTTGATGCGCATGCAACTAAAGAAATACTAATAGCAGCAGCAATTAATTGTAATTTCATAATTTATTTTTACTTATATTGGGTTACTTATTAAGGGATATTTATCTCGGCATTAGCATAAGGGGTTAATGGCTCTACAATGATTAACCTTAAATACTGCAAACTAAGCTTCAAAATTTTAATGACTAGTTATACTAAGCTATGGCTTAGTTTTCAATGTGTCTGCACAACAACACGACCAATAACGAATTTTATACGATGAAAGCCATAATTTGTCTATATTTTAAATATACCTTTTCAAAGCGACAATATTTGGGCTTAGCGTATATCTCTGCTATAATCGCGCGCCTTGTCCTCGTCGATATGAATCCTCGTCAATGTAAATAATGTTGAGGTGGTAAATATGACGCTATCATCAAAGTATTTGCTTTGTCGGTTAATAGGTCATTGTTAGGCTTTAAAGTGTGTAACATCACGCTTGTCTCTATTGTAAAAAATTAATTTAGGTAATGTATGAACTTAGCGCCAACCCAGAAAACAACTCCAAAACTATTCGATTACCCTAAATATTGGGCAGAATGCTATGGAACAGCGCCATTTTTGCCGATGTCTCGTCAAGAAATGGAAGTGTTAGGCTGGGATAGTTGCGATATTATTTTAGTAACTGGCGATGCTTATGTTGACCATCCAAGTTTTGGTATGGCGGTTATTGGTCGTATGCTTGAATCTCAAGGATTCCGTGTTGGTATAATCGCGCAACCTGATTGGAAGACCAAAGACGCTTTCATGCAACTAGGCAAGCCTAATTTATTTTTTGGTGTAACCGCCGGCAATATGGACTCGATGATCAATCGCTACACCGCCGAACGCCGTATGCGCCATGATGATGCCTACACGCCTAACGATGAAGGTGGCAAACGCCCTGACCGCGCCGTAACCGCTTATACCCAAAAATGTAAAGAAGCCTACAAAGGCGTGCCTATTATTATTGGTGGTATCGAAGCGAGTTTACGCCGAGTAGCTCATTATGATTATTGGTCTGACAAAGTGCGTCAATCGGTACTGTTTGATTCGAAAGCTGATTTACTTATATACGGCAATGCCGAACGTCCGCTTATTGAAATTGCCCATCGCATTGCCAATGGCGACGATGTTAAAAACATTACCGATGTCCGTGGTAGCGCATTTTTAGCGAACCAAGTACTACCGGGTTGGAAAGGCATAGACTCACGTAGTATTGATAAGCCTGGGAAAATTGACCCTATTTATAGCCCTTACCAAGATATGACCTCGCCTGATTGTGCAACAACGTCGGCCGATGCTGCAGCTAAAGCCGCTGAAGAAATGGTAACAAATGCAGCGGAAAAAGATGTAACGAAAACAGCGCAACCTATTCAGTTAAGTGAGTTTAGAGCTGCTGCCCATAAAAATGTGTCGTGGGCAGACAAGAAAAAACCATGGGAAACTACTTATATTAACTTGCCAACCTTTGAGCAAGTAAGAGACAACAAAACCCTGTATGCCCATGCTTCACGTATTTTTCATCAAGAAGTAAACCCTACGTCTGCCAAACCATTAGTACAAAAGCACGGTAGCCGCCTTATTTGGTTAAACCCGCCAGCAAAGCCGTTATCAGAAGCTGAAATGGACGGTGTATTTGGTTTACCTTATCAACGTGTACCTCACCCTTCATATGGTGATGCTAAAATACCTGCATACGACATGATCAAAACGTCAATCAATATTATGCGTGGTTGTTTTGGTGGTTGTACTTTTACCCTAGTAAGAGCAGCTTAGAAAATCCACCCCAATAAGTTGACTTAGAAAAAACAAGTGCTATTGTTAAAATACAATTAACAACAATAGGCTTCCATAATGCCAGAAATAAAAACTATTGAATGTAGATTCGGTGTCATAGATCAACTTAAAATAGATGATGAAAAACATACATTCTCTTCGCCGACCTTAAAAAAAGTAAAAATTATTAGTGGAGCTAAAGACAAAAATATTGAAAGGCTCATGAATATAGCAATCATGGAGAAGGCTTCTCAAGTTAAAGAATCATTCACCTATGCTAAAGCTCTCCTTTCTTGGTTAAATTTCATTGAAGCGAACAATATAAATCCCTATAAGCCGACTCCTTTACATTATAATTCACCTACCTATGGGTACAGAGAGGATTTACTACTTGATGTTAATGATAAAAATGACAAAAAATATACTACAGCGAGTTCTTACATCAATTACCTCCGAGCTTTCTATGAGTTTCTTATTAGAAATAAAGTAGTTCCCCAAAAAGGTTTCTTTAAATACGAGACAGCATCAACTGGCCACAGAAATGTTCAATCGACGGATCTTAGAATAAGGAAAGTTACAAAACATGGGGAGTCTCTAAATCCATTAAATCAAAAACAAGCCAAAAGAGCCTTACTTGTGATTAATACTATGGGTGAACGAGATCGATTATTCCTTAACCTAATGATAGGTTCAGGATTACGAAGTCAAGAATGTAATACGATGAACGCAGAGCTCTTTACTATCGAAAACCTCCATAAAGACGATTCTTTCCTCATTAATGATATTGAAATATCCCCAAGAGTAGGTGTAATGACGAAGAATGACACACCTAGAGATTTGTTTATTACCAGGCCATTTTTCGAAAGTATCATGGACTATTTAGAATCAGAAGAATACGAAGACTTACTAACGCTGTATAAGAAAAGCAATAAGAACAAAAAAGGATACTCTCCTTTGTTTATCACAAAAACTGGTACAGCTTTCAATGAATATAACAAACGAAATGTATGGGTCAAATTTAAATATCTTTATGAAATACGATTTGGTGAAAAATTAAACCACAAACCTCATGACATGAGGGCAACATTCGGTACTAATCTCCTTAAAATACTTACAAATGAAAAAAGCGATGTTATTGATGCATTAGGTTTTGTAAAAGAAACCATGGGTCATAAAAATGAAGCTGTTACTTTAAGGTACATCAAGTATCTTAAGCATTCGGATATGCTTAATAAAGCCGCTGACATATTAGATAAGTTTGCCAATGAAATAATTTTAGCTGCAGCCTAAATTAAAAAACAATAGTAAGGACATCTTATGAAAATAAAATATACCCCTAATTTATATATTGAAAGTAATGGGGTAGGTAATGGCGGTTCTACTTGTATTCATGATTTGAACATGTCTGCAGATAAGCAGTTTTGGAAACATCCATTATCAGCAGGTGTACAACAATCAAATTTTAACTCAATTCCAAAAAACCATTATTGCTCCAAGTCCTATGAACTTGGAAATAACCTTTGTAAATATATAAAAAAATACAGTGTTAGTGGACGTTTAACTGTTCTTAGGGCTATCTATAATTTTTTATCATTTCAAGCTCAAAAAGGATTTGAATTAGGCAAAAGGGATGGAGTTGCTGAATGGTGTAGCCTACTTAAATCTCAAGTTTTCACTAAAGTTTATAAAGATAAAACTGCAAGCTCAATGTTGAATATGGTAAGTAAATTTTTAATCAGTCAGGGGGAACTAGGCTCCCAATATACCTATACCTTTTCTAATGCATCAAAAGCTCATGAAGCTAACGCTAAGTACACTACTGAAGAGTTTAATCTCGCTTTACACCTTTTAATGAATTTGCAAAAAACTTATGAAAAAGAGCTTGAACATCTCACAGAGAGAATAAAGGAAGGTAAAGCGCTAGCATCCAATATGACTAACGATCGAAGTATATTCTTTAGAGAAATGACTCTTAATATAAAAGGTACTGAGTACACATATGATGTAGGGCTTTTCAATCTTATTCGAACGTACAACCTATTAAGTTTTTTGATATTTATTTTTTATACTATTGCTTCCAAAAAACAAATAACAGAGCTTCTCGAATCTGAAATATTCACAAATACAGATGGAGGAGTAGAAACTAATTATAAGTTCAAAGGTCGAGCTTTTAAATTTGTTCGTTATGGTATAGGTGCTAGCATCACTGTTGATTTCGAACGTTCTGGTGTGAAATGGTTTGAACGTTACTTGAACACAAGAAAGGCTTATCTAGAGTGCTTAGAAACTTCTGGAATAATTAATAATTCTCCATACCTTTTCCATCAATTTAACAACACTGGCTCATCTGTTGGATTTAACCAACTTTCCGAGTCATTCGATTCACTCTACAACAACCATCATTGGTGGAAGATTCAACAAGAATATATTGAAATCCCTCGATTTAGTGCAAGGGCAATTAAAAAATCTTCTGAGCAACTACTTGATTCATTAGGACAAGACCCTTTATTAACAACAGGGAAAGCTCAGCATGAATGGGAAACTTATCAAAGAAATTACTCCCAAGGTAATGAAATTGACATGATGAAGAATTTTTCTAATGCTCTAAACATCATGGTCACTGGTGGGACAAGCTCCCTTCCTATAGAACAACGTCAACAAATCGCTAATAAGAAAGGTATCAAGTTGGTATCTCCTGATGACAATTCATACATATCATCAGCTCACGGACTCGGTTGCAAAACTGATGATAATGAAACAAAACAACAGCGTGACTTTTTCAGAGAACAAGAGTCACAAGGACGAACGCCAAAAGTATGCGCCAATATTCTTGAATGCCTGAAGTGTGATAAGTGTGGAATCATTGATCAAGAAAGTAACTTATATGAACTTCTCTCATTTAGACAATCTATCCTACTCAATAAGGTTTTTTATTCCGGTTCAACTAAAGGATCTGAACAATACGAAAAAATAGTTAATGGTATCAACGAAAGATTAACACTAGTGGACCAGGCAAAATTAGCGGCAGCACAAAAAAAAATAACTAATGATGGAGTCAGTGACGTATGGAAAATAACAATTTAACTATTAGAAAAACAGAACATGAATTCCTGCACAAACAACTCAACAATATTTTTTCTATTGAATCACGTCCCCTCGTCGTATCAAAGGAAATTGATTTTCTACCCACTATGCGGAGAACCATTACTTTTCTACAGGTTCAACAAGAATTAAGGGAGATCCCCGATGGTTTAAAAAACATGATAATTTGTCCTGCAGGTCTTGATGCTAAAGGTAACGCCTTAGCTGCAGTTCGCTTTTCATTTTCCATATGGTCATTCAAAATAAAAGGGTGTGATTGTGATCGAAAGGTCACATTTACAGGTCTGAATAAACAATTAGCGTTTGAAGTTCGTATTATTTGTCTATATATAATTTGGCTTGCCGAAAAATCAGCAAAGCTGTCTAGTGTTGTTCGGGTCGCAACTACCATTTCGTTAATCGCAAAAGCCTGTCAATCACTTGGTATTCTTTCTATATTTCATCTTCAAAATAAACAAGTAACAGACAAACTTTTTGACCTCTTAAGAGAGCGACTAAACGAAAATAGTTTACGTAATTATGTTATTGCATTAAATAATCTAGGTAAAATGGACAACACACCGCTACAAGTCTACGGATATTCCGTTTCACGAACATTTAATAATGAATTAGGTGATACTGATGCGAATCAAACTTACTGCATGCCATTTCCTATTTTATCAAAACTTTGGTTATCATTTAAAAATTATTTTGATGACCTTACTAATAAAAACTTTATAGACTCGGCTAAAAAAATTCTATTCATAGTGGACGAGTATCATGGCGAGTCGCGTAATATAGATGACATTGACTGGTTAGAATATATCGCCAACCACCAAGATACCCTGAAATATTTTCATGAAAACTGGCATGGATTCGGTACAGGTTGTATTGAAGATAAAATAAGAAACTCTACATCGAAAGATACTAAAAGAACTTACACCACGTTACTTAACAAAGGTGTTAACTATCATGTTGATTCAATCCAGTTCTATCATAGTTTGACTAATATATTTTCAACCTTCAAAGCTGCATGCCAAGCATACTCAGGAATGCGTATCAGCGAAGCTGGAGCTATATGTTTCAACTCATTGTTAGATGATAAACAACATGGTTACGTCGGCATAAAATCTTTACTCAGTAAATATGCTCCAGAAGGTGGCATTGACGAACTTTGGGCGGCAGCTCCTTGGATTGTGGATATATTCCATTTTAATATAGAACTTGCGCGTGCTGTATTCAAACCTATGTATGCCAAGGATATCCAAAAAATGAATATCTGCATTAATGTTAAAGAATACAAAATGGGCAATACAATACAGGAGGTTACACCAAGAAGCTTTACAAAGTGGGCAAGAATTTGGTGTGAAGAGCACGATATCACTCTAACAAATGAGGATATTAAAGAGTTCTACTTACTTAACCAAAATATAGCTGATAAAGAACTGGTTGAACAAGAGATTTACGAAGGCGCACATTGGCCTCTTCGTTCACATCAACCTAGACGTTCTATTTCTGTTCATGGAAGACGACTGAATGTAGTGTCTGGCCAGGACATCTCATTCCAATTAAAACACCTTTATCGAACCGAAACAGATTGGTATTCGAGTGGAGGTAGTGCTAATGCCATATATAAAGCCCAAATACCTGAAATGATGAAAAATAATTACGAAAAGGAACAAGCAGAAATATCTGCTGAATTAGCACTTCAAATTCAAGCAACCGAAGGGTTGTACGGTAAAGGCGGTAAAGTGCTCGAAGTAGCTAGAGACCTTCATGAAAGCGCAAAAGTATACCCAACATTAAAAAAAGCCACTAACATGGCATTAAGGGGTAAATCTACTTTAAAATCTTTAGGTAATGGAATGTACTGCCTTAACGGTCAAGACTGTAAAATCACAGGTATTATACAATCAGCTAAATGCAATAATAAATGTGAGAACCTAGTTGCTAGTAAAGATGCAATTAAGCACTGGCAGTCAAAATATAACCACTACACTAATCTACTTTCCAATACAATTGATCATAAAAAGAGCGCTGCTCAAGTTGAATACCTCAAGCTTGAACAACAATTTTTTGAAGAGGCATTAGACTATTACGGAGTAACGCTATGAGCACCGCAAAAATAACACTAACAGTAAAAGCCGTAGAAATAGTCTTACAAGAAATGATTGCTAATGGAGAGCGGATCTCACAGTACGCCGTTGAAAAAAAAGCTGGCTTATCTAATGGAGCCCTCAATTACAAGGTTGAAGAATACATTGAACTTAAAGATCGTATTATAAAACTTAAAATGCCGATATCAGACCAAGTGCCTAACACTTCCGATGACATAGCAAAGAGAAAAAGCAAAGAAAAAAAAGAGCAAAACTTAAAAGATAAATACCGTAGTGAGCGTGATGAACTAAAAGAAGAAAATATATATTTGGAAGCTGAAAATAAAGAACTTTTGTTTCAACTATTCAAGTTACAGCAATATATAGAGTTCCTACAAGTTGACGGTGTGGCCGATATGAAAGTACTTAATTTTTCATTAAAATCGAAACCAGTGTAAACATAGCCAATGGTTTAATACATAAAATGCTTGCGGTTTGATCCTCTAATAATTTATGCCTAATAGATGGCAAACAAATCGAGACTGATTTATGTCAACAGTGTTTTGCTGATATGTGTGGCGATACTCTCAGAGTTACAGAAGAAACAGATAGCTTTACTGATGATAACTGTGTCTTGTAAGTTTAGCCTGCTTCGTAGAATTCTAGTGGTTATCTTATATGATAACCTCAATCACTCTGTTGTCATATTTGATAACCACCAGAATTCTGTTATCATATATGACAAACAACTTTTATGGATTATTATGAATAACAATGAAATTGAAAGTATTAAAATACAATCAAATAATCTGTATAAAGAAGTCTGTGATCCAACTTCTTTGATTTATATTAATCTCGAAGAAACAACTTTAAAAGCTATAGTTGATAAGTTTTTAGATACTAAAACAAGTAAAACAGATTTTAATGTTTTAATTAATTTAATGGATTTTTGGGACAAAAAAACAAGCTTTATTTATGTCGAATCTTTTGATTTATTCCGATTAAAAACTGGTGTTGTATTAACTAATGGGAACCTATCAAGAGCAATCAAAAGTCTAGAAGAAAAAGGCTTTATTATTAAAGTTGGTTATCATAATAAATTAGAATATTTATTTAATATCCCATTTCAATTACTAAAAGACAATTTTTGATGATTGTGTAGAGCATCATAAATAGTGCACTAATGCATTTTTTTGCGCATTGTTGACGTTAGATACTGATTGTTATTTAGGTCAACTGATAGCGAGCTAAAGTCATAATATAATCATTGATGCTAACGACCGATTTTTCTGGGAGCTGCCGTTAGTGAGACAAGCTCTAGCTTCCTGTAAGCACACATTGTTAGCATTAATAATTTAATGATGAATGACTGCAATATTTAGGTTTGTTCTCATTCAGGTTTAACAGGCTATTGTCAAAAAGTTACCATCAATAGACTCATTTTTTTTATATTTTGGCAACGTCCGCTTCAGGATATTATGTTAGTTACGACATCAGAAAGTGGTGTTTAACTGACGGATACGTTAAACCCATTAATGATGGTAAAGTAACTAAAAGTGTATTTTTTTAACAGTTATTGCAATTAGCACTTCAGCCAAGAAAAACTATAACCCTTCTCTAACAAGTCAATTTTTAGCTCTTTCTGTATCTGTTTATTACAGCGCATATAGACAGAACGAAGTTCGTTATCGTAGCTGTCTGGTTTAAAACCGCGCTCTATCGCTTTTTGATACCATTCGTACCCTTCACTGACATTGCCAAGTAATATGTTAGATGCACCAATGAGAGTACAGGGCCGAAAATCAGATGGAGTTAAGATATTGGCCTCACTCCCTAGTTTCAAGGATTCTGTGTATTGGCTTAAGTCACGAAAGACACCACCTGAGGTTGTGAGTAAGGCCGAGTTTAACTTCTTATTGCCTTTAGAAAACTTAAAGGGATAGTTTGATTTAACAACCCAAGCACTTCCTGAGATGACTTTCCCTTTCTGTAGTCAGCTATAGCATTAACTAAGCTCCAAGGCTTATTGCTACTTTTCCATTGTGCTAGGTGGCTTTTAGCTCTATTTATATAAAATGCCTGGGTGACATCCTCATTGTTAAAACCTTTATCTTCAAGCCATAAAAAATCTTGCTCATTAATAGCACCACTTTGGAGTCGAATTAAAATTTTAGCAGCGTGGGAGCCTACCTTTATTCTATTTATGCCAAATTCAGGGAAGTCACAAAAGCTCTTTAAAAACTGAGCTTCTTGCAACCTAAATTTTTCTTTAATCCTATTAGCTAACTCTTGTTTCTCAACAGCTTTTAACCTTTCAGCTTCTTGCTGTAATGCTAATTCCTGTTGATCAAAAGCCGCTGAATAAATTTCTATAGCTTCAGTTATCTTTGGTAACTTATCATTTGAAAACTCTTCACCGGTGGTTGCTTTTAGCTTTTTCGCATTAACTTTCATTTTTAAACAAAAATTAAAGAATTCATTTGAGTTGTCATTTT